>CAZWVP010000001.1:0-34003 GCA_964636635.1 uncultured Candidatus Peribacteria bacterium
AGGCCGGGCAGGTTCGCCGGGTGAATTTCTTTTTTCTGAGTCTCCAACTGAGGTGTCAGTTCCTTCATAGCGGCGTCCACATCGCCGCCGTTTTCGTGCAGGAGTTTGGCCAGTTTGTACGGAAGCGTCCCCGGCATGAAGCCCGCTCCGAGCAGTATTTTATGCAAATGCCTCCAGTCCACGTTTTCGCCCGCGTTCAAATCGCGCAACACTTTGGTGCCTTGTGTCGGTACCATGCCCGGCACGCGGTCTTCGAAGAAGCCCATGACGCTGGATTCCTTCGTGGCGATGAGCGTCGTCATGACCCGGGCGAGGGGGTGACTGACGGTGGGGAATTCCGGCACCCTGCCCGCAAGCGCGGCCGGGAAATGCTCGTGCCAGTCGCGCACGACGCTTTCGGGCAGCGGCAGATCGAGCGTGCTCTTCAGCATGATGCGCAGTGAGGGCAGAGGCGGCGTGAATTCGCCCTGTGACGCTTTGATGATGAGGTCGGCTCGCAGCCATTCTTCGTTGCTGCGTGCGACGTTGCGCATGCATTCGGAAACGAACTTGGCGCCTTTCATGGCTGAGATGAGATTCGCGCTCATTTCCTGAACCGTGGAAAATTCTTTGAGATGTTCCGCCACTTCGTGCAGCGACTGGATGCGCCCTTGAGCCAGCTCTCCTTCGTTCGCGGCTTTTTTATTCAGGAATCCGACGATGCGTCTGTAGGTGAAAGTGGCATCTTCGTCTTTCGTCATCCATTCCAAATGTTGCACGAACTTACGGGCGGCTTTGAGTTCTTCGGGTGAGACGTTCGAGCCTTTCGGCAAAAGCGCCTCGGCCACTTCTTCCAAGGAAGCGTTCGCGAGTTCGCGGCGAACGCGCATGTCCAAGCCTTTGCCCTTCAGCCCGGAACCGTTACGGCGAAAGAAACGTTCGCGCTCTTGGAAGTAGGACCGTCGCAGATCATCGGCGTCTTCCGGCGTGGTGGAAAGCACTTGAATGAGGGCCTCCACCGCCACTTGGCGACTGACGTGGTTGTTGTACAGAATGCCGCGAATTTCGGAATCGGGTCGATACTTCTGCTTGCGCTCGTCCGTCTTGGCCACCCCGCGTTCTTCGGGTGTTTTTATGCCCGCAAGCTTCGCCAGTTGAGGCGTGGTGTAGCCTTGCGCGTCCATGGCCTGCGTGGCGACGGTGCCGAAGGAGGGTCTGGCGCATTCTATTTCCCAGGCTTTTTTCCACGCCTCGCGGAACGCGTTTCGTTCTTGAGGGGGAATGAGTTCTTTCACGACGGGCTCAATGGCTTCGGGGGTGATGAGTTCTTTTTGAATGAGCTGCTGCGCATGCAGCGGACCGAAGCCGTAGGCTTCCTGCAGCGACTGTGCGGTGCAGGTGACGCCGTGAGTGACGGCCAAGTCTTTCTCCATGGCAATGAGCAAACTCGCCAGCGGTTTCTCCAATGTCCATGTCTCGTATTGCCGCTCTTTGGTGGCCGTCCAAACAGCCAAGCCTTCTTGGCGTCGCAAGGCATTCAGCGCCGCACCTTTTTCGTTTTTTGCGGGATACGCGCCGTCCACGATGCCGAGTACCTCCACGCAAGCGGGGATGGTCTGCGTTTTCTCACGCTGCCAAATGGTGTTGTAGAAGCCCGGCTGAATTCTTTCCACCTGCGCGTGGCCGCGATCGAAGCCGACGCGGTGGTAAAAGGCGTTCATGTGCTTGGCATTCAGACAGTCTGCACATTGGGTTCGTACCTGTTCGATGGCTTCGAGAAGATTTCGAGATTCGGGCGCTTGTTCCAGCACGTCCGGCATGGTGAGCAAGTCGAGCAGTTGTTCCCGCACCCCCAAAGGAATGTCGCACTTTTCCCAGTATTCCAGAATGCGCGTGTACTTCGAACGGTGCGGGGCCAGGTTTTCGCCGAGGTCTTTTTCCATAGCCACGTACCCTTGCTGACTGAAACCGGCACCGTCGGCGAATTCTTTGATGGGCAAATGCAGAATCGACCAGCGCACGGAAGCGATGAGCTTCGGGAGTTTGGTTTCGGTTTCCGCGAAAATTCTCTCCAGAGCCGCGTTGCCACGCTTGGCCGCCATCAGCTCGAACGCCCGCAGCTTGGCGGTGTCGTGCAGTTGCGGCGCATCCAGCGGCAGACGCTTGTGCAAGCCGGGGAGGTTGGCGGATGAGGGGCGCATTTACTTGATGTTCATTTCCAACTCGGCCGCCGAGTCGGCGTAGGCTTTGGCCAGGGCATTGCCGCGTCTGGCCATGACGGCGCACAGGCGGTTGATTTCTTTCAAAATTGCCGTGGCCAATTCCTGGTCGCGTTTTTTGGCGTTATAGGCGTCGTTGGCGGCCAGCTTCAGCGAGCCGACATACTGATGAATGCCACATTGCACCGCGAGCACGTCCAAATTCACGGGGCGCCCCGCGGCATCCAGCTGCAGTTCGATGGCTTTGACGGCATTCTTCGTTTCCTTGCCCTTCTTCCCCTTGCCGGACTCTTTGGGTGTGACCGCTTCCACTTTCGTAGTCACAACGGGCATCGTCCCTTCTTTCTCGCCGCTTACGGCCAAGTGTTGGGAGAGTGCACTTTGCGATTCGCGTTCCGCCTTCTTCCGTTCTGCCTCCAACACGAAAGCGCTGGTGCTTTTGAGCGGCGTACCTTCGTCGAGCGCGTGCTTCCGACGTTTGCGCTTTTGCACCAATATGGCGTCGGGAATGGGTTCGGGCCTGGAAAGGCCTGCGCGTTTTTGGTCGCGTTCGTAGGCGTCGAGGTCAATCATGCACTGCAGCGGCGTCCAAGTGGCGTCCTGTTCGGGCAACCGGAAGCCCATCGCTTGCGCCATTTCGCGAATGTAGGATTCCCCTTGCTGTCCTTGCAGCCATTGCATGCGGAAAAACGTGCGAGCCTTGTCGGCGTTCGCGCCTTCTTCGGTGTTGCGTATATGCCCCAAACGTCCGCGCGTTTGGTCCAGCGCATAGCGGTTCATGTTCGTAAGAATGTCGTAACACTCCGCGCGCAGACGCAAAGCTTCGGCGATGAGCGGAGGAATGGTGACGAGAACGCGCTTCGGCTCGCCTTCTTCTTTCGGCGCATTGAACCCGTTGACGATGATGTTCCAGCGGTCGCCACCCGCCGCGCCGTCGTAGCACCACACTTTCGCGGGCATTTTCTGCTTCACGTGCGCTTCTTGAATGCGATGCGCGTATTCGCGAGCTTGACCGGAAGCCGTCACGACGACGGTGTCGAGTTCGTACGGCTGAGGGAGTCCGAGCTTCGTCGCGGTTTTCGTCTTGGCAAACAGCTGTTTTTCGTACGCCTGCCACGCTTCTTCGCTGCCCGCTGCAGGCGGGTTTTTCGCATCGCCGATGCCGGCAAAAGCGATGGGTTTCATGAGCTTCCGGCGAATCATCTCCTGCGTGGAGAGCATGGGCGAACGCTCGCTCCAACCGTCGATGCCGCGGTCCTGCCCCGTGAGGCCCACGATGAGCGGCCACTCTCCGCTGAGTTCCGACGTGGTGTCTCCGAGTGAGGCAGGGTTGAGTTTGCCGGCTTCGTCCACCACCAACAGACGCGCGCGCTTCAGAATTTCCTCCCGCACGTCGCTGCGCACCAGGTCGGCCGCGCGCGTGAGGGCGGAGCCGTACGAAATGCAGAACTGCGCCGGCGTTTCGAGGTTCGGCTTGTTGGAGTACGCGTCGCGGTTCACCGACAACTGAACGTGCGAGGCTTTTATGCGATACTCGGGCGTTTCCACCAGTGCGTAAGCTCCGTCACCGCGGTAGCGATTTTGCCCGTCGTCGTTGCCGAGAGCCTCGCGAGGCAGGGGCTTTTCCGGTTGCGGCACGTTGTAGATGTCGCGCACGAGCACCATTTTTCCGGCCATGAGCGAAAGCAGCGTGGCTCGAATTTGCGTGCGCTTTTCCGCTTGGAGTTTCGCCCAGCGATCGGCCGGTTTTCCACTGAGAGCGGCGAGGTAGGCGTCGAGCTTTTGCTCGGCCGTCCGGCCGTCCTGCTCTTCGGCCGAAACTTCGTTGGCATCGAAGAGTCCGAAGAAGGGGTGCTTTTTGCCTCGCGGCTTTTCGAAGCATTCGCTGAAGTCCGTTCCGAACATGGTGCCGAGGTTGTTCCAGTAGCCAGTGACGTCTTTGCGTTCCACGGTGTACGGCGGCTGGAGAACGGCATGCTGTTGGCCCAAAGCGTTTTGCGACATGTGCTCTTTGCGCATGCCTAAAATGGCACCCGTCGGCACTTGTTTCGGGTCCGTGCCGTTTTGCATCATTTCATGTTGGAGAGCCACGAAAGCTTCCACCGTCACGCCGCCGACCAGTGTCTTGCCGCTGCCGTACGGTGAGCGCAAAAGCAAATTCGAGACGCGGTCACGCGTGCCGCTGCACACGGAAAGCGTGGTCCAAGCGAAGAGTGCTTTTTGGTGGGGAAACAGTTCCATGCCGTTGGCGTTGAAGCCGGCACGGTCCATTTCCCGCCACAGCGCAAAGAGGCGCGCGGTCAGTTTTTGCGAAAATTCATCGGACGGTTCATAGCGTGTACGGAGCCATTCCTCGTAGTCGTGCGCCGGTGGCGTGAGGGTATGAGTTTCGAAACGTTCGTCGACGTAACTCCAAGCCTCCGCATCGTTGTCGGGGTAGACGGTTTCTATGCTGCCGCGCATGCCGTGGAAAGCCGTGGCGGCTTTCTTGCTTTTTTTGCCCGTGGCCACCATGTCCACAGGCTCCGGGAGTGCGTGAGAAGGGGTATGCATAAAGTGCCAAATTCTAGGCTTGCAGGCAGCCGTCTACAAGTAGAATACTCGCATGGTTTTCACACCCCTCACCGCCGAAGAAGAACGCGTTATCGTTCATAAAGGCACGGAACCACCGTTTACGGGCGCGTACGAAAATTTCTGGGAAAAAGGGGACTTCACCTGCAGGCGGTGCGGCAACGTGCTCTACCGCTCCGATGACAAGTTCGACGCCGGCTGCGGTTGGCCGAGTTTCGATGACACTCTCCCCGACGCCGTGAAGCAAGTGCCCGATGCCGACGGTCGACGTACGGAAATCGTGTGCGCGCAGTGTGACGGGCATTTGGGGCATGTGTTTACGGGTGAGCATCTTACGAAGAAAAACACGCGTCACTGTGTGAATTCGCTGTCCATCAAGTTCGTGCCGCGAGCGTAGGAAAGTTGCGCTTCGGGTTCGCGGCTGGTAGAAAGCGAATTTATGGGAATGGAATCCCACGTTCGGCAACGCTTTGCCATTGAATTTGCGGACAAACTCGCAAGCACGGTTTCCGATGTTTTGCGCCGCAACATCGTTGAACTGCGTCGCAGATTGCTTCGGTACCAAGACATAGCCGAGCAGGTCGATGTGTCCGCGGCGCTGGCGGCGCTTGGCGCGCAAACACTGGCCGTGCGCGAGTCCATCGTCGCGAGAGTTTGCCAAAATACGTTGTCGTTTCGCGAGCATCAGGACATCAATCATCAAATTCTGCAGGCGCGACCCAGTGGGCGCGAACGACCGGAGTGGAACGAGCGTATTGATGCTCGTTTGTTGGAGCTGGCCGGAGGCGCAGTTCATGATTCGGGCCCGCACAAAGGCGAGCCTGACATCGGGCGCATTGCTTCGCTTCTGAATAAGGAATTCGGTTTGCAGTTGGAAAAAAACGTTTGGAAACGCCGTTTGCAGACCGCACGCGAACATGCGGCTCGGCAGCCTGCGGTGTGAGTGTTCAGTGCTTCGGCCACAATACGCGTCGCACGCCTTCCCGTGAAACGGATACCAGTTCCACAGGCGGGTAGCGAGGGTCCGGAGGTTCTTCGAAATGCAGCGAAGCCGGAGGCGGACTTTCGGCTTTTGAAACTCCTTGCTTACCCCAGTTGTTCGATTGTTCCAACAGGTAGGTGTAGGTGAAAAGCAAGTTGCGCAAGGCCAGTGCCACATGCGTGCGCGAGTTCGAAATGGCGGCCGCAGTGCATTCGCCTCCGTACTCTATGTTCGCCAATTCCTGCCCCTGTGCATTCACGATGCACGCGGTGTTCCCGCGAATTTCCAGCGCACACGAACCGTCCGCCGATGGGCAACGTTTGGCTTCCGACATGCGCGGCGCACGATAATGACGTGCGCGCAACCTGACGAGCAAACGCTTCGGTTTTTTTGTGGTAGTCTTTGCGTATGGACCCCATCGTACACTTCGAAATTCCCGTTTCCGATCTCGAGTCTTCGAGAAAATTCTACGGCGAAATCTTCGGCTGGAAGCTGCAAGATTGGCCCATGCCGGACGGTTCCACCTACATCGGCGTGCACACCACACCCATCGACGAAACCACGCGCCAACCGTTGAAAGCGGGTGCAATCAACGGCGGCATTATGAAGAAGAACGAAAAAGTACAAGCCCCGGTTTTCGCCGTACATGTGCAGTCCATAGACGCCACGGCGGAGAGAATTCTCGCCGCGGGCGGAGCCATGGTCATGCCGAAAATGGACATGATGGGCAGCGGTTTCTACTGCTACACGAAAGACCCGAGCGGCAATGTGATAGGACTTTGGGAAGACGCGCCGAAGAAGTAGTTGCCAAAAAACCCCTAAGGCAACACCTTCGCCAGGTTCGTGTCGTCCGTCATCATGATGCGCGGCAGTTTGAACCAGTCGTCTTTTTCGGTCACGGGCCGCGGGTCCATGATGCTGGCCGTAAGGTAGCCTGCCGCCTTGGCGCGCTCACGCACCAGCGCGTTCTGCGCGGTGGACGGGTAGGCGAGGTGCAAGACGGGTTTGCCCGTGAGGGCTTCGAGTGTTTTGCGACTTTCCGTCAGTTCTTCATCCAGCCTTTTGCGCGAAAGGTAAGTGAGTGTGGAGTGGGAAACGGTGTGTGATTCCACGAACATACCCGCCTTCACCAGCTCTTTCGTTCGTGCTTCGTCGATGGTGCCGGGGTTTTTGAGGCGATTGCTCACTTGGTAGAACACGGCTTTCTGGTAGTACTTCTTCAGTACGGGCAGAGCGTTTTCGTAGGCGTTGAGATTGTTGTCGTCGAAGGTGATGACCACGGGCTTCACGGGACCTTGCAGTTCGCCTTTCAGTATTTTCGTCATGGTGGTGAGGTCGATGCTCGTGTAGTTGTTATCGGCCAGCCACTTCATATGTTTTTCGAACGTGGCGGGAGTGACGGTCATTTTCCAGCTCCAGGTGCTTTTCGCCCACCCTTGCTGAGGGCGCACATGGTGGTACACCAAAATGGGAATGCTGAATTTCTTTCCGGGTGCGGTTTGCGCGTGCGTGCTTGGTGTAATGAACAGCAGTGTGGCGAGGACTCCAAGAAGCACGTGGTGTTTCATGGGGCTCAGTATACCGTAGATAAAAGTATTTTTTGATGGTGCCCAGAAGAGGACTTGAACCTCCACAGGATTGCTCCTACACGCTCCTGAAGCGTGCGCGTCTACCAATTCCGCCATCTGGGCATTCCAAAGATCAACCGGTGGATTTTTGCCTATAGTCACCTGCTTGTCGAGCAAAAACACGCTACGCTTGCGCGCATGCACTGCGTTTGCGTGGGTTGTGTGGCCGACGAAAAGTATGCGCCCGGTCTGGCTGGCACCTTGCGTTCACTCGCCGATGCCTGCAGCCGACCCGTGCAGGCTTGGGTGATAGACGGAGGCCTTTCGCCGGAAGCCCGAAAGAAGTTGAACGCGTCTTGGTCGAACATAGAAGTGCATTGGTTGGAACCGGATTTTTCGCACATCAAAAATCTGAAAGCACACAAATGGTTCAACTACCTCGTGCACGCACGCTTGCTGCTGCCGCACTTGGCAACGGGTGCGGAGCGTTTGTTGTACGTGGATAGCGACATGCTCGTGCGTGGCGACGTTGCGCAGTTGTACGACAGCGACTTGTACGGAAAAGCCTTCGGAGCGGTGCAGGACTTGGGATGCTTGACGGTTTCGGAACCGACGTACGGACTTCTCAACTGGCGCGAATTGGGTTTGCCGCCGGACAGGCCGTATTTCAATTCCGGCTTGCTCCTCATGAACATTCCCCGCTGGAACGAGCTGGCGCTTTCGGAGCGCGTTCTGGAATACGTCGCGCAGAATCCCGAGCAGCTCCGTTGGCCCGGGCAGGATGGCGTGAACGTGATTGGCGGCGAGCATTGGACGCAGTTGGACCCGGCCTGGAACTCGCTCTACGAAGCCTTGCGCACCATGGATTGGTCCGATGATCGCACCGATGCCGCGACGCTTAGCCGTTTCACGGTAGACCCGAAGATTGTGCATTTCATCGGCCCCATAAAGCCGTGGCAGGCAAGCTGTGCGCATCCTCGTACTTCCGAGTTTTTAGACGTGCTTCGTCGCACTGCCTTCGCAGCCGACATTCCGCACTAGCGGTAGTGCGCCCTTTTCGGCACACTGTTCACCGTGCTCTCCGCGCGCGCGCAAGCGGCTTTGCAGGCGTACCTGCTCCCCACGTTCGTGGCCTTTGCCATATTGTGGCGCGGCGGCAAGAGTTTGGATGCCACGTGGCTTTTGGTGGCGGTGGCGTGGTTGCTCATTTCCGTCGTGTACAAGCGCCCCGCTTCGGCTCTGCCCGAACCGAAACAGGGCACGGCTTCCGCTCTTGGGTTCTTCTTCGTATTCTGGACGTTCGTCAGTTTCGTCTTTTCAAAAACGGCCAACTACGGTTTCGACGAACTCTTGCGTGACGGCTCGTTGGTGCTGCTTTTCCTCTGGTCCGTTTCCGTTTTTGCCGCCGAAGAGGGCGTGGCCTTGAAACAGCGCATTCTCAACGTGCTGCGTGTTTCCACCTTGCTTGCTTGCGCCGTGGGCGCATGGGTATACGTCACGCAGCCGGTGGACAGGTTCGTCGGCACATTCTTCGACTGGCGTTTCCACACCGACTTCTGGCCGAACGCTTGGGCAGAATACTTGCTCTTGGCGTGGCCGATTTTCTTACTACCTGCATTGCAGTTGGAACTGCGCACGCGTCGTCAGCTTGTCTGGTTCGTGATTTCGCTGGGTGCGGTCGTGGGTTGTTTGCTTCTCAGTTATTCGCGCGGTGCGCTCTTGGCGTTCGGCGGGCAGGCTGCGTTGCTTGCAGGCTACCTGTTCCTCAACGGGTTTTCGAAAGCGGAATGGAAGAGAATTCTTCTTCTCACGACGGCGATTGCCGTCACGGCGCTCGTGACGTTTGCGGGTGTAAACGCTGTGCGCGGTTTGGCTTTTCCGGTGCAGAGCGTCGCCGACAAGGTGACGTTTACGGCGGAAGAGGGAACTTCCTCCATAGATGAGCGCAGTGCGTTTTGGAATCAGTCGCTCATGTTGGCGCAAGCGAACCCCGTTTTCGGTTGGGGTCCGTACAGCTTTCGTTTCCTGCAGCCCCACCTGCAAACCGGTGTCTTGGCCACTTCCGACCATCCGCATAACGTTTTTCTGAAACTGCTTGCCGAACGCGGCTTGCCCGCCGCGGCCGCTTTTGCGGCGTTGCTTCTTTTCGTACTGGTGCCGGCCATGCGCCGCACGCTTTCCACTCTCGCGCCCACTCCGGCCGTCTTGCTCATTGCCTTGCTCGGTACGTTGGCGCACAACCTCTTGGACTTCAATTTGCAGTTCGTGGGCATAGCCCTGCCGTTCTGGCTTTTTCTCGGCATGCTCACGGGAAATTTCTTTTCCACTCAAAAGGAACACACGGCTCGTCTGCTGCGCTTGGCGCGCAGAGTGTGCATCAGTTTGCTGCTGCTCGCGGCTCTCGTGGAAGCGCCGTTGCTTTTGGCTTCGTCCGTCGGGCGTCGCGCGGAGCGTGAAGGCGACGTGGAAACGGCTTGCAAATATTACGCGTTGGCCCGGCACCAGTTGTTCAGCCGCGATTTGCACCTGAGCCGCACCCGCCTGTGCGGACAAGAGAGTATTCAAGACTACTTCGCTCAAAACGTTCAAGACGGCCGTGCGTATGTATTGGCGGGGCAATACTGCGCCACGGGCGAAAAGTCGGAGCAGTGCGTTTTGCAGAACGCACTTCTGGCGTACGAGGCGAACCGTTGGAACGACCTGCAAACCGTCAGTCAGCTCATTGTCGTTCTGCCGGCGCAGGCAAAAGCGCTGCAGCCGGAAATACGAGCGTTACTGTTCCACTATGCCGTCGCTTTCGAAACGAACGCCCACTTCATAGCGCTTTCGCCGCAACTGGAGGAGTTTTTGGTGGCTCTCCGCGAGTACGAAAAGGCCTTCGGTTACGATGAAGAGCTGAAGAAACGCGGAGTGGCGGCCGCCGCGCACGCCTTGCAAGAACGCGCCCGACTGCGCGGCCGCGAAGAGTAAGCTACCATGTGCGCATGCGTTTTTCCGCCCCTCTTCTTCTGTGTGTATTTCTGCTCGCCGCTTGTTCCCAGAAACAAGTGAAGATTGGCGATGAGCCGCAAAAGGGGCGCAGCGAATATTCCATACCCGACAAGTCGGTTGCGGTGGACCCCGATCACGGACGCGAGGTGGCACTCGGCGTCACGGCTTTGACCGGCACGGGCGGTACCCAGGCCAACGGCGTGGCTCAAGCCAGTCTCTTCAGCGACGGCGCTGCGCGTGCCGTGCTGCAGCTCAACATTGCCCGGACGGAAGCGGGTGAATACTACGAGGCGTGGCTGCGCAACCCGTCCACGGGAGAAAAGGTCTCGTTGGGGCAAGTGACGAGCAAGCTCGGAGATGCCCGTCACGGCGCCCGCAAAGACGTTAAAAAAGACCCGCGCGACTTTTCGGAGGTGGTGATTACCCGGGAAAATGAATCTCCCGCCGTAGCGGGCGTAACGGTGGCGGTGGGAACCTTGAAGTTCCAGCGGCGCTGAAGCTCTGTTTTTAGCCGAGGCTGGGAGTGCGCGTGAACATTTCCACCACGTAGGCGGCAATGAGGAACGCGTGCACCCACAACAGGGGATTCTGAAGTTTGTGTTGTGTGTATTTCACGCGATTCATCATAGAAGAATGGGAAAAAGGCGGGCAGTGTACGTACGGAAAGGTTGTTGCATAGTGCAATTTTGGCCCATTTTCCCTTGCTCGAAGGCGATTTCGGATTTTTTGGCTCCAATATGGCAAAAAACAAGCAATGTTTGCCGGTCCGTATTTATGAATACAATATTTGTTCATAAATAATTCCCAAAACAGTAAAAATGTTTTCTTGTATACATAAGCTTGGCTTCATTTCATGCAAATCTTCGCTTTTGTTCGCCGGACATTGTCAGTATCATCTGCCCGCGTCGGGATGTAGCTCAGTTGGCTAGAGCGTACGGTTCGGAACCGTAAGGCCGCAGGTTCAAGTCCTGTCATCCCGACCATTCATTCGTGAAAGAAAACCTACCCTTCGACCGCGCTCAGGACAGGCGGTTTCTCTCACGAGCTCTCTTTCCCTTAACAAGGAGCGCCTCCACTTCGGGCAGAGCCCTCGTTCGGCGAATGTATCGATAACAGATCAAACCCTGCCTGCCTGCGTGCCGTAGTCTATTTCAACTGGCTCAGTACAGGCTCCGGCGAAGTCGGGTCATCCCGATGATTCGACTTCTTTTCCACACCAAAACGCACTTTTACATTTTTCTGCAGAACAGCTGCACGTTTATTCCTTGTCGCCTTCATCATCTTCCTCTTCCTTTTTTTCAGGGCGAGTGATGGGCGGAGGCAGGCACATGGGGCAACCGCCGCAGCTATGACCTCCTTGCGAAGGTGGTGCGGTAGCCGCGGCAATGCCGGCGGCGACGGTGCCCAATATGCGTAAAAGTCTCAACCCGGTGGAAGGTGCAGGCGTCGATTCGGCGTCGGCCTTCATTTCTTCTGGATTGCCGCCACCGGCCGCTGCTGTTTGCTTGAGAGCCATGGGGGCGCATCGTACGACTTTTCAAAACGGCTGACAAACAGTCCGATGCCCTCCTGGCGCTGTGATACCATGCGCGCAGCCCGTCGTTTCCATTCGCATTTATGAAAGAACTTCTTCGTTCCTATCGTTATCTGGATTTCATCATGGCCGCGTTCGTGGCCGTGGTGCTTGTGAGCAACATTGCTTCCTCGGCGAAAATCGTGGATTTCGGTTGGTCGATTGCGGGCGTGCCGCTGGCTTTCGATGCCGGTACGTTGCTCTTTCCACTCAGCTACATTTTCGGCGATATTCTCACCGTGGTGTACGGCTTCGACAGAAGCCGCAGAGTCATTTGGACGGGTTTTGCCGCGGCTGCTCTCATGAGCGCGGTGTTCTGGGTGGTGCAGCAACTGCCGGGGGAGGTTCAGTGGCAGCAGTATGCAGGCGACGCTTCGTACGCAGCCATTTTGGGCGGCATAAGCAGCTTCGGCATCGTCGCGGCCAGTCTGTGTGCGTACGTGTGCGGAGAGTTCACGAATTCCTACGTGCTGGCGAATATGAAGGTGGCCATGAAGGGGCGTCATTTGTGGGTGCGCACCATCGGCTCCACGCTGGTGGGTGAAGGCGTGGATACCGTTCTCTTCACGCTTTTGGCTTGCAGCTTCGGCGTGTTTCCATGGGAAATAGCGCTCAGTCTCATTTTGGCGAACTATCTCTTCAAGGTGGCAATCGAAGTGCTCTTCACTCCCGTCACCTACCGCGCGGTAACGTGGCTTAAGCGCGCGGAGGCGTGCGATGTGTACGACCGCGGCACGAACTTCAACCCCTTTACGCTTTCGTAGCGAGAGCAGCACGCAAGCTTACGTCCAATTCGTCCAACGTTTCGTCGCTCAGAGGACTTTGCGTTTGCAGTTTTTGGTAGTCCGCGCCGTTTTCCAAGAGCAGATGAATGCGATACAAAAAAGCCGTTCGAGGGTTGGTTAAGTCTCCGCTGTCGAGCATTTCCGTACGCAGCGCCGCGGGCGAGTTCGGCAGCGTTCTGTCTATGGAGTTACTCATGAGAAAGAGAGATGAAGAAATGGAGATCATTCTACCCGTGAAAACGTTGCTGCCTAGTGACTCTGCTGTAGTATGGTTTCACTTCACCCGCTCATCATGTCTTCCTTCTTGAAAAACACCCCCGCCCTCATTCTTCTCGGTATCATCTTCGTGCTCGGAGCGTGGCTCTGGAGCAGTTACAACGGTTTGGTGGGCTCCAAGGCGGAACTCGACTCCGCTTGGGCGAACGTGGAGGCTCAGTACCAGCGTCGTTTCGACTTGATTCCGAACCTGCAAGCCATCGTGCAAGGCGCCGCCGACTTCGAGAAGAGCACGTTTACCGCGGTGACGGCAGCTCGTACGCAGTGGCAGAATGCCGGTTCACAAACCGAAAAACTTCAGGCCATCAACAACTTCGACAGTTCGCTGTCGCGCTTGCTCGTGACGGTTGAGGCGTATCCCGCATTGAAAGCCACGCAAAACTTCGCCGATTTCCAAGCCGAATTAGCCGGTACGGAAAACCGCATCACCGTTTCCCGTCAGGACTACAACGAGGCCGTGAAGCGTTACAACGTGTTCGTGAAGGTGTTCCCGCGCAACCTCATCGCTTCGTGGTTCGGCTACGAGGAGGCCGCTTTCTTCCGTGCCGCCGAAGACGCGGCTCAGGCTCCGAAAGTGCAGTTCTAGCATGTTCAGCCGCATGCCGATCGTCGGCCTGTGTGCCGCCGCATTGTTCTTGCAGGCGAACTTCGCACATGCGGAAATAACCGTGCCCGCCAATGACGGTTACGTGACGAATCTTGCGGGTGAAACGGTGATGACAACGGTGCAGGAAGAGGCTTTGGAAGCCGATTTGAAGGCCTACAAAGACGCCACGAGCAACGAAATCGCAGTCGTCATTTTACCCGAACTGGCCGGCATGCCCGCTTTCGACGTGGCGTTGCAAATAGGCAGAAGTTGGGGCGTGGGTGACGAGCAGAAAGACAACGGCATCGTGTTTTTGGTGGCGTACAAAGAACGCGAAGTCTTTCTCTCCATTGGGCGAGGGTTGGAAGGCCCCGTGCCCGACATGATCGCCAAGCGGATCATTGAAACTGACATCGTGCCGCAATTTCGCGACGGCAAATATGCCGAAGGCATCGCTGCGGGCATCGACGCCTTGAAGAAGCACATCGGTGGCGAGTACACCGCCGACCGTTATGCCGTGAGCACGTCTCCCGACGTTATTTTCTTCATGCTCATTTTCGCGCTTATCGGTCTCCAATGGCTGGCCGCGTTTCTCTCGCGCAGCAAATCGTGGTGGTTGGGCGGGGTGCTGGGCGGGGCGGGCGGCTCTTGGGCGGCATTGTTTTCCGGTTGGTGGCTGCTCGTGCCGCTGCTCGTCGGCGTCGGCTTGGTGTTCGACTACTGGGTTTCGAAATACCCGCAAATCGGTCGCCATCGCCGAGGCGGCGGTTGGCGCGGCGGTTCGGGCGGTTGGGGCAGTGGCGGAGGCGGCGGAGGTGGCTTCGGTGGCTTCGGCGGCGGGTCGTTCGGCGGAGGCGGCGCTGGTGGCAGGTGGTAGGGGATAGGATTAAGGATTAGGGTTAGGGTTAAGGATCGCGAAATGCGCGACACGCTATACGCCACACGCAATACGCAATAGACTGCATGCATGCTCAAATACTCGTGCCTGCTCCTGCTCATTCTGATTCCGACTGCCTCCGTGCAAGCGGCGGAGATGTTGCACATTACCGAGACGCCGACATCGCACGGCACCATCCCGCCAGGCAGCCAGCGCGTGCCGTTCCTGTCGCTCAAACTGGAGGCTCCTTGCGGCGGTGACGATGTGGAACTTCAATCTCTCACGTTTCGTCACGGCGGTGCCGGAGCATTGCAAGATTTCGCCGCTTTGTACCTTCTGAGCGAAGCGGGCGAGAGACTTTCGTCGCCGCGCGCTTTCTCCGACCGCAGCGGCAAAATTACGTTGCCTCTTTCGGATTGGACGTTGCCCGCTTGCGCCACGCAAACGCTTGTCCTCGCGGCCGATATTTCCGCTTCCGCCAGTCCGGCGGCGGTGCATCGCTTGCAGTTTACCGGTATGGAACCTGCTCGCTCCTTTCAGCACACGATGGCAAAAGCCCTTGCCGCCGAGCCTATTCGCGTGCCGGCGGGGCGACTGAAGTACGAATTTCTCACCGTCACGAAACGCCCGCGAGCCACGGTGCTCGGCACGTTGCATCGTTTCCAACTGGAAAACGACACGCAGGATGCTCAGGAGCTCCGCAGCATACACTTCACGCTCGGCGGCACCATTCGCGAAAGTGATCTCACCGGTCTGCAGCTGCGCCGGCACAACCAAGTATTGGCGAAGGCCGCGAAGGTGACGAAGACCGGGGTGACCTTTACGTTGAGCCAGCCGTTCGCGTTGCCACGCAGTTCCAGCATTCAGTTCAGCGTCATGGGCATTGTGCAGAGGCGCGCCTACGGCACGCTGTCATTTTCTATCCGGGACGCATCGGACATTGTTGTCCAGACCAGGCGCGAGCGCACCCGGTGACGCGAGCTCGATTTTGTGCCACACTTGGCTACCGTGAGACCACTATGGCTATTTGCGGGGGTCGTCGTACTGTCGGTGCAGGTTTCCGCCTGTGCGAAAGTTCGGCAGGTGTTGCCGGCGGCGCAAGTACTGGAGCGCGCCACCGTGGCGGGAACGCAATTGGAATCGGCACGTTTCACCTTGGCTCTGGATTGGACGGACAGTGACGGATCGTTGGTGGTGCAAGCTGACGGAGTCATGCAAAACGGCGGCAAGCAGCTCGGTGCCAGTTTTACGGGTGCGTACGTGCCTTCGTCGGGAATCGCGACCGAGCCCATCGAAGCGGCCGGGGAAGTTCGTTTGGTGAGCGGTACGGAACAGTACGTTCGTCTGCAAAAACTCTCGATATTGCCTGAAGAAGCTCGTCCGTTTCTGAATACTTGGTGGAAGTTGCCCACGGCCGGCAGCGGTGAAATGTTGAGCGTGGAGGTGACGCCGGACCCGGTCATGCTTACTGCCCAGTCGGAATCGGTGCGACTGCTTCGTGACGACGGCATCGTGCAGCGCAACGGCGAGGACACCTACCATTACGCGGTGACCGTGGACGCGGAGAAACTGGAAACGGTTTTGGCAGCCATGAATGAGACCGACGAAGACGAGCCGTTGCCCGAGTGGTTGAACGCCGAGCAGGTGGAAGGGGAGCTTTGGATAGGTGCCGATGATTTCATTCTGCGCGAAGCCCGTTGGTTGGTGCGTGAAACGGCCGAAAATCCGTTGCCGCGAGGCACCCTTCGTTTTTCTCTCGATGACATCAACGACGCACCGGCCGTGAGCGTGCCACCCAATGCTCCGGAATTCTCCTTCGATGCTTTCGGCATGCCGCCGAGCTTCCTCTCGCCCACGCCATGACCCCCGAGCCGCTTCTCGACGGCATTACCGCGCCTCCGACTCCGACGACGGTTTCGCCGGCACCCGCGCAGTCCGTGCCTGTTCGCATCGACCCGCCCGTGTCGCCGGAACTGCGCAAACGCATGCGTTTCGCATTGGTCACGCTCGTCGGCGCCCCGTACGGCGTGTTCCTGCTCTGGTGTCTCATTCTCATCACCATTTTCCCGAATGCCAGCGGCGGCTTCGACGCCATCATTCCGTTGGCCATCACCACCGGTGCGCTCGGTGCTTTCATAGCCATCGCCATTGGTGCGGTGGCGGGCATTCGCATTGCGGCCGTGCCCACCACCCCCGTCATTAAAGTATTCAGCGGTATTCGCTTGGCGGCCGTGGTGCTGCCCGGAGTCATACTCGGAGGCTGGGCCGCTCTGGCCGCGAGTTCAGAGCCTTCGTTGCCCTTGCGCATTACGGCGCCCACCGATGCCAAGCAAGTGGTGGCCCCGTTGGCGGTGACGTTCAGTGCCGAAGAAGCCATGGAAATCGTCGCCAAGCGCAACAAGTCCGGCGTCAGTTTCGCTTGGGATTTCGACGGTGACGGTGTCGCGAACGACACCACCGTACTGCCCGTGGCTACGGCCGTGTACGACAAGGCCGGCGTGTACGCGGTGAGTGTGATCGTAAAACTCAGTGACGGTACCACGCGCACGCTCAAGCGGCAGCTCAGCATTCCCAGGCAGGTCTTCAGCGTGACGCCTCTGCAGCCGCTCGTCGACCAACCTCTCACGTTCGATCTCACGAACCTGATTGCAACCCCCGAAGACATTCGTGGCGTGCAGTGGGATTACGAAAGCGACGGGAAAATCGATCACGAAGGCCCCGAAGCGCAGGTGAGCACCACCTACGTACGCACGGGCGATGTGACCGTGACCGCCGTGGTGACGTTGAACAACCAGACGAAGCAAGAACTCAAGCGCACCATCACCATCAGCGAGCCTCTGCCGCAGCCGTTTGCAGCCGAGATTGTTTCCGAACCGCTCATGCTCGTGAGCCCCACGCCGTTCCAGACGAAGTTCTCCGTCTCCACCGAAGAGAACGTGAAAGACGTGACGTGGGATTTCGGCGACGGCGGCAAAGCCGAAGGGCGCGAAGTGGGACACACCTTCGAGAAGAAAGGCCAGTTCTTGGTCACCGCCCGCTTGCGCAGCGCCGATACGGGCGAGACAACCGTTGTCTCCAAAGTGGTGAAGGCAACAGATCTCCTGAAAATTCCCAATTTGCAATTCAACGGCGAACCGAAAGTGGATGAACAACGCGGCATGATAAGCGGCGAAGTGCCGTTGACCCTCAAGCTCACGCCCGTGGCCGACCCGCTCATCGATTTCTCTTGGGAGGTGCCCGAGGCGAGCGAGGTGGGCTCCACCGTCACGGCTCTGCAGGCCATTTACCGCCGTCCGGGAACGTACTCTCTGTATTTGGTGGCGCAAGCGCCCGACGGCAAATCGTTCCGTCGCAAGTACGTGGTGGAAGTTCGGCCGCCGTCTTCGTTCGTGGTCATTCGCACGGACCGCGAAGGCGGCGATGCGCCTTTCGCCGTTACGTTCGATGCTTCGGAAACCATCATTCCCGGCGAAACCATCAGCGGCTTCGAGTGGCTCTTCGGCCAAGGGAAGGAAGAGAAGCCAGTCCAGGCAGGCGCCATCGTGCGTCACACCTTTGCCAAACCCGGCACGTACATGGTCACCGCCACCGCCAAAACCACGAAGGGCGGCGCGTATCAATCCACCAAAACCATCGTGGTGCGCGCACCGCTTCTCAAAGCGTGTGTAACCGCCAGTCGCACGGAAGGTGCCGTACCGTTGGGTGTGAAGTTCGACAGCACCTGCACCGCAGGTACGCCGGTTTCGTACGAATGGGATTTCGGCGACGAGGCCAAAACGGATGAGGAGAATCCCACGCACGTCTTCGCCTCTTCTGGCAGCTTTACGGTTACCTTGAAGGTGACGGATAGCGCTGGTACGCTCAGCACCGATTCTCTTACCGTCACCGCAAAATGAAGCAGAAAACTCTCGTTCGCGGCATGGCCATCGTGGCCGTCGTCGCCATCATTCTCGGCGCGCTGCTGCCGGCTGCGTCCATGTTCGTTTAGCGCGAAAACTCCGCCGCCGCGGCAATCATGGCCGCGTTGTCGGTGCAGTAGGAAATGTGCACGGGCGTGCGTACCTGTATGCCGGGGAGAGATGCAATCAGCGAAGAGCGGAGGGTGGCGTTCGCGGAGACTCCGCCCACCACGTGCAGTTCTTTCACTTGGGGGTGCGCCTCGAAAGCTTTGAGCACGCGGTCGCACAAGTGACGGCAAATGGCTCGTTCGAAGGAGGCCGCCAGATTTTCCAGAGGCAGCGCATCGGCTGGCAGTTTTGCGAGCAAATATCGCAGTGAGGTTTTGAGGCCTGAAAAACTGAAATCCAACGTACTTTCGCCGGCAAACGGCAGTGGAAAGGAAAAAGCGGTCGCGTCGCCTGTTTTGGCCAGACGCGAAATGGCCGGGCCGCCGGGGTAGGGAAGTCCGAGCAAGCTGGCACCTTTGTCGAAGGCTTCGCCGGCGGCATCGTCACGGGTTTTGCCCAAGAGCGTTTGGCTTGTGTGGCTTTGGCGCAGCCACAATTCCGTGTGGCCGCCCGAAGCGGTGAGGCAGAGCAGCGGGAACACGGGTTCGAAGGTCTCACTCGTATGTTTGCCAAAAAGCCATGTGGACGCCATATGTCCGTGAATGTGGTCCACGCAAAACAGAGGCTTGCCATGAATGCTCGCCAATGTGCGTGCCGTTGTAGTGCCTACCAGCAGCGAGCCCGTCAAACCGGGACTGACCGTACAGGCGATGGCATCGATGTCATCCCACGTTTTTTCGGCTTGCGAAAAACAGGCGTGCAGAGCCGGCAAGATCAATTTTAGTTGTTCGCGTGCGGCCACTTCGGGAATCACGCCACCCAAACCGCGGAATGCATCCTGCTGGCTGCTTATGACCGAAGCCTCCACCCACCGCCCGTCACGCACGATGGCTACGGCGGTCTCGTCGCACGATGTTTCAATACCCAAAATGCGCATTGGCCTCACTGTACGCGATCCGCCTCCGTCTGGGGAAATTATTGTAAAATTATGAAAATATTGTATAATATACATAAATGGCAAAACGTCATCCACACACACAAAAACGGCGCGGTGTCCTCGGGGTGTGCTTTCTGCTCTGCAGCTCACTCTTCGTTTGGGTGTATTCACTCCAAATGACGGCCATGCTGCCGCTGGCAAACAGCATCGACCCGTTCGTCAGGCAGGACGCAGGCCACGCCGCCGCACCCGTTGCGGAGCCGGAAAAACCGAGAGCCAGCGAGCTTCTGACGTGGGGATACGAGCCTGCAGCCTACGTGCTGAGCATTCCGCGCTTGGAAGTGCAAGCGCCGGTGCTGCGCACTCCGTCGCAGTTTTGGGATACCCAAGATTGGGCGTTGCTTGAACATCAAATGCAGGCGGGTCTGCGCCATGGCACCGTGGCGTATCCGCATTCCGTCGAACCGGGCGAAATCGGCAACATCATCATTGCGGGTCACAGCAGCGCACCCGACCCCCTTACCGCTAAGAGTGAGTTTGCCGACGTTTTCGCCGATTTGTCGCAGGTGCGCATCGGCGACCGTGTGCTGCTGAAAACCGGTGGAAGAACCGTGACGTATCTGGTTCAAGACATGCGCGTGGTGACCCCCGAGCAAACGGATGTGCTTTTGCCTCAGCGCAAAACCGCCGATTTGAAAATCATCACCTGTCATCCGCTCGGCACGAGTAAAAACCGTTTGGTGGTGACGGCGCGAGCGGAAGGCGACAGCGACTAGTTTTGTGTGGCACACTGTTCGGGTGATTGCGTTTTTTCCCACACGGGCGGTCGCGCTGGTACTCGGCCCTTTGCATGTTCACTGGTACGGACTCTTGTATTTGACGGCTTTTCTGCTGGGCTACGTTTTGGTGCAGCGTCTTCAGCACCATCGGAATTTGCGTCTTTCGAACGACGAATGGTCCGCCTTTCTCTCGTACGTCGTGCTGGGCGTCATCGTCGGCGGGCGTTTGGGTTTCGCGCTCTTCTACGAACCCGTCTACTTCATGGCTCATCCGCTGGAAGTGTTTGCGGTGTGGCAAGGGGGTATGTCTTCCCATGGCGGTTTTCTCGGCGTGAGCTTGGCTTTGCTGCTGTTTCGCCATCGTCATCGTTTGCCGTTTTTGGCTTTGACCGACACCGTCATCGTCCCCGTCGCCATCGGTTTGGCGTTGGGTCGTTTGGGGAATTTTATCAACCAGGAACTCTACGGCATCGTCACCACGCTGCCTTGGGGCACTGCCATCCCGGGCGTGGACGGCTTGCGTCACCCCACCGCCCTGTATGCCGTGACGAAAGATCTCTTCATCGCTACGGTGTGTTTTTTGCATCTGCGCCGAGCGCCGTTCATACCCGGACGCACGACCGCGTTGTTTCTGGTTCTCTACGGCATGCTTCGTTTCGCCTTGGAGTACCTGCGTGAACAGCCGTACGGGTACGTTTACAGTCTCAGCTTGGGCCAGGCGTATACGTTGCCGGTCATTGTACTCGGCATCGCTCTGTGGGCATTCACCATGCGCCGCAAGTTGCCCTAACGCAGGTGAATGAAGGTTTGCCGGTGCAGAGTGCTCAAGCCGTGTTGGCGCAGGGCTTTCACGTGAGAGGCACTTCCGTAGCCTTTGTGTTTTTCAAAACCGTACTGCGGAAATGTTTTGGCGTACGCAATCATCAGGCGGTCACGCGTGACTTTCGCCACGATGGACGCCGCGCTGATGCAGGCTTCCGTAGCGTCTCCGCGAATGATGCTTGTGTGGGGAACGGAAAAGGAAAATTTGTCGCGTCCGTCCACGAGCAACTCGTCGGTTTTCGTCTGCACGAGCAGAGCCTTTACGGCGTCTTGCATGGCGCCTTCCGTGGCGGCAAGAATGCGTTTGGCGTCTATGAACTTCGCCGTGCGTTTGCCCACGCCGAAGAGACAGTGTTTGGAAATCCACTCGTACGCTTCGTCACGTTGTTTCGGCGTGAGGGCTTTGCTGTCTCGAATGAAGCGCGGCACGCGCACATTCGCAGGCAATACGCAGGCCGCGGCCACCACCGGCCCCGCCAAGGCACCTCTGCCCGCTTCGTCCACTCCGGCGACTGTTGTCTTCGGCTTCTTCATGAAGCGATGATCTGTGTCAGCAAGTCCTTGGCAATCTCTCTTTCGTTCCAGGGAATTTGCCCCGCAGCGGTCCACATGGTGACGTCTGCGCCCTTGCCGCAGAGCAGCACCACGTCGCCGGGTTTCGCTTCGCGGAATATGAAGCGCAAGGCATCCAGACGGTCGACGATGCGGTGCAGCTGCGTGAGCTTCGCGTCGGCGCCGGCAATCACTTCGTCGATGATCGTTTCGGGATTTTCCGTGTAGGGGTCTTCATTCGTCACCACCATGACGTGCGCGTGACGACTGACGATGCCTCCCACTTCGGGTCGCTTCTCCTTCATGCGGTCGCCGCAACTGCCGCACAGCACGAGGAGTCGTTTGTCCGGCGAAAGGTTTTTGCGAATGGTCGAAAGCGTTTTTTCGTATGACTGCGGCGTGACGGTGAAATCGACGAAGACCGTGAAAGGTTGGCCCGCCTCGATTCTTTCCATGCGTCCAGGAACGCCGCGGAACGTGCCGAGCGAACGTACCAACGATTCAAGCGAGAGTGTTTGAGAGAGAGCATGCGCGCAAGCCAGCGCACAGAGCGCATTCTCCACGTTGAACGCACCGGGAACGTCGAGTGTGAGAGGCATCTGTACTTCTGTTTTTTCCAGACGCGCGTGGAGCGTCGCTTTCGAACCGGAAACATCGCCGAAAACTTCACTTACCCAGAAGGCATGATCTGCAGACGGCGGCACGGCTCCGGATGAGTACGGAAAATTGCGCGCATCTTCCGCGCGGACCTTTTCCAAACGTTCGTACGACGCATCTCCGTAATGCAGGACTTTCGTTCCGCCTCGTCGCAGTTTGACGAACAGCAACATTTTGGCTTCCAGGTAACGCTTCATGTCGCCGTGGTAATCCAAATGTTCCGGCGAAATGTTCGTGATGGCCGCGACCGCGGGGAACGTCCAATCCACGCGCCCTTGCAGCAAGCCGTGCGAAGAACATTCCAGAACGACATGCGTGCAGCCCGCTTTCACGCAGTCGCGCAGAAATCGTTGCACGATGAACGGCGAAGGCGACGTTTTCTGGGTGGGGTTCAAAGTCACTGTTCCCCGTATGCGAAAAAAGGCCGTGGAAAGCGCTCCCGTCGCGATGTCGTTTTCGTGGAGAATATGCGCCAACATGCCGACCGTCGTGGTTTTTCCGTCGGTGCCGGTAACGCCGACGATCGTGAGTCGGTTTGCCGGAAAGCCGTAGCGCAAAGCGGCAAGCAGAGCTTTGCTTCTGTGCCAGAAGAGTCGCAGCGGGTGTGTTTCGGCCAGAAGGCCGTGCACGAACGATTTCACGTGCCGATCATAGCACGAACGGCCGCCACGTCGGTCGCAATTTGCACGCGTAATGCGTCGGGGTCGGGGAACTCACGCACGTCGCGCAGACGTCCCACCACTTCGACTTCCAAGCGCGGGGGCAGCGTTTCCAGTACGACGTCCAGCAGGTGCACTTCGGCGCTGAGGCCTTCGTGGAAGGTGGGTTTCGGTCCGTAATGCAAGGCGGCAGCATGCCAGGTTTCGCCGTTGACGGAAGCTCGCGCGGCGTACACGCCTTCGCAAAAATCACTCGGCAGTTCCCGTACGTTCAAATTGACGGTGGGAAAACCGAGAGCGTGTCCGCGAGACGAGCCGCTCACAGAAGAGGCGGAAAAGCGCATACGACTATTGGCCCGCCGCTTTCGCTTTGGCTTCACGGGCGTCATTCGCCATTTGCTGAGCGCGCAGCTGAATCTGTTCGCTTATTTTCACGATGTTGGCGTCCGAACTCATTTCTTTGGCTTTGGCAGCCAGGTTCCAGGCGTCGCCGTCCAGACGGATGGTCTCGTCGTAATTCTTTTCACGACCGGCGGCCAAGGCGCGAACCAAGGCACGGTAGGACTCGGCAATTTTCACCACCGCTTTCACCAAGGCCGCATCGGGGGCCGTGGCCAGTGCGCCGCGGGCCGCGAGCAAACCGCGAGCGGAGGCATACTCGGCTTGTACGAAGTTCTCCAGAAGCGTTTGGTCGGTGATGATGATTTCACTTTCCACTTCGTTCAGCAGTGCCTGGGAGCGACGTCCTTCCTTGAACGTGAGCAGGCGGAACAAGAGCAGGGAAGTCGCCTGACGATCGAGTGTGCGCGACACGCCAAGTGTGCCGTCGGTGCCGATCATGGTCATGGAGGTGGCGATGCCGAGACGCATGTACGGGTAGTACCAAGCGTTGGGATCATTCACGTCATCGGAAAGCGGCAGACGAATTTCGCCGTATGAATTTTCATCCATCGCCTGCGCCTCGAGCATCATTTTCATGGCTTCGGCTTTGGTGACTGTCGCAGCGGGCTTGAACGAACCGTCCGGGTAACCGCCCAACCAACCCTGCGCTTTGGCGTAGCAAACGTACGCGGCGAACCATTCTTTCTGCACGTCTGGGAAGCAGCCGTTGAATTCTTCGGCGGAGGGCGTGGCGTTGCGGCTGGTGACCAAAAGCTTCGCCAGTTCCGCGCGGTTCACGGGGTTGCTCGGCTTGAACGTCCCGTCCGGATAGCCGTTCACGATGCCTTTTGCGCTGAGGTATTCAACAGCGTCGTAAGCCGCGCTGCCGTTGGGGAGATCGGAAAACGCCGCGAGCGTCGTCGCGGGAAGAGCGAGGCAAGTTATTGCAAAAGCGGCGGATGTGAACGAAGGCCTAAGACGCATGCCGCCTACTCTACCACTGCTCCAACGGAAGAGACAATTCTCACATTGCCTCACACTTGTAGACAAACTCGATTTTTGGTATACTGCTTGGATTTATGCACACACAAACACACACACAATTTTTTCGCATCGCTCGGACAGTTGTTTGGGCTGTTTTCGCCTTGGCGTTGCCGACCATAAGTTTGGCTGCGGAAAGCCCTTCTTTTCGTTTGTACGATGAGTTTCCGAACTACGGTGACAACATTGGAAAATCGTCGGGGAGTTTTACCATGAACAGCGACGGTACGACTTGGTTCGCCGAGGCTACGCGCAGTGCAAGTTTTATTCTTCAGCCAAGCAACACGATTCGTGCGACCGGCGGCAGTACCGGTGGTACCGGCGGTGCAGGTTCCACGGGTTCTTCCGGAGGCGGCGGTTCGGGTACGGGTGACGATTCGAACGCGGGAACGGGAGGCGGCGGACGCCGCCCTCCTGTTGTCGTTGCCGAGCCCACGCAGCCCGAAAAGCCGTCGAATACGGGTGGCGACATTCCGAAAGATCCCGTGATCAATTTGCCCGAGGTTTCCCCTCCCGCCGCGCCGGTTGATACGACGAAGTCATTCGAACCTGCAATCATCGATACGCGACATGCCGCAGCGCCCGATGAGCATGAGCGTAGTTTCAACGTGGTGGGACTGCCGGTACGATCGCCCGGCGTCTCCGTCGAACCTGCCGCTTGTCCTCCGGAGACCATGCACGGCGCGGCGTTCGACCACGTGCAGTCTTGCACTTGCACCTCAGCGACTTCCTGCTGCACGCGCATTGTTTCCTACCTCGGCTACGTGAAGTGGGTGATACTCATTCTGCTTTTGGTTTGTGCGGACTTGCTGGCTATTGTTATTCTGCTTATCGGTAAGGTTCGTTTGCTGGAGGAACGTGTGCTCACCAAGCCCGCTCGTCGGCCTCGTAACCGCAAGAAGGCGTAGTTTCCCACATGCGCACGCGTGCACTCTTTCTCATCGGCTGTGTTACTGCCCTGCTTACCGCCGTGGCCCCGCAAGCGCACGCCATCACTTCGGTGCCGCAGAAAATCGTGTACAACGGGCACCTGCTCGATTCCTCCGGCAATCCCATTACCACCGCACACAGCGTGCGTTTCAGTTTTTGGAGCAGCGCCGATTACCTTTCCACCGACACGACGGTTGCCGGTGCCATTGAAACTTCCGCTCCCAACTACCAAGGCTGGAACGAAGTGCACACCGTCACGCCCAACGCCGACGGCTTTTTTACAGTGAACCTGGGTTCGGTGACGCCGTTGCCGGGCATGGACAGCTTTTCCGTGGCCGGCTTGCTCTCGTTTTACATTCAAGTGGAAATCAAAGCTCAAGCTTCCCCCGATACGAGTTACGAACAGATGGACGTGAGTCCGAGCGATGCCACGAACGATCGCTCGCCGGTTTCCTCCGTGCCCTTCTCACTCAACTCCGACTTTCTCGACCAGCGTGAAATAGGTACGGGTAGCGGCAACATCGCTTTGCTGACGACGGGCGGCGTGTACGGACCTTCCGTCATTCCCGGCGGGACGAACATCGATCGTTTCGCAATCGACTTCGATGACACCGCCACGGGCGTCATCGAATTGGCTTTTGGCCAAACGTTGAACAAAGTTCTTTCGTACGATGTCGCCGGAGGATTTTTCTCTTTCAACGATGACGTGAGAGTTACCGGCAGCCTGACCGTGAGCGGACTCATAAACGGCGTGGATATTTCTTCGCTCTCGGGCGCAAGCGATACCAAACTGCGCGTCTTCAGCGGCGCAGGGCTCACCGTGAACATTATGGAAGGAGGCTACCGACTGGCGGGCGTCACCACGTATTACGCCGGCGCCGCCGGAGTGGCGCTCACGGACAACGCCACGAACTCGTTGTACTTGGACGGTACGGGATTGGTGGTTTCCACAACCGGTTTTCCCACGAACAAAAGTCTCATACCGCTTGCATCCGTCGTGACGTCCGGCGGGAACGTGTTCACCGTCAGTGATCGTCGTGTGTTCCAGTCCGATGACCGCGAGCACCTGAAGACCGTGGTTTTCCAGCCCGAGTACGACGGCGCCGCTTTCCATGACGACGGCAGTGGCAACGTGGGGCAACTGCGCATCGATTACGATGCGGTGAGTCGCAAGAACACGTACGTGTGGAACAGTACTCGCAGTACGCTCAACGATTATCAAATCATGGTCCCGTACCGCATTCCCGAAGGGTTCGTGCAGTTCGGTACGCCCGCACTTACCTTGTTGTACAAAACCGGCACGGCATTGGCCGCGGACAATGCCATCGACGTCGTTGTTACGGACACCGCGGGCGCTTCGGTGACCCTGGTCGGTTCCAGTACGAACTTGGTGAACACCTCTTGGACGCAGACAACGTTGAACTTCGGAGGTAGTCCTACATTCACGGTCGGCCAGGACATGCTGGTGACCATCGTTCTCACCTCCAAAGTCGGCGGTTCGGCGCAGGTCGGCACGTTGGAGCTCAAGCACAAAGCCCTGCAGCCGTAACTTGAAAAAAATTTCACATTCTGATATACTGTTATGATTTCTCCCTAAAAAAGAGAAATTCCTCACTCGTTTACACACACATCCTTTCCCCATATATACCATGTGTAATTCTATTTCCTCCCCTCGCTGGAAACAGCGCGTGGCCCGCGGCCTTCTGGGCATGACGGTGCTCGCGTCGTTGCCACTCTCGGCTCTGGCGAGCTCGTGGAGCCCCACGCTTCTCGTGAACAACGAGGCGTTTGAAACCATCTCCGACGGAGACGGTTCCAGTCCTATTTTCCTCCAGTTCGGCGACAGCGCCGCGGAGAAGATCATCTGGGACGTTTCCAGCGGACAGTTCATCTTCACCGATGACGTTGCCGTGCAAGGCAACATTACCGCGAGCGGTTCGCTTTCCATTAACGCGGACGACACCGGTGACGCCACCATGACCTTCGTCGGTCCCGGCGTCGACAACACGATTACGTTCAGCGACGTGCAGAACGTGTTCAAGTTCTCCTCCGGCGCGACCTTCGCGGGTGTGCTCTCGGGTGCTTCACTTCGTGCCGAGAACATTAAAAGTTGTTCCACGCTTACCACGGACTCTCAGGGTCGTGTGACGTGTAACGGTACGACGTACATGAACGTTTCCGATGCCGATGCTCGTTACGTTCGTACCAGCGGCGGCACCATGACGGGTGCGCTGCGCATCAACAACGCCGGCGGTTTGGCTACCACGGGTACCATCACGTCCAGCGGCGGTTTGACCATCAACGACCAAGGTGCGGGCAGTGCCACGCTTACCTTCGGCGGACCGGTGGTGCAGACCATCACGTACAACTCCACCGCTCGCGGTTTCGAGTTCTCGTCCGGTGCGTACTTGAACGGTAACTTGCGCGTGACGGGCTCCATGTCCGGTCGTTCGTTGGCTCTTTCCACGGGCAACGTGACCATCAACGGCGTGGCGTACAGCTTCACGAACACGCAAGGTGCCGCCAATACGGTTCTGAAGAACAACGGTGCCGGTTCCCTTACTTGGGTAACGGCAGCCAGCTTGCTCGGCAGCACGTCCGGTTCCATGCTTGCGTTGAGTCCCGAGTACTCCGACGCGGTGTATGAAGGCGACGGTTCCAACAACGTGGGTACGCTTGCCACGAAGAACGACGGTACGAGCAACTTGAACTACTACCGCTGGACCACCACGCGCGCCACGCTCCAGGACTACGACATTTACACGCGCGTTCGCGTTCCTCTGAACTTCACGGGTTGGCGCACGGGTAGCGGTCTGCAGCTCATGTACCGCACGACCGACACTACGCCCACGAACAACGGCGTGCGCATCCGCGTGTTGGATACGGCGGGCGTCGCCTCCTACGACTCCGGTGCCACGAACTTGGTGAGTGCATCTTCCACCTTCGTCACTCGCGGCGTGAGTGCCGCCGCTCTCACGGGCACATTCACTCCGGGAGGCGTGATGACGGTACGCATTACGGTGAGCGCGCTCACCGCGAAGAATACCGACGTCAGCAACCTCTACCTCAACTGGCAGACGACGACTCCGTAATAACGGTCTAGTCCAACACAGTCTTGGGGAAAGGACTGTTCCGCCCTCGTACCAACCGGTACGGGGGCGGTTTTTTTGTTGGCACACTTTCATCTGGCACCACTCTTGAAACCTTAGTACTCTTCGTTTGGAGGGATGGCAGAGTGGTCGATCGCGACTGACTTGAAATCAGTTGAACCGTAAGGTTCCGTGGGTTCGAATCCCACTCCCTCCGCCAGACTACAGTTCGTTTCCTGTGAGACCTAAACGGTCCCTGAGCTGAGCGTTCGTCGGCAGTTTTTCCTGGTCCACGGCGCGGCTGCGCCAGAACTCTCGCAAGGCCTCCAGATAGCCGTCTTGTTCGAGGAGCTGCTGCCTGAATGCCGATGACGAATCGCCAAAGCGGCTCTTGCCGCCGTTTTCACGCAAGGCGTACACGGCCGTGACAAAAGCATCTTCGCCACCGCGGACTTCCGCGCGCACCTCGTCCTGCACCGCGTCCATAAGGCTTTCGGTGTCGAGGCCCGCCAAAAAGAGCAGGTCTTCGGCCGAGCCGGAAGGGAAGTAGTGGTTCACGCCAAGTCTGCGCAACGAACAGGGGAGGGAGAAGTCGGCGATGACATCGGCCACTTGAGCGGCCAGACCGCTTTCGCTGCTGTGGTCTTCGGCCACGATGATATGCCCGGTTTCCAAAGCGGCTTTAATGACGGCCGAGCTGTCCAACGGTCGCACGCAGGCGACGTTGAGCACACGCACGCGAATTTTCTGTTCGCCCGCAAGCAGTGCATCGGCCGCGGCGATGGCGCTCGGTACCAACAGTCCCGTGGCGATGATGGTGATTTGATCCGACGTGTCGCCTTGTCCGCGAACCAAATCCGCTTTGCCGTCGAACACGTAGTCCGTGCCGTACACGGGCGTGCCGTCGGGCGAGAGGGTGGGGAGGGTGCCGCTTCGCGGAAAGAACGTGAACACGCTTTGGTGTCCTTCGGCTATCACTTCCATGGCTTTTTCCGCCATGGCCGCGGCTTGGTTGGCATCGGCCGTGCACCACACTTGGGTGTGGTCGAACGGAATGTTCAGGTAGTGGCGTTCCTGATGCGTTTCGCCGTCTTCACCCACGCTCAAACCCGCATGCGTGCAGTCGTGCAGCACGCCGCAACGCGTGTGGCCGCAGTTCACGTCTATGAGACGCGCGTTCGCGCGCGCTTCGTTCGTGCCGAAGGCGGCGAAGGTGTAGGTGACGGGTAGTAAGCCCGTTTGGCGCATGCCAGCGGCCATCATGGCCATATTCGCTTCGGCTACACCTACGTTGACGACTCGGTTTGGAAACTCCTTTTCCACTTTATCAAAACCACCGGAACCGGCGAGGTCTGCATGCAAGACGACGATGCGCTCGTCTCCCGCCATCAAATTCTTCAAGTGTACAGCGCCGAAATCTTGTCGGGCCGCGGCTTTCTCGGACGTGATTTTTCGCGCGTAGGCCGACGGCAGTTTCCAGGAGAGGGGAATATCGGTGACGGTGCGCTGCTGCTGCCTGGCTTTTTCTTTGGCGCGGTATGGCTCGTATGCGGCGATAAGGTCAGCCAAGGGCGGCAGGCCCGCTCTGGCTTTCTCCGCGTCTTCAGGGGAGAGAGGGGAGCCGTGGTAGTTTTTCTTGCCGTTGTTGGTACCTTCTTCCATGAGTGCGATGCCATGGCCCATGGTGGTGTAGTAGCAAATGAACACGGGCTGATGTTTTGCTTGCTTCGCAGCCTCCAGAGCGGCGCGCACCTGGGCGTAGTCGTTGCCGTTCTGCACTTCTATCACGTACCAGCCGCTGGCGTAGGCGAGTGACGCGAAATCGGCCGCGACCGTTTCCGTGGGCTTGCCGCTCAGCTGAATGTCGTTGAAGTCGCCGTGCACGACGAGGTTGTCGAGCCGCAGGTGCGCGGCCAAACGAAAGGCTTCCATCACTTGTCCTTCCTGGCTGTCACCATCGGCCAGCACCACGTCCACGTAGCCGGCTTTCTTCTGATGCTTCAAACCGAAGGCCGCTCCCAAGGCATTGGAAACGCCTTTGCCGAGCGGTCCGGTGCCGAACGGAATATCGCCGATGCCGGCTTCGATATGCCCGGGTAAACCCGCCGGCGTGCGGAAGGTGTCGATGATGGTCTGCGGACTTTGCAGACGAGCGTCTTGGCCTTCGCGGCCAAACAGCCATTGCAATCCGTACCCGAGAACGGACAGGTGCCCGGGGCTCATGCGTAGCGGCTGGTCCACGGAAGGGTTGCGCACTTTCTGCACCGCGTAGCTGAACGTGAAGGCCGAAAGAGGTCCGCCCGGATGACCCGACTTGCGCTTAAGCGGGGCTTCTATGGCCAAGTGGCAGTGAATGTCGCGCGCCAAGGCGTAGGCTTCGGCATCTTCTTGCGAAAGCTTCAACGCTTCTTCGGGGCCTATCCAAAGAGACTCCAAGGGCTTGGCGTCTTTCAAAATACGCTGGCAGGAAAACGGGACGACGGAAGGGTCTTGACCTGCGAGAGCGGCGGCATTCGGACGGGAACGTGGCATGCTTACACTGGGGTAATGGCCTCCAGTATGGACGATTTCGAGAACTTTTGCACCGTGTTTGTTCTGTCAAGCGGACTTGGCTTGTCGCCCCGCGAACGGTCGAGGTAGGGTACTTCGCTTTATGCAATCCAACCAACCGCAACGCTCCGCTTCGCGCCGTCTCCGTACGGTGCGCCGCATCAGTCTGCTGCACGTGAACATGACGGTCGTCCTGCTCTTTACGCTCTTCATCATCGGAGCGGCTCAGTCTTTCTAAAAGCATGGCAACCTTCGAAGATTTCGACAGGCTCGACATGAGAGTCGGCATCATTGTCGATGTCCGTCCCTTTCCCGAAGCCCGCAAGCCCGCCTACAAGCTGCGCATCGACTTCGGTCCTGAGATCGGCGTAAAGAATTCTTCGGCACAAATCACCGTGCTGTATACGCCGGAAAGCCTTATGGGCAAGCGCGTGGTGGCCGTGACGAACTTCGCTCCCAAGCAAATCGGTCCGTTTCTCTCCGAAGTGCTCACGCTCGGCGTTGCCGATGCCAGCGGAGACGTGGTGCTGCTGCAACCCGAGCGCGAGGCGCCTCTCGGCTCTCGCGTGTATTAGTCTTTCTGCAGCACGAGCATCACCTTTTTGCCGTTGCTCGTTTCTTCTTTCACGCCCGTCCAGTCGTGAATGGCGCCGAGCAAGACGTCTTTGTCGTAACGGTAGCCCGCGCCTCTTTTGGTGCCGGGGTCGTTCGTAATGAATGAGCTGCCGTCGTAGCCGGTGATGACGAGCATGTGGTACCACGGGCCCTCACCGCTGAAATAGGGGTTGCCCAGCTCGCGGCCTGCAGCAGGCACAATGACGGGATGTCCTTCGTCGAGCAGTTGTTCAATGCGGTCGACCGTCACATTGTTCTCCACGATGGCACGGTGGCCGTAGAAATTTCGCGCAATGGTCGCGAGTTGTTCGATGGTCACGTCCTGGGCGTAGCCGTTTTGCTCTTCATAGCGGATGACCGCGAGCAAGTCTGCATCGGCTTTTTCGGCGCTGAGTGACGACGTGCCGAGCAGGAAGTGGTGTGCCATGACTAACGAAGCTTCTTCGCAGGCTTCTTGGTACGGGTCTTCCCAGTTCGCAAACGGCGCTTGCACCATGAACGGCACGGACAGCGGGTTCGTAACATTGGCTGAAGGCCGTTGGATCACGGCGGTGCTCGAAGACGATGACGAGCTACGAGCGGTCTGCGCGGACATCGTCGAAGACGCGGCGGTGGAGCGGACCGAAGTTTTGGAGGAAGCGGAAGCAGCCGACGAACTTGAGGTCGAGTTGCCCGGAGTCGTTTGCACGCAAGCGGCAAGTAGCAAAGCCAAGACCAAAGAAAGAGGTTTCATAAGAGGAGAGAGGGGCGAGTGTAGTACAAGACGAACGACCGTGGTACAGTATGACCACTTTTCTTTTCTCAATATGAATGCTTTCGTCACCCGCTCCGTATCCGCAGTGTGTTTCGTTTTGCTGCTCCTGCCTCTTTCCGCTTCGGCACGCCCGGTAGGTGAAGGCGTGTACGAGCGTGCGGAGAAAGTCGTCGCCGCCATGAAGAAGACCGCCGTACATTCCGCCGTCGCTCCCGTTCGTCGCAGCAGCAGGTTGCGCTTGGCCGTTGAGCGTCAACGCAAGTCCGAGCGCGCCATGCGCCCGGCCGTGACGGTGAAGAAGCGTTTGAACAAAGATGACATCGTCACCAAGGAAATGCCCGCCGTCATTTTGCCCGGCGACCACGTACGCGGCGATGCCGCGGCTCCCGTGTCGCTCATCGAGTACGTGGATATTGAATGTCCGTTCTGCCAGAGGCACCACGCCGTCATGCAGCAGTTGCTCGACGAGTACGCCGGTCGCGTGAATTGGGTCTACCGCCCCTACCCTCTCGAATTTCACACGCATGCGCGCAAGGCGGCTCTCACCGCCGAGTGCGTGGCTGAAGCCGGCGGGAACACCGCTTTTTGGCAGTATTTGGACATGCTTATGACGGGTGCAGATCTCTCCACGAATTCCCTGTTGGAAAAGGCGCGTTCGACGGGCGTGGATAAGAAGATCATTCAGAGCTGCGTGGACCGCGAGGTGCACGCCGATGTTCTGGCGGCGGCACTGAAACAAGTGGAAATCGACGGCGTGAGCGGCACGCCTTCCACGCTCGTCGTACACCATGCTTCCGGCAAACAGCAAATGATGCCGGGTGCTCTGCCCATCGAATCGCTGCGCACAGCCATCGATGCCTTGCTCGGCACGAGTTCCGCCAAGTAACGTGCCCCGCACATCGTCGCTTATCGTCGTCAAAGTCGGCAGCAACGTGCTCACCGATGAGTCGGGCCATCTGCGTACCGAGGTGATGGGGAAAATCGTCGAGCAAATAGCCGAACTCAAACACCGCGGCTTCGCGGTGATGCTCGTGACATCCGGCGCCATGGCTGCCGGACGGGGCTTGCTTGGCAAGAAGGCCTCCGGCAAAGACGGCGTGACGGCCAGGCAGCTTCTGGCGGCGGTGGGGCAAGCGCACCTGCTTGAGCTCTATCGCCAAATTTGCGAGCGTCACGGCATGCTGTGCGCGCAGGTGTTGCTGACGAAAGCCGATGTCCGCAGTCGCGAGCACTTCGTGAACATGCAACGATGCCTTACCGCTCTTTTGCAAGACAACGTTCTGCCCATCATCAACGAGAACGACGTGGTTTCCGTGCAGGAACTCATGTTCACGGACAACGACGAACTGGCGGCCATGCTCGCTTCCATGCTTTCGGCCGAGCGTGTGTTCATTCTCACCAGCGTCGACGGAGTGTTCGCAGGCAAGCCCGGCGACCCGGGCGTGCAGGTGATTCGTGAAGTGGCTCCCGGTTCACAGGAATGGAAGAGTCACATTCACGCTTTCACTTCGCAGTTCGGTCGCGGCGGCATGCACACGAAGTGCGCCATGGCCGCGCGTTTGGCCGGCATGGGCATAGAAACTTTTATCGTCAACGGCTTGCACGAGAACGTCATCGTGGACGCGCTGGACGGCAAGCGAACGGGCACGCGATTCGCGCCGAGCAAACGGGTTTCCGGGAAAAAGCGTTGGCTCGCCACGGCCGGCGGCTTGGAAAAAGGTCGCGTCATCATCAATGCGTGCGCGGTGGAGGTGTTGCGCAGCGCGGTACCTACGAGCTTGCTTCCCGTGGGTGTGGTGCGCGTGGAGGGGGAATTTTCGGCG
>CAZWVP010000001.1:34013-36812 GCA_964636635.1 uncultured Candidatus Peribacteria bacterium
GGTTTGGGCGAAGCGGCGTACGGCATGGCGCAAGCACGCGCCTCTCTGGGGAAGAAGCGCGTGCGTCCGCTCATACATTACGATTACTTACACTTGTTCTAGCGTGTCGGCGACATGCCGAGCAGTTCCGAGAGAATCACGAGATCGGAACCGTCCACTCGACCGTTACCGTCGAAATCGGACGCGAGGGAAGCGGATGTGTTCCCGCTCAATTTCATATCGGCAGCCATGCGCCTGATGGCGGACGAGAGCTCGATGTTCGAGAACTGACCGTCGCGGTTGGAGTCGACGAAGGCCTGGGCTTTAGAGGTGGGATTGTTTGCTTGCGGAGTGCAGTTCGTACCGGTCACTTGCCAAGAGTTTACGCCGCATTTGGTTTTGTTGCAGTGGCCCGTACAGGCTTGTTCAGCAATTTTCGACCATTCGTCGGCATGAAGGCACATTGCCATTTTGTTCGTGGAGACCTCCGTGTATCCGTCATAGCATTCGAATTTATGGCCGGTGAAATAATTGCCGTTGCTCACAGGCGTTTCCGCCGTGCCGTACAAACTGAAGCCGACCGAACCGCGGTCTCGTTGGTCCCACGTGTCACTGCGGGCGAAGACGGTGGTAAAACTGCCGTTTTGGCGAGTGTTCGGGCTCGCGCTGCCGGCCGTGAAAATGCCGATGGATTTGCTGGTGCCGGCCGTGAGATTCACGCTGTACGTTTTTCCTGCGACCAACGTGAAAGAAAGAGGAATGCTCAACTCCTTGCCGGTAATCGCGGCGTTGTTTTTCGCAATGTCCGCGGCGCCTTGGGCAAGAATCTGCGTTCCATTTTTCACGATGACATTCACCCAGCATTCGCCGTTGCAATAGTTGGCATCGGGGGTAAGACTTGTGACTTTCAAGGTGGCTGATGGCGTGAGCAGAATTTCACTTTCGTAGCGCAAGTACGTCATGGAATCATACTGACCCGTTCCTCGTCCGCTTTCGAATACCGTCTTCTCACTTTCGCAAACCAACGTGCCGCAGGAATTCGGGCAACCGTATTCATCGAGTGAATCATTCACCACGTACTGGCAGCCGGGTGCGGGTTTGGCGCAGGCGAGCGCTCGGCAGTACGAAAGTTTGCAAGATTTCGTGCAGCCGGAGCTTGGATAGGGACTCTTGCCGTCACACTCCTCGCCCGCGTCGAGAATGCCGTTGCCGCAAAGGCCGTCTCGCACGCATACGCTGGCACCGCCGCCGTATCCGACAAATTCGTAGTTGCCTCCACCACCGGACCCACCGCCGATGGAGTTGTTGGAAACCCCGTCAAAACGCGAACCTGTCGTACACTTCCAACCTGCTTCCGCTTTGCATACAGAGCTGCAACCGTCGCCGTTCGTCAGATTTTTGTCGTCGCATTGTTCACCGGCCGTGACTTCGCCATTGCCGCAGATTTTCTTAAAACACACGACGTATGGCGTGCCTGCTCCGTCCAAGTAGCGCTTCTTGCACTCCCAGCCGGTCTCGGCTTGGCACGTGGGGGAGCAGCCGTCGCCTGCTTTCGTGTTTTTATCGTCACATTGCTCGTTGCCTTCCAACTTGCCGTTGCCACAACTCTTTACGGAACCTCCGCAGTCTTTCGCACACACTTGCGAGCAGGAACAATCGTAAGCCGGCTGGCCTGCCTGAGGCATGGCACAAACGGGGCAGTACGTTTGCTCTTCATCTTTGGTGCAAATGCCATCTCCGCAGAAACCGACAGTGATGACACGTGTGCAATAGCTGCGACCATTCGTGTCGTACTCCACGGGCCTGCCCCCACCGGAGCCTCCGCCTCCCATGACTTGCACCCCTCCCCCCATCGAGCCACCGCCCTGCACGCCGCCGCTCGTAACGCCCGAATCGGTGGAACACTGCCAACCGTTCTCCACGCTGCAGTTCGCGTTACAACCGTCGCCATCTTTCTTGTTTCCGTCATCGCACCCTTCGCGGTTTTCGACCTTGCCGTTGCCGCAGAAGCCGACTCCGGTTTTCTTTTTACACAGTCCGTAACACACGGCCGCGCAAGCTTCTCCTTTCTTGCAGCCGGAAAGACACACACCGTCTTTCGTTGTGCAGTACTCGCCTGCAGAGCATTGAGAGTCCGAGGTACACATTTGACCAATCGATTCCTTCGTACAACCTGCGCTGCAGCCATCACCGCTGATGTTATTCATATCATCACATTGTTCGCTTCCGCTCACTTTGCCATCTCCGCAGAACCCGATGTCGACTCGGTCCGACTTCACAAGCTCAATGGCGTCCAAAATGAGCCAACCTTTGTCTTTCTGTTCGGAGGCGGACAGGAGAATGTTGATGGTGCCGGTTTTGGATGTGAAGGTTTTGTTCATGAACACCCAATGTTCGGAAGCCATTTTCTCCGCAACACCGCCTCCCCCCACTGCGCTGCCTCCACCGCTGGCGCCACCACCCGAAATGTCGGCCAGGTTGAACGTACCGATTTCGGTCTTGCCGTCGTACACGTGGTACAAAACGGACTGGGCGCTTCCTTGGTAGGTAGGAGTGCTGACGCGAACTTCGTAGGCTTGGCCGGGAGTGACGTTCGGGAAGTTCCACACGGCTTTCATGGCGGGCATCCAACTTCGGTGTGCCACTCGGAACGAACCGCCGATGGCGTTGGACTGGTTTGAAAATAATTTCGTTTCACCGGAAACATCGAAGCGAGCGGTGTCGTTGTCGGCTCGCAGGGGATTGTTCGGGCAGACGATGATGCTGCAATCCGGGCAGCCGTTTGCGTTGGTCCCCGTGGTGCAGCCGGCAGGAGGAGCT
>CAZWVP010000002.1:0-10395 GCA_964636635.1 uncultured Candidatus Peribacteria bacterium
GACTGCTATACTGTTTAGGTATGAACGAGCGCCAAGGAAAGCTCCTCAAAGCCATTATCGACCAGTTCATCGCCACCGCGTTGCCGGTAGGCTCGCATCACATTATCGAGCACCGAGCGTTTTGCGATGAGTTTTCGGTTTCCTGCGCCACCATACGCAACGAAATGCGCTTTTTGGGCGAAGAAGGTTTCTTGGAACAGCCGCACGTTTCCGCGGGCAGAGTGCCCACGGCCAAGGCCTACCGCGTGTACGTGAAGGAGCAAGCAGAACCGAGCGTGCACGAAAAAGACGTGCGCAAGCGCTTCATCACTCTCAAGGACCAGTATTTTCAACGAAAGGAACAGGAGCGTGCGTACGAAGCGGTGGCTCTGCTTTCGCACCTCACGCCGAACGTGGCGTTTGCCACGGTGCCGCACAAGCCCGGCGTCTACTACTTAGGGTTAGCGAACGTCCTGCGTCAGCCGGAATTCAAAGAGAACCCGCTTCTGGCCAGCAACGTGGTGGAAGTGCTGGAGGAGCATTTGAACGTGGTGTTGGACAAGCTGCAGATAGACGATGAGGTGCGTTACTACATCGGCGAGGAGCACATACTCCCGCAATTTCAGAGCTGTGCGCTCATGGTCACCGCCTACAAGGTGCGCGACCACCGCGGCGTGGTGGGCATTTTGGGTCCCATGCGCATGGACTACACCCTCAACACCGTGAATTTGGAATTGGTGGCCGATCTCCTTCGCGGTTCTTAAGCAGCCTTCATGAACAACGTCATTTTGCACATTCGCAGCGCGTTGGAAAATGAGCGTACGCCGTTCTATATGGAACCGGCTCTCTCGGCGTTGCATTCGTTGCGCAGCAGCGATGGCGACATCGGGTTGGAATTGGGTGTGGCCAACGGGAAAATTGCCTTCTTCGTACGGGCTTCCAAAATGGCCGCGCAGATTGCCGAAAGCCAGTTGTACGCCCAGTACCCGAACATCGAAATCGACCGCTTGCAGGAAGATCCTTTCGCTCTGCAGCCAGGCGAGGAAGTGGTGAGTTGCGATCTCGTTCTCGGCAACCCGGAAGTTTTTCCGTTTCGCCGTCACCCGCAGTTCGACGACTTGCTCAGCAGGCTGAACGTCGATTCCATCGCCGGCATCACATCGGCATTGGCGCGTTACCCGGTGCCAGGCATGAGGGCGCACATGCAAGTGTGCATACGTCCGCTTTCGGGCAGCTTCCGTCAACGTGCACTCCGCTTTCTGCCGCTTTTGCAAAGGGGATTACCGAGTATCTTCACGGCCTATGCCATTTTTCTCACGCGTTTGCACTTGGCGCGCGGATGGAAACGCGCGGTTTTCGCACCGTTGGCGTTCGTGTTGGGCGGCTACAAAACTCTGCCGTTTTTCCGCACGTTCGTGAAAACGGCCATGGGCACGTCCGATGTTTCGGGCGACGACCCGGCGGAATTGGAGCGTGCCAGCGCGCGTTCGCACGATCGCGAAGACGCGGTGACCGGAGCGCTCGATAAAATCAATCGCTTGCTCTACCTCTGTAACGTACGCATCAGCGTGATTGCCGCCAAAGCCGACCGTGAAGATGCCTTGGTGAAGCTGCGTGAAATCGTCGGCAGTTTCCACCAGTTCGACCAGCCCAACAGCAACAATTTCGTCATGGGGCCCGTGCGTACGACCGCGGCGTTGCCGGTCGGCATTGCCAGCAGACCGTACATTCTGTCGGTGGAAGAAGTGGCCACGCTCTGGCACTTGCCCACCATTCATGTGCAAACGCCGAACATCGACTGGGTGCTCAGCAAAAAACTGGAACCGCCGCTCACCTTGCCGCTCATTCATGCCGACAAAGACGATGCCGAACTCACCGTACTCGGACAGTCGATTTTCCGCGGCCAACGCCTGACGTTCGGCATTCGTCGCGACGATCGCCGCCGTCACATTTACGCCTTGGGTAAGACGGGTATGGGTAAATCCACCTTGCTCGAGAACATGGTGTTCAGCGACATCGCTTCCGGTCGCGGCATCGGTGTCATCGACCCGCACGGAGACCTTATAGAAGCTTGTTTGCGCTTCATTCCGCCCGAACGCAGCAACGACGTCATTCTCTTCGACCCGGCCGATTTGGATTTCCCCATTTCCTTCAACGTCCTCGATTGCCCGAACCCCAAACAACGGGTGCTTACGGCGTCCGGCATCATGAGCGTGTTCACCAAGCTTTGGCCCGACGTTTGGAGCGGCCGCATGGAGCACATTCTGCGCAACACCCTGCTCGCACTGCTGGAGTACGACGGCGCCACCATGCTCGGCGTCATTCGCATGTACACCGATGACGCCTACCGCGCCAAGGTCGTTTCCCGGGTGACCGACCCCGTCGTGAAAAGCTTCTGGGAAAGCGAATACGCGTCTTGGACGGAGAAGTACCGCACCGAAGCCATCGCCGCCATTCAAAACAAAGTCGGTCAGTTGCTCAGTACGCCGCTCATTCGCAACATCGTGGGCCAGGTGCGCAGCACGTTCGACGTGCGTCACGCCATGGACAGCGGGAAAATCGTTCTCATGAACCTGAGCAAAGGCAAACTGGGCGAAGACACGTCCGCTTTCCTCGGTTCCATGCTCGTGACCAAGTTTCAAATAGAAGCCATGAGCCGCGCCGACATTCCCGAGGCGGAACGTCGCGATTTCTACCTGTACGTGGATGAGTTCCAGAACTTCGCCACGCCTTCGTTCGCCAACATTCTCTCCGAAGCTCGCAAATACCGTTTGAGCCTCACCATGGCCAACCAGTACGTGGGGCAGCTGGTGCTGGACGGCAACACGGGCCTGCGTGACGCGGTGTTCGGCAACGTGGGTACGCTCGTCAGCTTCCAAGTGGGTTCCGACGACGCCGAGGTGTTAAGCCTGCAGTACGAGGAAATGGTGACGCCGAAGGACATTCTCAGTTTGCCCAAGTACCACGCGTACTGTCGCTTGATGATAGACGGTATGCCGAGCAAGCCGTTCTCCATTTCCACGCTGGCGCCGCCAAAACCCATTGCCGACGAAGCGCGCATTGAAGTGATTCGTCGTTTGTCACGTCAGCGCTACACCGAAAAGCGCGACTCCGTGGAGGAGAAAATTCGCTCGTGGTCCGTGCAGACTTCCGTCGCCAAGAAGTCGTCCGTGCAGGCCGCCAAAGCGCAGGAGAAGGAATCGGAAGAGAAGGAAAAAGCCCGCAAGAAAGGCATGAAACTGGAGGAGTACCGCGCTTGGCGCGACCGTGAAATGTGGAGCAACGACTTCAACGCCTTGCGCAAGAAGAAGCTGCTGGAAGAAGGCGAATGGACGACTGCGGACGAGGAATTGCTTGTCGATTTGCAGAAAAAGTTGGAAGCCGGCGGCGGTGTGCCGCCCATCAGCAAAGGCGTGCAGGAGTTGATTGATAAGCGTGCCAAAAAAGCCTGAAACACGGACATATTCCGCAAACACTTGTGACTGAAACACACAACACCTCCGGCAAGGAAGACGCTGAAACGCCCAAGCCCGTTCTCATGCTCAAAGCCGGCATGGGCAGTCCGGGATTCGGCTTTTTAGTAGCCACTGCGAACACCATCAACGTTTGGAGCAGGTCCGAGCAGCGGAACATACCGGCGACTATTGGCGAATTTCGCGTGACCGAAGAGGGCGAAGTGTTCTTGCGCGTGTATTACAAGAACGATCCCCAACGAAGATTCAAACTGCTTCGCAAAGAGGACGTGGACGAGCAGAACGGCTGCACCCTTGAAATTCTCATGTCGCCGGACATGCCGCAGTTTCCCGAGCTCGCGAAGCATGATGCCGTGCAACCGAATCCCACCGGGGTTCCGGAGGCACCGAAGCAGGCACCGCAAACGAATTTGGAGTACGTGTGGAACAGGCTGCGAGGTTTGTTCGGCGGTCAGTAGCCAGCTTACCTGTCGGCATGTTCAGGCCTCGGCGGATCTTTGTAGTCATCCACGAAGCGCAAGTTCTTTTTCGAAAGCTCTAGGGCTTTCTGCAGCGTGTGCAGGACGTGTGCGGCTTCGTCTTCAGTGGTCAAAGCGGGGGCATCGACGTCTGCATTTCGCAGCATACTGACGTTCGTAAAGTCATGCTCTTCGGTCAGTCGTTCGATTTCCGCCTGGGTTTCTTGCAGTGACATAGGGATAGAGTGGAAACAGTCTTTTATGCTAGGCGCCGGGCTGCAAATCGGCAAGTACTTGGGCCGCATGCTCGTCCGGGTCCACGTTTTCATACACTTTCGCAATGTTGCCTTTCGGGTCTATGAGAAACGAGGTTCGCACAATGCCCATGTATTTTTTGCCGTACATCGATTTCTCCCGCCAAACATCGTAAGCGCTCACGGCCTTCTTTTCGGTATCGGCCAGGAGGTGGAAGTTCAGTGCGTTCTTTTTGATGAACGCGACGTGGCTTTCTTCATTGTCGGCACTGATGCCGTACACTTGGCACTTCAATTTTTGGAACTTCTTGAAGTTGTCGCGCACGCCGCAGGCCTGCACGGTACAGCCCGAAGTGTCGTCTTTCGGGTAGAAGTACAACAGCACCCAACTGCCGGCGTCGTCCGCCAGCGAGCGCACGTTGCCGCTTTCGTCGGGCAGAGAAAAGGCGGGAGCTTTGGTTCCGGGGGCGGGGTGCATGTGCCAAGTGTACTCTTGTTGTCGCACGGGCGCAGGTGGGTGTACGATTCGCGATATGCAAGAGACGCTCGTGGCAACCGGCGTGACGGAAGATGTCTTGCCTGAGCGAGTGCCGAGTTCCCACGAAGAGGCCGTGGAGACGCTTTTCAAGAATTGCCAACTGGCAGTGGAGGGGCTTCTCGACGGCGGCATGGGCGATGACGTTGATCGTTTTTGGGCGCAGCGGGAACTGCGCATTATGGAAGACCAATTGCAGCGCGAAGACCGGACGCTTTCCGCTGCGCTGGAAGACCACATTCGTCGTTTTCTCTGCAAGGCCTGGATGCTTCTGCGCACATCCGCCTGAGCATCGCAAAAAAGCCGATCCGATGGATCAGCCTTTTTGTGTTTGTCTCCTCGTGTATGTTGGTGTTTCCGGGCCGTCCCAGTGGGAGGCGATTTCCGGTGTAGAGGAGTCGGAACGGAGGGGCGTTCCTTGGTACCCTGCCAGGCTCTGGTTTCTTGTTTAGACTCGGAACCGACCGAGGACCTGATCTCTTCGCAGACGGTGCGCAGGGCTCCGGCGAAGAGGAGGAAAAGTGGGGGTGCCCAACTTCCGAATCTAGCCTCCTAAGGAAGTCAGGACATTGCAGAGCAGGGAGAGAAGTAACCGCCGGCAAATCGTGATCACGGTCCAAAGCTCAGATTGTGCTAAAGGTAGCAAATGTCGGCCGAGTGGAGCGTGCCCGATCGTGTGCGATTGGTGGGAGATAGGTGAGCGTGCGTTCAGTCGGAACCGAACGGTGCTGCCTGGGTCTCTTGGGCAGCGGCCACTTCTCTCTCTGCGGGTGTGGGATGGGCGATGATGTGAAGGAGCGCGGGGTGTGTGTGAGTGTTTGTTTGGTTGGGGGCCCCCGATGTGTGTTTGTCTTTGTAGTGTTTGTGTGAGTGATTTGTGCGGGACGCTTCGTCCGTTCCAAATCATGCCAATTTAACCTCGGTTCAAAGTGAACACAAGAAGTAGACATGGTGTGAACACAAAAATAGTGTATGAATACATTTTGTACTCTTTATTTTGGCTTATCTACTCACATTGCGTGATGTTTACTTTCTTTAACATTCATCAAAGCAGATTCGTGAATCTGCTTTGCGTGCGCCGCGATATGCCGAGAATCAGGCAGAAATGCCCGGTACCGGGAACTTGCGGCAGAAGGTCTTCACTTCTTGCGCCAAAGCGGCGATGGCGGTGTCGTCCGTTCGCTTCTCGATGGCTTTGAGCATGAAACCTACAAGCGTATCCATATCCGCTTCCTTCATGCCGCGGGTGGTGATGGCGGGAGTGCCCATGCGGACGCCGGAGGGGTCCATGGGCTTGCGCGGATCATCGGCGATCATGTTCTTGTTCATGGTAATGCCGATGCGGTCGAAGAGATGCTCGGCTTCGCCCCCGGGAATGCCCCAAGAGGTCATGGCATCGATGAGGAGCAAATGGTTGCTGGTGCCGCCGGTCATCAGGCGGGCGCCGGTTTTCTGGAAGGCGTCGGCCATGCGTTTGGCGTTCAGCACGATTTGCTTGGCGTAGTCTTTGAATTCCGGTTGCAAGGCTTCGCCGAAAGCCACGGCCTTGGCGGCGACCATTTGCATGATGGGTCCGCCTTGGAAACCCGGGAAGACGGACTTGTCCATTTTCTTTCCCAGCTCCGCTTCGCGCGTGAGAATCATGCCGCCGCGCGGACCTCGCAGGCTTTTGTGCGTGGTGGTGGTGCAAACGTCGAAGCCATAATCGAACGGGTTCTTATGCGCGCCGCCCGCCACCAAACCTGCGATGTGCGCCATGTCCATGACCGTAATCGCGCCCACTTCGTCGGCGATCTCCTTCATTTTGGCGTAGTCCAATTCGCGCGGGTACGCACTGTAGCCACCCAGCAGAATTTTCGGCTTCACGCGTTTGGCGGTTTCGCGCATTTCGTCGTAATCAATCTCGCCGGTCTCAATGTTCTTCATTTTGTACCGCTCGAACTTGAAGATTTTCGTAATGTAGGTGACCGGGTGGCCGTGCGTGAGGTGGCCGCCGTGCGAGAGATCCATGCCCATGATGGTGTCGCCCGGTTCGCAGAGCGCGAAGTACATGGCCACGTTGGCCGGGGCGCCGGCGTGCGGTTGCACGTTGGCATGGCCGCACTTGAAGAGTTCCTTGGCGCGGTCAATCGCCAATTGTTCGATGTTGTCGGTGTATTCCTGTCCGCCGTAGTAGCGCTTGCCGGGGTAGCCCTCGCTGTATTTGTTGTTGAGAACCGAGCCCATGGCTTCCATCACCGCCGCCGACACGTAGTTTTCGGAAGGGATAAGTTCCACGCCGTCGCGCTGGCGGTCCATTTCTCCTTTGAGCGATTCCCAAACTTTGGGGTCTTGGGCGGCGAGAGCGTCGAAGATAGGCATGGAGTGAGAGTGGGTGGAGGTGTTTCTAGAATGGCGCCGTCTTCCACAAAAGGAAAGTCCAAAAATGTGCTCAAGACGAGGTCTGCAGCAGGCCTCTGGCGGTGATGACGGCGTCCATGCGTTGGTCGTGTTCTTCCACGGGCACGGCATGTACCATTTGGCAGGTGAAGCACACGCCCAGCACGCGCGGACGAGGCGCGCGAAGGTTCTTCAGCCAGATGTCGTAGCCTCCGGCTCCGCGTCCCAAACGTCCGCCCTGCGCGTCGTAGGCTCGGCCCGGCACAATGACGACGTCCGGAGAACCGACGAGTTGCTCGGCGTCCGCCGGCGGTTCGGGTATGCGCAAGGCACCGGGTTTCAGTTCGCTCAAAGAACGCAGGCGACGAAACACCAAAGCGTTTTCGAACGCCGGCACATACACCCGTTTTCCCGCCTGCAGACAGTGTTCCAGAAAGGGGAGAATGTCGGGTTCCGTGAGCAGCGGATAGTACGCGCAAATCGTCGCCGCCGTTTCGGTCGCGCGTTTCAGGTTTGTGCAAACGGACTGACTTTCCGTGCGTCGGTCTTTTTCCGAAAGTCGCTCCAGCCGCTCTTTCATGGCTTGCCGCAGTTGTTCTTTGGCTTCGGCTACGTGCATGGGTGCGTTAGAAAATTTCCGCCGCCGCGTCGGCCAAGCTCACGTGATCATCGCCATTGGCCGGCAGCACTGCGTCGCCTTTCACCGTGCAAACGACATGCACGGGCGTTTTGAACAACTCGGAAATGACGGTTTCCAAGCTGTGGATGGTATCGGGTTTGGCAATGCGGTCGCGGTGGAAGGTGGAGCCGAACACCACCGTCACATTCTTGTCGTCCACGGCGGTGACCAGTCCGTCTTTCAGCGAACGGCGAGCCGCGGCGGGTTCCAGTTTTTCACAAATGATCGTCCACTGCGCACGCAGAGCTTGTACGTTCAAGTCTTGTGCTTCCACGATGGCCGCATGTTTGGGTTCGGCGACGGGTTTCGCGGCGGGGGCTTTCGCGGCCGGCGGTGCAGCCACGGGAACGGGCTGTGGCGCTGGTGCGTGAGCGGCTTTTACGGGGGTTTCGTTCGGTACGAGCGCCGACTCCTCAAGCGACAACGCCGGAACCTCGTGTCTCTCGCTTTCGGCGCACAGCGACAACAGAGCCGTTTCCAACACCACCCCCGGCACGGGGCTGATGCGCATGTCGCGCAGGGCCTGCAGCAGTATTTCCAGCATGTGCATGAGGCCATCGGCAGGCTTGCCGTCTGCGATGGCCGCGTGCAGGGCATCGCGCAAATGCCCGAGCATGTCGCGAATGAACGACTCCAAATTCAAGCCCGATTCCTCGGCGTGCTGCACGACGGCCAGCAGTTGCTGCGTGTTTCTGGCGTCCAAGGCCGAAAACACCGCGGAAATTTGTTCCTGACCCGTGGCGCCCAAGCGTGTTTCCACCTCGGTGAGCGAAATGTTCGGCAGGCTGCGCAGCTGGTCCAGAAGAGAAATGGCATCGCGCATGCCACCGCCGACATGCTGGGCGATGGCTCGCAGAGCCGTGCGTTCAATGGCAATTTTTTCCGTGTCGGCGATGAACTGCAAGCGACGGACGATGTCTTCGACGCGAATTTGCCTGAACGGGAAACACTGGCAACGCGAACGGATGGTGGCCGGAATTTTCTGCAACTCGGTGGTGGCCAGAATGAAGTACGCGTACTCGGGCGGTTCCTCCAACGTTTTGAGCAGGGCGTTGAACGCCTCTTTCGTAAGCATGTGCACCTCGTCGATGATGTACACCTTGGCCGCGGCCACCACGGGGGAGAACTGAATTTTTTCAATGAGATCGCGAATGTCGTCGATGCCGCGGTTGCTGGCGGCGTCTATTTCCAGCAAGTCCACCAGCGAACCTTCATCCACCGCTTCTTCAATTTGCTTCAGCAAGACGGGGTCGTTTACGCCTTTGGTCATGATGGCCTTCGCCAGAATACGTGCCACGGAAGTCTTGCCCGTGCCGCGACTGCCGGCAAACAGGTACGCGTGGCCCAGGCGGTCCAGCCGCACGGCGTTTTCCAGCGTGGTGACGACGTGCTCCTGTCCGGAGACGTCGGCGAAGGTGCGTGGCCGGTAGGTGCGGTATAAGGACATGGAGCGGTAAGTTCTTGTCAGATTTTGACGTTCCCAGTATACAGTGTTCATTCTTTTTCTATAGAACCTATGAAGTCTATTTTCGCACTCACCGCGGCCATGTGTCTCTTTCTCGGCGCCTGCGGGGTGGATACCACGGGCATTTCCGAAGAAAGCAGCCGACCCCCGAAGGGCAACGCCACGTCCACCGTCGTCGTCATGGAGTTCGCCGACTTGCAGTGCCCCGCTTGCAAGGCCGCTCACGAACAGCTGAGCAGCGCGTTGTTGCAGCAGTTCGGCAGCCGCATTCGTTTCGAATTCAAGCATTTCCCGTTGCGCAGTCTTCATCGTTTCGCCCTGGATGCCGCGCTGGCTTCCGAATGCGCCGCGGACCAAGGCAAGTTCTGGGAATTTTTGGATTTGAACTACGCCAAGCAGAGCGAACTTTCCGCCGAAGCGTTGGCCACGGTTTGGCCCGCGCAGTTGAAGTTGGATATGGACCTCTACACGCGTTGTTATGAGAGCAAAATCAAGCGTGACGTCGTCATGGCGGACTATGCCGACGGTCAGAAGCTGGGTGTGGAAGGCACGCCGACGTTCTTCGTGAACGGCGTGAAGGTGGCTTCCTCCATGCAGGAGCTCTCCGGTGCCATTCTTAAGCTCACGGGTGCGTTGGATCAGCCTCTCTAAACTTAAGGCAGCGCGCTCATTTGCGCGAAGCCGTGCAGCCGACCCGCCGAGGCGTCCCACAAAACCACCGTGCGGTACGAGTCCCACGGTACCTTCAATTCGGGCAGAAGGAACGACTGGTCGCCGTACGGGCTTTGCAGCTGACCCAAGTCCAATGCGTCGGCATCGGGGAATTCGCCTTCGCGCGGGTCCACGACGGTGGAAAGCAGCACGCGCAGGTTTATGCCGGGCGTACCCAGGAAGTTCGTACCGAACCAGAGCGTTTTTTCATCGAGCAACACGTGTCCCGACGTGTCTTCCAACACGGAAGTGAGGGAACCGATGAGTCCTTTCTGCTCTTTTATGCGTGCTTCGGCGGCCACGGAACGCCAGTAGGCCAAGGCTTGCTCGATGTTGGCTTTCTTGGTTTCGTCCTTCAATACGGGCTCTTCACGTATGTAGACGTCGGAGAGCGCGTCCAGCAATTCCTCACTGTACCTTTCCGCAAAGAGAGGGTTTTCCAAGCGGGTTTGGAGATCGCGT
>CAZWVP010000002.1:10405-11168 GCA_964636635.1 uncultured Candidatus Peribacteria bacterium
GTGAGACGGGGGCCGCGCAGGCCGAGAGGAGCAGGCAAGCGACGACGATGTGAGGGGAGTGCTTCATGCGGTTTTTTCGGGGGTAGTGGATTCCGGACGCTTGATGTCGAGCAGGTTCAACGGCTTGCCGCCGCTGCGATGCATGGCTCCGCGCAGCTTGTACAACGTGCTCAGCACCGCCGGGTATTGATCGCGACCCAAGTTCGGCACCACGATGGAGCGCCAGTAGTTGGCGGCATGGTTGTTCTTTTGTTCTTCGCAGGTTTGAATGACGTCTTTCTGGTCTTCCGTGTCTTGGCTCACGAACACGACGTCGGACTTCCACTTTCCGTCTTCGAAGCGGTCCATTTCGTCCTTGGAGCCTTTGTACGTGAGGGTGTGACCTTGGCCATGCGAGAGGTTGTGCTCGGCGCGTTCGGCCGACTGCTCTCGGGCCGCTTCTTCGGCGGCAACGAAGTCGTTGAAGATGGGAATTTTACGTTGCATGCACCAAATGACGTTGTAGACGCCGTTTTTGAAGCTGTTCACCGCACCGACGCTCATACCGGCCGCCATGTGCGCCATGCGTGCGGCTGCGGGGTTGAGGTTTTGCAGTTCGTCGTACGCGGCTCGAGCGTCTTGCAGAGGCGCTTCGTCGCCTTGTTTCTTTTCATTGGTTTCATGAGCATGAGCATCGTCGACTTCACCCATGCGAATGTCGAACTTCGCTTGTTCCAACTGCCAAGTCTCTTTGGCGTTGAGCGGAGTTTTGCCCAGACGATCC
>CAZWVP010000002.1:11178-35769 GCA_964636635.1 uncultured Candidatus Peribacteria bacterium
TGCTTCCTCAAAGTCTTCTTGGTCTATGAGGAGGCGTAATTCGAAGAACGCGCCGTCGCGCTCGTGGCGAAAATCCAGTACCGCCTGCTTGGCTTGCCGCACATATGCCTCGCGTTCCGGCAACTCTTTTTGCAGGAAAGCGGCGGGCGAAAGACGTGTGAAGACGCTTTCGGGTACGCGGTTTTCCTCCAGCTTTTTATCGGCGATGTCGTACTGCAGGCGCACACGTTTCCACTTGCGAATGTATTCGGGCAGCGTGTTGTTCAAAATGCGTGTGATTTCTTCGTTGGAGCGCTTTTTTTCAAACAGGCTTTCCAGCCAAGGGCGAATGCGATTTTCGTGCATGGCTCCGCTTTGCTTGGCTTCTTCCAACATCGCCTTGGCGCGTTGCTCCAACGACGGGTCCTTCTCCGCGTCCTCTTTGCCTTTCTTCAGCGATTTCACGGCTTTTTCCACGGCTTCTACCAAAGGCTTGCGGTCGCGGAAGCGCAGCTTCTGGAAAGCGCTGTCCGAAAGGAAGGCTTCGTAGTGCGGAATATTTTTACTCTTCAAGGTTTTGCTGAGAGGGTTTTCGAGCAGAGTTTTGCGCTGTGAACCCACCTTTTCCCATTCGGCTTTGAACGCGGGCAATTTACTCGTTATGAAGCTTTCTTTCTCTTCCACCGCCACGTCGGGGTTGATGAGTTTCTTCATCCATTCGTCGTAGGTTTCCTGCGGAATGTGTTTGTGTTGCAACGCACCGTCCAATACCTCACGCAGTTTGGTTTGCAGGCTTTTGCGTTTGGCCAGGTATTTCGGCAGAGTGAGCCGAATGGAGGCCTTTTTTTCCGAGGAATCGCGGCCTTCGTCTTGCAGCCAAGCTATCCATTCGTCGTGAGAGCGGCGCGAAATATAGCCGGCCTGCAGCGCCGAGCTTAAATCGGAGCGATACCCGGCGAATTCGGCGGCGTTTTTGGCTACGGCTTGCTCACCCAAAACCACGTAAGCTTCGTAAGCCTCACGCACTTTGTCCTGGTCGCCGCGTATGGACGAAATCCACTGTCGCTGGGAATTGCGTTCCGATTGTGAGAGGAAGTGAAACTGCTCAATGCGCCCCATGAATCTTTCGAACCCGTCCCGTACCGCCTGGTACAAATCTTCAGGCGATTCCGGTGTGCTTACGGCCGGCCGCGCGCTTTCGTAGGAAGCGGGAGCGGCGCCGGGAGCGAGGGTGTGTACCGACTTCGTCATGAGCCGAACCATTATCCCCTTGGGGGGATTTCAGGCAAAGAAACGGGGTGGATTTTTTGGCTTTTCTTTTCTCTTGTTCCTCGCAATACTTCCGCACGTTCCCCTCAAGCGTTCATGATCCTTTCCGACCGAGACATCAAAGCCGCCATCGAATCCGGACGCGTGAAAGTAAGCGCGCCCTACGAGGAGTTGTTCAAGCACATTCACGCCAGTTCCATGGACTTGCGCTTGGGCAATACGTTCAAGCTGTATGAGCACAGTCGTTGCGCCATTTTGGACCCCATGAACCCCGAGAGCTTTTCGGGCATCATGCGTACGTTGGAAGTGCCCGCCGGCGAGCCGTTCATCGTGCAGCCCGGGGAATTCGTTTTGGGCGTAACGCAGGAAACGGTGAAACTGCCGGACGACTTGGTGGCTCGTGTGGAAGGCCGGAGTTCTTTGGGTCGTTTGGGCATCATCGTCCACTCCACGGCGGGTTTCGTGGATCCCGGTTTCGAAGGCACCATCACGTTGGAAATCAGCAACTTGAACCGCATGCCGGTGGCGCTGTATCCGGGCATGCGCATTTGTCAGTTGGCGTTCGAGCAAATGTCGAGCGATGCCGACGTGCCATACTACAAAAAGCCGCACAGCAAGTACCAAGGTCAGGTGCTGCCGGAAGAGTCGCGTTTGTCCAGCGATCCGGAGTTTCAGAAGTAAGAGCTATCCTCCCATCAAATTCTCGTACCCCACCACCTCCACGCCGCACTGGCGTATGAAGAAGGGGAGTTTTTCATCCATGAGCATGCGCAGTTCGGTTTCGCGCTGAGGGTCTCGGTCGAACACGTCGCCGTCGGGCGTGCAGAGACCGGGGTGCAGCATGATTTCCGTGGTGCCGTCGGGCAGTTTGCTGATGAGATTGCGAAAGGCCCGCAACGACACGTTGCCTTCGAACGCCAAGCCCAAGAAGTGTTCGGTGTAGAGAAATTGATGCGAGTCGAGTAGCGCCTTGGCAGCCTGTGCTTCGGCGTTCACCAGTGTCATCCACGCACGCTGACTTTCGGTTTCCACCGAGTCCAAGGGCGTGGGGTCGTACGGCAGGCGAAGCGTACACAGGCCGAAGTCGGGCAGTATTTCCAGCAACACTCTCAGAATGTGCGGGTGCACATGCACATGGTGCGCGCTGCAGATGTGCGTGGGGTGCAACTTGCCTTCGGTGAACCACGTCAGTTGGGCGCGCAGTTCGCGTTCCAGGTGTTCTTTGGCCACTTCGCCTCGTTCCAGTGCCGAGCGCAGCCCCTTGCTCCCGCGAAAGTAACCGTTGCCGTCCAGGAGCGACGCTACGTCTTCTTCTTTGCACAGAGGCGACCCGGCTGTGAGGTTGAATTGCAAACCCAGCGGTACGTTGCGATGGCGGGCGCGCTCCAGACATTTGTCCGATTCGAAGAAGTTGGGCAGCAGGCTGGCGCTTTTCACCATGCCTTGTTCCAGAATGCTGAAAATGCCGTGCGAGCGCGCGGCGGTAGCTCCCAAGTCATCGGCCGTAATGATGAGGCGGCGGGTGAGCATCGGGTGAAGGGTAGAGGAACGGAACATCGAATACGAATGCAAATCATGCTTAGACTGAAGCAGTCTCTAAAACCCTGGATTCCCGAGTATACTCTCTATAACATGTCGCCTCATGATTGAGTTGGCAATAATCATCGTCGGATTCATCGCTGTGTCGGGGTGTTTCGCCATGATCGACGCCGCCGTGCTCAACGTGTCTCCGGCCGAAGTGGAGGAAATGATCACGAAGAAGAAATGGGGTGCGAAGGAACTGAAGAGCTTGCTGCGTCACACCACGCGCGCCATCATCGTCATCGTCATTTTCACGAACGTCACCAACGTACTCGGGCCCATTCTTGCGGGTACGAAGGCGGTGCAGCTCTACGGCGACGAGGTCATCGGTTACGTCACGGCCGTTCTCACGTTCTCCACCATCATCTTTTCCGAAATCATTCCCAAGTCCATGGGCGCGCACTATGCGCCCCAAATCAGCCGCCGCGTGGCGCCGTTTCTGTTGTTCGTCATTTTCATTCTGTACCCTCTGGTCTTCGTGTTGGAGCGCTTCGTACGGTTGTTCAAATCCGGCAAGCGCAGCGTGGGGACGGAAGAGCAAATTCGCGCCTTGGCCAACATCGGCGGCGGCGCGGGGCACATCGACGCCGATGAGCGCGAGCTCATTCACCGCGCGTTCGTGCTGAACGACAACCGCGTGCGCGACATTATGACGCCGTTGAAAAACGTGGTGTGCATGGAAGAGGATTTCACCGTGAAACAGGCGGCCAAAGTGGTGTTCAAGCATCACTATTCGCGCTACCCCGTGCGCAATGCCGCCGGTGCAGTGGCGGGGTATGCTCTCAGTCGCGACGTGCTCTCGGCCATGGCCGAAGGCAAAGAAGAGCGCGGCATTCGCCCGCTCGTGCGCAAAGTGCTCACCGTGGATGCCGGCATGCGCTGCGACGATTTGTTGAATCGTTTGCGCAAGCGCACCGCTCAGTTGGCGGTGGTGTTGGAAAAAGAGGCGATCGTCGGTTTGGTGACGCTCGAAGACGTGTTGGAAGAGCTGGTCGGGGAAATAGAGGACGAGGGTGACGTTCAGGCTTAATTCTTGGTCCGGCAAAAGGATGTACGGAGAGCTTTGCCCGCCATTCTGAAGAGAAGCTGCCACTGCCCGGTGCGCAGCAGTACAGAGATCACCTCCGCTTTGTTGTGGAAAGGGTGCCGCGTGGAGAGGGACTCCGGACTGCGATGCACTCGGAGGATTTCCGTCGGCAGTACGTAAAAGGTGCCGCCTTTTTGCAGTAACCGAAAAATGAGATTCACGTCCGCCGCCACTTTGAAACGCACGTCCCAGCCCCCCTCCGCCACCAACGCCTCGCGGCGGAAAAACATGGATTCGTGTATGAACAGAATGAAATGAGGAGCGTGGCGTACGCTGCAATTCGTCAGAGTGCCCGTACGGGCGCCGAAATCACTCGTTATGGTTCGTCCGTCGCGCTGAATGCGCTCATAATGCGACGTGCCACCCACGCCGGCTGCCAGAGGATCCTCCTTCATTTTGGCCACGATGGGTGCCAACGCGCCCGTCACGTATTCGTCATCATCGGACATCATGCGTACCCAGTCGCCCGTGGCGAGCGCCAGGCCTTCGTTGAGCGCGGCGTACAGACCTTTGCTTCGCTGCGTTTGCCAGACGATGTCTTGCTCGTATTCCCGTATCACCTCCATCGTGCCGTCCGTCGAGCGTCCGTCTATGACCACGATTTCCAAGTTCGGATAGTGTTGAGATTTTTCCAGCAACAACGATTCCAACACGCGACGGAAGCCTTCCTTGCGATTGCGCGTCGGCAGGATGACGGTCAGGCGGGGGTCGTTTGTCATTGAGCGAGGGTCGGCAGCGGATGATGTTCCAAAAACCAAGCATATGTTTCTTTCAGGCCCTCTTCCAAGCGAATGCGCGGCTTCCAGCCAAGCGTACGAATTCTCGTCGTATCCAAAAGCTTGCGCGGGGTGCCGTCCGGTTTGGAGGAATCGAACAGTATCCGGCCTTCGTACCCCACGACTCCCGCCACGACTCCCGCCAAAGCCGAAATGGAGACATCCGTCCCGCTGCCGATGTTCACGAGTTCCGTGCCTTCCGTTCGTTCCAAGAGAAATACGCACGCATCGGCCAGGTCGTCCACGTGCAGAAACTCTCGCAGCGGCTTGCCCGTGCCCCACAAACTCACTTCAGGCAGACGCGCCTCTTTCGCCAAGTGCATGCGCAGCATGATGGCGGGCAGAACGTGAGATTTCTCGAGGTGGAATGTATCGCCCGGGCCGTAGAGGTTCGTGGGCATGACGGCGCGGTACTTCGTGCCGTGTTGGCGGTTGTAGGCTTCGCACATGGTGATGCCGGCGATTTTCGCCACGGCGTACGGAGCATTCGTCGGCTCCAGGTGTCCGGAGAGCAAATCCACTTCCCGTATGGGTTGAGCGCAGTGTTTCGGATAGGCGCAGGAACTGCCGAGCAGCAACAAGTTTCGCACGCCCGCGGCGTACGCTTCGCTCACCACGAGACTCTCCATGAGCAGGTTGTCCATGATGAAATCGGCCGGGTACGCGTGGTTGGCGCCTATGCCTCCCACTTTGCCCGCGGCCATAATCACCACATTCGGGCGCTGTGCTTGGTAAAAGTCACGCACGGCCGGCTGGTTGCGCAAATCCAGTTCGGCGCGCGTGCGCATGACGATGTTTTCATACCCCTTGCCGCGCAAGGCACGCACGATGGCCGACCCCGCCAATCCGCGATGTCCGGCAACGAAGATGCGATCGTCTTTGGAAATCATGTCGGAAATGAGGAGGAAGCGTTACGTGGCGTTCGATCAATATATAACACATATCGTCGTGGCTTTCTTCATAATGTCGGCTCCTCTTCAGAGTGTTTGCCCGGCAAAAGCTTGCGCCAGTCATGCACATGACCGTTTTCAACGTATCGGTAGCTGAACCACGACAGGCAGGACACTAGGAAAACATATTGCAGAAAATGGAACATGTCTGCCTTGGCCTTCAGCGAGTACATGGCCATGAGGTGCCACACGTAGAGCGAGTAACACATGAGGCCGATCATTTGCAGCGGGCTCCACGTCAACAGGCGCGTGAGCAAGCTTTTGCGCGTGAGCAGATGGCCGATCATCAGAAACAAGCCTGCGGCCAGCAAAGTATTTGCAAACGGCAGGGAGAAGATATGCAGCAATCCCGCCTTGGCGCACGAGCGTACGACAAACGCCGTCATCATGAGGCCAAAACCCAGAGGCAATACCGCCGCATGAGAGAAGCGGTGCCGATGATGTACGTACGCGTAAGCAAGAAGCATGCCCGCCGCAAAGTCGTCCAGTCGGCACAGCAGGTGATCCAAAATGGGTGTGACACTCCCGTCGAACATGCGATACACACGTGCTTGAATAAGCAGGATGCCGAGCAGGCGGCACGAAAACGCCGAAACGAACAGCGCTGCGGTCACTCTTACCATGCCCATTTTCCGTATGCCGATGATGAGAAGCGGCATGAGGATCGAGAACCAAATTTCAATGCCGAGCGTCCAGAGCACGAAGTTGTACCCGGGCATGAACGTGGATTCCTTGAATACGTACGTGGCCGTGCCCATCAAAAAGAAATCGTGCAGCAATTGACCCGCGCTTCCCGGAGGGCGCATGTAAATCATGGAGAGCAGCACGCTGAGGTAATAGAGGGGAAGAAGTCTGGCAGCCCTGCGTTTGTAAAAAGCCCAAATGTCGGCCTTCGTGCGCATTTCTCGCTCGCCCGCGGCGTAGGGCAGGTACAGCACCATGGCCGAAAGCACGAAAAACAGGGCGACGCCTTGGAAGGAATTCGAAAGAATGAAGTACGGGAAAATATGCACGGGGTCGGACCAATCGGCCAGCTTCAGGCCGTCGGCCCGCAAGTGCCAGAAAAACACGCTGATGATGGCGATGCCGCGCAGGCCGTTTAAAACGGGAATTTTTCTCGTCATGGCGAAAACCCCGGAATGATACCTCGTTCGTCGGGTTTCGTGAAAACACGGCTTCGTATTTCGGTGTGTTGGAGATGGTGGACGATACTGGATTCGAACCAGTGACCTTTCGAATGTGAATCGAACGCTCTAACCAGCTGAGCTAATCGTCCGGTGGTCTGCAAAGATCTCGCACACCTTACTGTCTCCCGCGTTCGCCTTCAATCAAAGTCGTGATTTTTCCCTGCGTTTCAGCGTTTCTTTTTCAGTTTTCGTTCCAGTTCTCGATTGCGCTTCCTGCGTTCGGCAGGAGTCAGTGGACCGTGAGGTTCCGTTTCTTCGACATCTTCACGCTTGCGTGCTTGCGCTCTGGCATCGGCCAAGTCTTCCACGGAGAGCACGACACCCTGTCTTTTCAGCATGGCCAATCGTCTCTCCAGTAATTTCACGCACGCTTCGAGTTCGGAGAGCATCTGTTCGCGTTTTTCGTGAAAGTTCGCAGCTTCTTTCTTGACGAAATTGGGGTTGGGAAAGCGCGTATGCAATTCGGGATCTTCGAAGGCGGAGAACGGTTCGCCGATGTTCGAAATGCACACGGATTCCGTCACACCCAACAACCGAAAACGGCTTTCGAGCATTTTGAATGCCACTTTGTCGTTGATGAAATCGGGGAAGAGGATCGTCTCGCCCGCACGAATTTGTTCGAATACCCACGGCATGTGTTCGTGCAATTTTTCCGTGACGTGCATGAACGGATCGAAATGTTTCGTTCTGGCGCGCACGGCCGCTTGTTGTTTGCCCAGCCAGGTCACGCCCGATTTCGCGACAACGGGGTGAGGCGTGGCGTTGTTGAAAGTTTCACTCACCAACGCTTGCAGGTCTTTGCGCTCATCTCCTATCGCTTCAAGCAACCTCCGGTAGGGTGCGTCGGTGGTCAAATCTGCTTCATGCAATTCCCAGTGCAGGTGCGTGTTTCCCACGTTTGTGGGCAAGTGAGTAAGTGTGCGTACGGCTTCGGTTATGGTTGCTTGTTGCAGTTCAAATCCGTGTATTTCGGCGGTCGAGGCACCGGAACGTACGGCCGCGATGCCCGTCGCCGCGGTGGTTATTGCCGATCCCGCACCCAAATCGGCGCCTACGAACCGTTCTCGGGGCGCTTGCTTGCGTTCAGCGAAGGCGATTTCTCTCACTATCGACGCTGTCAGCGGTAAATCCAGCAGCGCGGCAATGGCGGCCCCGTCATCTTTTTTCAGCGGTGCCAGTTTTTCCATGCGTTCCACGCGGTCTCGCAATTTGGGATGTGAATCGCGTATTTCTTTTCCGTCGAACCATTGTTTGAATCCCGCAATGTCTTCGGGCGTACCGTCTGCGTCCAAGTATCTGCAGGCAAATTTCAAAGAGAAGCGGTACACCGCCCGCAGCGTTTCGGGAGAGTTTGGGTCCGGATGTTTTTGCACGTCGCACAAATCTCGAAAATCATCGGCAACTCCGCCGTTTTCGCGAAAAAGGTTCTGCAGACTGTTTTCAGGTCTCATAAGAGCATTTCACATATTTTTCTATTTTCAGTCAATTTTTCCGTTCGCTTTTCCCTCTTCTCGTAAGAGAGTTTCCAGAAGAGCTCTTTCGTGTACCGCCAGCCAATTCAGTTGCGCCGCCGCTTCGGGCACGCGTCCGGCGGCCATGTAGGCTCGTGCAAGGTTGTAGTGTGTGGCAGCGTAGTTCGGGTCGGCTTGGAGAGCTGCTTGGTATTGTTCCAGCTCACCTTCAGTGTCGCCGCGTTTGGCGAGCAAGGCGCCGTAATTCGTACGCAGTTCCGGCGAAAGGGGTTGCCATCGCAGTCCTTCCAGCAGGTAACGTTCGGCCGTGGCTTCGTCGCCGCGTTCCAGTGCCGCGTTGCTCAATTGTTCGGCAGCCAGCCACGACCACGGGTAGGTGTGCAGAACGTTTGCAAAGAGCGTCTCGGTGTTTCGCCAGACGAAAATTTGACGGAAGCTGAGTGCCATAAAGCAAGGCACGACGATCATGCTCATGCACAAAGCTCGACTATGCAGTTTTGGTTTTCGCAAACGTTGCACGACGTACGCGCAAGCCAGCAGCACGCCTATGGAAGGCAAATAGGCATAGCGGTCGTAACTCAAAAACAGCCGATGTGCCTTGCCTGTATGCAAGAACGTGGGAGCCAGCAGAAACAGCGCAGCCAAGAGTGAAAATGCGAGAGGTTGAGCTCGGTACCACAAGCGCCAGAGCAACACGCCGGTCAGAATGAATGCGCCTGCGCCGATTGCCCAAAGTACCCACCCTTCGGGCAGGGCGCCGGGCAGCGGATGCACCGCTGATAGCGGCCAAGGTATGAGCACGCGCACGAAAGTGAATGCGGTGTTCAGTTCCGCCAAGAGCAGTTTTTGCGCGAAGGTTGTGTTCTGCAGCACGCCGTGTTTGGCGAGCAGGCCAATGCCGGCAGTCACACCGGAAATCATCCAAAAAGGGGCCAGCGCACGCAGGTCTCGTTTCGTCACACGTCCGTGCAGGTATGCCAACACCAGCATGGCTACGGCCGGGAACGCCGCCGCCGTCACCTTGCTCAGGACCGCGCAGGCGTGCAGAGCCAGCGAAAAGCGGTATTCGCGAGGGTTGTGCGTTTGCAAAAAGCGCACGTAGCAGAGCACCGTTGCCAGGAAAAAGAACCCCATCAGTGCGTCTTTGCGGGCGGTTACCCATGCCACAACTTCGGCATTGAGAGGGTGCGTCAGCCAAAGCAAGCTGAGCACGAGTGCGAATGCGTCGTGTTTGATGAGCCGTTTGAGCAATGCGAACAGCAGCAGCGCGCTGCTTGTGTGCAGCAGCAGATTCAAGAAATGGTGCGGCACGGGCCATTCTCCCGCCAGGCAAAACATCATCTGATGCGAAATCAGCGTGAGTGGCAGGTAGAGTTCGGGATCGAAACTCACGAAACTCCGCGCCAACGAGGCAACCGAGCAATCTTGAAGCAGTGGGTTTCGCAGCAGGTACGGAATGTCGTCCCAAGCGGTGAAGTGCCCGAAGAGCGCCGGTGCGAAGGTCAAAAGCGCCGCGCAGAGTATGGCCGGAACGGCGAATGCCCACGAAACTCCGTGGTGCTTGGGCTGCATGCTGCTAGTCTACCAGTGCATGGCTATTTCTCAGGATCGCATTTTGTACGACGACCCTCACCTGCTCATCGTCACGAAGAGGAGCGGAGAGCTTATCGTCAAAGGCAGCGGTAAAACGCAGGAGCTCCCCCTGTACGATTTTTTGCATCGCGATTACCCGGGCCTGCGCGTGGTGCATCGCTTGGACTTCGAGACCTCGGGTATCGTGGTGTTTGCCAAAACGAAAGGCGCCTTGGATTCCATCTTGGCCACGAAGTTCGCGGGTTGGAAGAAGACGTACCAAACTCTCGTGCTCGGCCGTTTGCCCAAGAAGGCAGGGGAAATAGACAAGCCGTTGCCCGCTCGCACCAAGGGCGTGGTGGAGGCGCAAACGCTCTACAAAGTTTTGGAAGAAGTGGGTCCCGTCACGTTCGCCGAGGCGGAAATCGAAAGCGGACGTTTTCACCAAATTCGCAGGCACTTCGCGTCCATCAAGCATCCGTTGCTGCTGGACCATGAGTACTGCACCCGGGCGCAGAACAAGCTGAATCAGCGTTTCGCACAAGCGGTGGGGTATCATCGTTTCTTTTTGCACAGTGCGCGCCTCACGTTTCCGCATCCCGTCACGCACGAGGAATTGCATATAGAAGCTCCGTTGCCTCTCGCGTTTCAGTCGGTACTCAAGAAATTACGCAAAAGCGCCTAATTCGCTACAATCGAAACACGTATGCGCGTCCTTTCAGGCATTCAACCCTCCGGCCAGCTTCACTTGGGGAATTACTTCGGTTCCATGAAACCGAACATCGATATGATCGGTGAGGCCGAAGAGAGCCTGTATCTCATCGTCGATTTGCATGCGCTCACCACGGTGCAGAATCGTGAAGAACTTCTGCGTTTCCGGCAGGATGCATTGATCGATTGTTTGGCGTGCGGATTCGATCCTGCGAAAGCCACGCTTTTCTATCAGTCCGATGTGCCTCAACACTGCGAGCTGGCTTGGCTGCTTGCCACCGTCACCCCTATGGGGCTTCTGGAGCGTGCCGTCAGTTACAAAGACAAGGTGGAGAAGGGTATTGCGGCTTCGGTGGGGCTCTTCACGTACCCGGTGTTGATGGCGGCCGATATTTTGCTCTATGACGCGAACATCGTGCCTGTTGGCAAAGACCAAAAACAGCATGTGGAAATAGCGCGTGACGTCGCGCAGAAATTCAACCATGCGTTCGGTGAGACATTCGTCGCTCCCGAGCCGCGCATTCGCGAGGACGTCGCTGTGGTACCGGGAGTAGACGGACAGAAAATGAGCAAAAGCTACGGGAATACCATTCCTCTTTTCGGGTCCGAGGCGGCACTCAAGAAAATCATCATGGGCATCGTCACCGATTCCCGCGGTATGAGTGATGCGAAAGATCCCGATACGTGCGTCATTTACCAAATTCACAAACTCTTTTTGTCCGCCGCCGAGCAGCAAGCTTTGGCCGACGAATACCGAAACGGCTTGCCCTACGGCGATGCCAAGAAGAAGTTGTTGACGGCGTTTTTAGATGCCTTCGCGCCGTACCGTGCCAAGCGTTTGGAACTGGAAGGGAAGCCTGAGTACTTGGAGGAGGTGCGTATGGCAGGTGCCAAGCATGCGTCGTCATTGGCGCAGGTTGTTTTGGAGCGTGCCTACAAAGCCGTCGGCCTCCGCTAATGCAGCCGTCCGTCATTCTGGCTTCGGCGAGTCCGCAACGAAAAACGTTGCTGGAAGGCTTGGGCATGGCTTTTACGGTGGTGCCGAGCGCGGTGCAAGAAGACGATCATCCGGAAGGAAACCCCATTCGCCGGGCGGCGGATTTGGCACGTTTGAAGGCCAAGGACATAGCTGCCAAACACCCCGGCTGCATCGTCATCGGGTGCGACACCTTGGTGGAATCGGCGAACGGCACGCTTTTGGAAAAACCCGCCACCGCGGAGGAGGCGAGAGCCATGTTGCTGCTGCACAGCGGGCATACGTCGTTGGTGCACTCGGCTTTGTGCGTGATCGGTGCATCGGGCGAGGCGCACGAAGAAGTATCCACGTCCGCCGTCACGTTCAAGGAGCTCACGGAAGCGGAAGTGGCATGGTGGCTTGCCACCGAACATTGGCGCGACCGTTCCGGCGGTTTTCAAATAGACGGCCCCGGTCAGCTCATGATCGAGCGCATCGAAGGGGATTGGACGAGTATCGTCGGCTTGCCCGTGTTTCTGCTCGGCAAACTGCTTGGCCGAGCCGGATATTCGTTCGTGGCGGCGTAGCCTCGCCGAATCACTTCTGTTGCAAACAGGTCACGCCCAGGCGCTTGGCCAGCTTGCGACCGATGGGAATGCATTCCGTTCGGGAGCGGTCCGTCGCTTGTACGGCAATGCTGCCGTTGGCGCTTTTGGGCAAGGAGCTGGAACTGGAAGAGGATTGAACGACGGGGGCGGCTTGGTGCGTCGTGGTGCCGCTCTCGCGGATGGTGGCGCTGCTTTGGTCTTCCACGCGGAATTCCGTGCCGGTCACGCGACGGCGCAGGCGACGGCTCAATTGACCTTCTTTTTCGGCGATGGCGGCTTCGGCCTCGCGCTGCGCTTTCAGCAATTCCGCTTCGGAGCGGGAATTGGCAATCACGTCTTCCAGAAACAGGTCCGAACGAATGCCGGCGGAGCAGGTGCGCACTTTTTCTTGCAGCATGGAGTACTGGTCCGTGGCTTCGTCCGCGTCCTGAGAAGACAAAATCAACTTGGCGTCGCTTTCCAACGGCGTGAGGCAATCGATGACCGTGAGCAGCTTTTCGTTGCTCTTGGTTTCCAGGGCTTCCTGCTCCAAGACGTCCGCCACGCGCATGAGCAACGTGGCTATCCACGTGCGCAAGGTTTCGGCTTTCACGCGCACCAACATGAGGTGGTACGGCTTCATGTAGTTCTGGTAGAGGTTCACTTTCGCTTCCTGCAAGTCTTCCACGCTCTCGTACACCTCGCTGTCCATGGCCACCGTCATCACGCCCAAGGCGTCGGCGAACAGGTCCGCTCGCGTCAGAGCCAACGAGCGCACGTCGTCACCGAGTCCGGGCAGAACGGCGATGAGCTCGCGTTCTTTTTCCACACGCGCCAGCGTCCAGTTCAACTCGTCACGGTAACAACGAACCACGGTATCCACTTTCGTGAACTTGCTTGCCCGACGAATGCTGTCCACGCACAGAGCGCGGTTCTGGTTCCGTTTGGTCTGTATTTTTTTCATCTCCGCCCGCAGTGCGGTCACGGTTTCATCGTTCGTTTCCAGGTCGGCCAAAAAGACCGTGCTGCGTTCACGGCGCTCTTCCCACGAGCGTTCCACTTCGCGGCGCTGCAAGTCCGCGATGGAAAAACTCGGTGCGGAAGAACTGGCCGCGGCTTCGTGGTAGGTGCTCACGTCCGAATTGCCTTCGGCGACGATCATGGAATCTTTCGGCAGCACTTGGGAAGTCAGCACCTCGTCGGCGGCATCGGCAACTTTGCCGCAGAGCAGCAAGAGTGTGAGAAACAGCGCGAAGTGCATTTTGTTCTGCATGGGTTTTTGAGGTTTGGTTTAATTGTATTATACAATATTTTTGTATTTATAACAAACATCAATCCCAGTCTCTGCGGATGAGCTTCAGCGTGGTATCGCCTTTGCCGGTGAGTTTCAAAATGTGATTGTCCAAAGCCAGACGACAACCCCCGTCACAATTCGAAAACAGGTGTTCCACGGCAATGGCGTTGCGGTTCGTGCGCAGGGTGCGAGTGTCCGCGTTGCAGAGAATCTGCGTTTGCGTGAAATCCGTCCGGCGCACGAAAAGTTTTCCCTGTTTCACGGAGTACGTTCCGGAAAAATCGTTGCAGAGCGTTGCCTGAAAACCGTGCCCATCGAGGAAGTGCACACCCAACTCTTTGCGTGCGGAAATTTTGCCGCCGTTCATGTCCGTAAATGCCCACTCGGAATGACTCAAAAGGGAAGAGTTTGCTTCGATTGTTTCTTGGGTTCGAACGGTGAAATCGGATGCCCGTTTGGCTTCGGCCAAATTCGGAGCGAGCGTCGTCATCAGCGCGACCGTAAGGAATAGGCGCAGCATGTGCGTTTACGAAAGAGACAGAAGAGATTTCTCTTTTTGCAGGTACAGCAGCACGGTTTCCACGAACGTGGCGTGACTCCAGGTAAGGGGAGCCACCGAAAGCGGCTCGCCCGTGAAGGCGTGGTACTGCTCGGCCAAGACCCCCGTGCTCGTGGCGCGTTTGAGCACCCAGTCGAACGTCTCTTTCACTTTGGCGAGTTCTTTGGCGTCGACGGCGCGGTGAATTTGCCATTGCATGGCCCAGAGCGTCGTAATGATCCAAGGGTTGCCCGTGGCTTCCGTCGTGGGTTGGCCCGGGAAGTGATAGTGGTCGGTGGTGTAGCGTGCCAAGCCGCCGACGTGCGTGCGCACGGTCAGTTTGTCGATGAGCTGTTCCATGGTGCTGACCACGCGAGGGTCATCGGTCGGCAATACGCCCAGCTTCCAAATGGCGGAAATGCTGATGTCCGGCGTGAGGTCGCGGTGCACGGTCTGGCCGTTCTTGCGCTGGATGCTCTTCATGAAGCGCCCCGTTTGCTCGTCGTACAAATGGAAGAGCAGCGCTTGGCGCATGGCGTCCGCCACCTGTTGGTAGCGTTCGGAATGCTTGTAGTGCCCCAGAATGTGCGCGATTTGCGCGGCGCTGTCCAAGCCGGCGATGGTGCTGGCCGTGGTGTAGCTGAAAATGGCGCGATGTTCCTCCCACGGGTCGTAGCTGGGGAGGGGGAGACCGGTCTCTTCTTCTCGGAAATCGGCCATGAAGGCGGCCGCTTTCTTCACGAAGCTCTCGTAAATTTTCTGCAGAAACTCGAAGTCGTGCGTCTGCAAGAAATGCTGGTGAATGGCGTACACCACCAGCGCGGTTTCGTCTTCCTGAATGGGCAACTGCGCTTCGCCGTGTTTGAACCACGGGTGCCAGCTGGAGCCCACCGAACCGTTGGGGTTGTACTTGTGCAGCATGTAGCCGTCGGGCGATTGCACGCGCGCGCAGAATTCGTAGAAGCGGCGCGTGACCTCGTTGTAGCCGGCTTTGTCCAGCGCCAAACTCACGAAGGCGCCGTCGCGCGGCCAGACGTAGGTGTAGGTGTCTTTGTTGAACGCCATGATATCCGCGTCGGCCGCGGCCACCATGCCGCCGGCTTGGTCGCAGTGCAGACGAATGATGAGCAGGCTGCGCTTGTACAAGTCGCTGACGGCGGGGCTGAGCGTGCCGAAATCGAGCGGCGTTTTGTTCACCCAGCTCTTCCAATAGTTGTGGCAGTTGCGCTCCAGACGTTCGGTGCCTTCTTGCAAGACTTGTCGGTGCAGAGTGAGCGATTCTTCCAAACTTTTTCCGGCGCACAGCCACATGGTCACTTCGGCCGTGCTGCCTACCGGAATGCGGGAATCCACCTGTACGGTGGAATCCACCGATCCCTGCTCGATGGGATTTCCTTCCAACTTGCCGTCCTCGGCGTCTTTCCATGTTCCCTGCAAGCCGCGGTAGTTCGTCTTGCCGATGCTGAAGGCGTTTATGCCGCAGGTGCCGTGGCTGGTCATGCTCTTGAGAATGGTGTCGTACTTGCCGCCTTTCACGCCCACGGAGCACGATACGGGATGCGTGGATTCTCCGCCGATGAGGAAGTAGCGCTCCTCGCGGTAGTGAATGACCGTATTCGTGGCGGGCTCGTAGAAGGCGGTGTCCTTCTGCTTGTCTCCGTACAGGTAGAAGTCGTGATGGAAGAACATCTTCACCACCGTTTCCTCTTTGTGCAGCGGACGCAACGTGAAGCTGCGCAGCAAAATGTTGCTCACCGGATGCACGTAGTCGCGCACGAGAATTTCCAAGCCCAGACCGTTGTGCGTGAGCGTGCTTTCGCCCACCAGAGTATCCGTGCGGTAGCGAATGGATCTCTGCCAGTTGGCATCGTCGAACCAAGCGAAGCCTTTGCCCTCCACGAACACGCCCACGCGGTGTGCGTGGCCCCACATGGTGTGGTCTTCCATACCCACGTGCGGGAAGTAGAAGTCCCGCATTTGGCAGCAATCATCGAAGGTGGCGAGCATGCTGCCGTTGCCGAGAACGAGAGAGCGAGGCATGAGTAGGATTAGGGATAAGGATTGGGATTACGTGCGAGGATTCGGATGAAGATTTGATAGCTACTTGCTACTTGCTACTAGCTCTTTATCATTCGTTGTCTTCGCCAAGACGAGCTTCAGGTCTTCCACTGCGTGGCTGTAACGCCGGAAGGCTTCGTAGGGGGAGTCGTACGGACTGAAGTACTTGTGTACGTCGCCGTCGTGCCAGAATTTCGTACACATGTAGTAGAAGTGGTCCGAGGTCAAAAGCTTGCGCCAGGTTTCGATAATTTCGTGATTGTGCGTTTCTTTCACGGCTTTTTCCAAGCGGAACACGGCTTGCAAGGAGCTGTCTTGAATGGGGTTGCCCTGCCAGGCGGAAAGGTCGCGTTCGGTGTCCGCCCAGGAAACGATGCCATGAGCGTCGTAGAGAGGCATTTGCCAGTCTTTGTTCCAAGAATCGAGCGACTGGGACGGCGTGACCGTGGCAATGCCGCGACGTTTCCATTCGGCGGGCAGGTGACGAAGGAATTCGAAAATACCGCTGGCGGCCCACTGGTGTTCGCCGAAGGTTTCGTAGTCCATGAACAGGTTCACGCAGTGACCGGAGTTCTTCTGAATCCAGTCGGAATAGGTTTCCACGGAGAGCGGGTGCGAGGTCCAGTTTTTGTCCGAGAAGCGGAACGCCACGTCGTCGGAAAGGCTGTAGTTCTTGAGCAGCACGGCAATGTTCTCGCGCGGCTGGCGACGCGTCGGGTTCAAGCGGCGAATGGTGTCGCGCGTTTCCTGCGGCAGTTGGAATTGCACGGGTACGTGAATGTCGTTGGGGTTCGTGCCGTTGAGCACGCGGTCGGCGCCTTCGGCCAAAATGGCATCGAAGCCCATCTCTCTCACCATGTTGGCGATGTGGTTGCTGAAAATAAGCTCGGTGTTGCGGAAGACGCGCGGCGTCATTTTGAACAACTTGCGAATGGTGAGCACGTGCTTCTTCACCTGTTCGCAGAATTCTTCGGTGGAAGCGATGGCGGAGAGGGAGTGGTAGTAGGTCTCGGCCAAAAATTCCACTTGGCCCGTGGCGGCCAGCGCCTGAAACGATTTCAGAACGTCCGGGCCGTATTCGCGGCACTGGTCCAAAAACACGCCGGAAAGCGAGTAGGAGACGTGGAATTCGGGATGCGCCTTCAGAAGCTCCAGAATGAGCGCGTTCGTCGGCAGGTAACACTTTTCGGCTACCTTGCGGAAAATTTGCTTGTTGAGCTTGTCGTCGAAGTATTCTTCGGCGCTGCTGCCGATGTCCGTGATGCGAATGTCGCGCAAGCGGTACGGCTGGTGAACCTGGAAGTAGAAACAAACTCGCTGACTCATGTATATGTGGGGAAATGGATGTGTGTATTGAATTGCGTGTTTCAAATGTTCAGGACATCGCGGTAAATGCTGCTCACTTTGTCCGCTTGGTTTTCCCAAGTCAGGTCGCGAAGCATGCGCGGGGCTTCCGTGCTTAGCTGTCTGGCCAACGACTCTTCGCGCAAAATGGTGAGTGCGCAGTCGGCCATGCGTTCGGTGTCCCAGAAGTTCACGGTGAAGCAGTGGTTCACCACCTCGGCCACGCCCGATTGCTTGCTCAAAATCACCGGGGTGCCGTGCGCCACGGCTTCCAGGGCCACCAGTCCGAACGGTTCGGAAAGCGAAGGCATTACGAAGCAACTCGCCTTGGCGTAGAGCTTGCGGGCTTCGGAGTTACTCACTTTGCCGGCGAACAGTATGCAATCTTGCAAGCCAAGCTGGCAGGCACGGTTCACGAGTTCCGGCAACATGTGTCCGTCGCCGGCCATCACGAACTGCACGTCGGGGTTCAGGCGGTGCACCATGGCGGCCATGTCCAAGAACTGCCAAGCGCCTTTCTGCAGAGCCAGACGTCCCAGGAACAGAATCATGGGTTTCTGTTTCTTGCGGCTCTCGCTGTGCAAACGGACGATTTCCGGGTCGTGCATGTCGCTGGTGCCGTTGTGCACCACGGAAATTTTGTCCGACGGAATGCCGTAGTGTTCGGTGATGATGTTTTTCGTATATCCGCTCACGGCCACGATGCGATCGGCGGCTTCGAAACCGCGGCGTTCCACGTCGTATATCCACTGGTTCGGAGAGAAGTGCGTGCGGTCCAGCTCCGTGGCGTGAATGTGCGTCACGAGCGGCGCGTCATGATGAACGGCGGCGCGAATGCCTGCGTCGTACGTCATCCAGTCGTGGCAGTGCACCACGTCCGGTTCGGTGTGACGCGTCATCGTCACGCTCATTTCCGTAAAACAGGCGATGGCTTCGCCGAGATTCTTGCCGTAAATGTCTCCTTGCAAACGCGGCGAGCTTTGCAGCATGTGACTCACGCGGTTCAAAAATTCTTCTTCCGAGTCGTACGGGTTCAGCAAGCTCTGCACGCGAATGGTCTCGCGCATTTCTTCGTAGTGCTCGTTCGTGGGGAATACAATCTCCGCTCCGTCCTGCTTGCCCTCGGCGTGCGGCAGCACCAACGTCACTTTCACGCCGCGGCGCAGAAGTCCGTTCACGAGGCCTTGGCAAGCCACGCCCAAGCCACCGAGAGTGGCGGGCGGGTATTCCCAGCCGAACATGAGTGAGTGCAGAGACATGAATGTTTATGTGCGTTTGTTTTTGAAAACAAATCAGAAGATTGTACCAAAGATATGGTCCAAAGCCACGCAGTTCTATTTGCACTTACGAGAGTTTCTGGTGTGATGCATTTTTTGGCACATGCCGAGAGAGCACGTGTTGCTTCACGATATCCACCGCCTGTTCCAAAGTTTCGTTCACGATCAAGTGGTCGAACAGGTCTTGGCGTTGCTCGAAGAACAGCAAATCCTTTTTGGCATTGGCCAAACGGTCTTGAATGCTGGCCTCGCTGTCGCGTCCGCGCGAACGCAGGCGGTAAAGGAGTTGCGAAAGCATGGCGCGTTTGCTTTTGCCGGGCGGGAGCAGGCCGAAAGACAGTATGGACCTGCGGCCGTACCGCTTGGCGAGGTCTTGCAGCAGGTGCATTTCGGTTATTACGACGGGCGTTTTGCCTTGCTGCCAAATCTCTTCGATGGACTCCGTGCGGTAGCCGTACCAACGATCGCCGGCGGCGGAGGGGATTTCCGTGGCGGCGGCCAGTTTCTCTTCCGCATGCAGCGCGTGAAATTCCTGCAGAGTCACGTATTCGTACTCGCCGTTGTCTTGAGCGGAACCCGAACGGGTGGTGACGATGCGCACGGGTTGCACGTAATCGGCGAAGACGGTGTTCAAAATTTGGCTGATGCTCGACTTGCCAACGCCCGAAGGGCCGGTGAGAGCCAGAATGTAGCCGCGGAACGGCTGTCTGTCGCTGGCCGGTGCCAACGGTTCGTATGCCACGTCATAGGTGCGCAGTCCGTCGGCATTGGTGCGCATCAAGCGCAAGCTCGGTGAAACCTGTTGGCCTATTTCTCCCGGAGCGGTGAGAAGGCCCATCACATGCGCGCCGTCTTTCAGGGCAATGAGCGCTATGTGCCTTTGGCCTTCGGGGAAGTCGGCCGGAGCGTGATGCACCGTGGTCATGCTCAGAATGCTGCCCGGCTGCATGCGCTGGGAACGAAGTTTCTTACGACGGGCGATGGCGGCGGGAGAGTCTTGCATGGAAGTTACGCGGAATATTCTACGATGTGCACGGCGCAGGTGGCGCAGGCGCCGCCGAAGTTCTGCGTGAGTCCGAAACGTTCGCCCGAAGCATGCAACTGCTTCGTCATGTCCACAAGCTGCTTCACGCCCGTGGCGGCCACGGGGTGTCCGCAGGCTTTCAAGCCCCCGCTCAAGTTCAAGGTTGGGCCGCTTGTCGGTGTGCGGTACAGGCGCACGCCTTCGCCCGGCGCGGCCAGGCCCATGTCTTCCACGTTGATGAGCGCGGCGATGGAGAAGCAGTCGTGAAGTTCTATGTGCCGCATGTCTTCGATGGTCAGTTCGCTCTGGGCCAGAGCGTGTTGCACGGCTTTCTTGGTGGCGGCGAAGCTCGTCAGTGTCGGACGGTCGGTGAGACTTACGGAGTCGGTTGCCAGCTGAGACGCACGCAAGCGCCATGGGCTTTGGTACTGCGTGGAGAGCACCACTGCGGCGGCGCCGTCGCTGATGGGAGAGCAATCGAGCAGGCGCAGCGGGTCCGAAACCAAGGGGCTGCGACTGACGGCTTCGGGAGATACGGCGCTGCGGAATTGTGCGAACGGGTTTTTCACGCCGTGCGCGTGGTGCAGACTGCTCACCAGACTCAGTTCATCTCTCGTGAGTCCGTAATCGTGCATGTAGCGGTTGGCCACCAAGCCGAAGAGGCCGGGGAACGTGAGCCCGCAGGGTGCGTCTTTTTCGGCGTCGGCGGCACCCATCAGCGCGGCCGCCACGGCGTCGCCGGAGGCGTCCGTCATTTTTTCCGCACCCACCACGAGCACGTTTCGCACGCTGCCGCCCGCAAGCATGCTGTAGGCCGTATGCAAAGCCACCGCGCCCGAAGCGCAAGCGGACTCCACGCGCAAAGCCGGAGGTGAATGCGGCAGCAGGCTCGCCGTCAACGCGCCCAAATGTGCTTGGCTGCCCATGACTTCACCCAACATGTTGCCGACTATCACCATATCTATGTCCAACACCGAACACGGTGCTTCTTTCAAAGCGGCTTCGGTTGCGCGCGCAATCAGTTCCGGCAAATTCATGTCCCACAGTTCGCCGAAAACCGTTTGCCCCCGGCCGATGATGGAAATGTCTTTAGGCATGGGCGTGAATGGAGTCGACTCGTTGGCGGTACTCGGCGTAGGAAAGGTACGTCGTGGCGTGCGGAGATTTCGGCAGAGGCGCACCGTCGCGCATCATGGTGAGAAGAAAGGCGTCGCAACCGGCGCCCGAGCCGTAGGAAACCAGCAGAATATTTTGCTTGGCTTTGGCTTCCTGCAAAACATGTGCGAGGCCCAACAAGGAACAGGCGCTGTACGTGTTGCCGATGTGCGGCACGATGAAGCCGTGGCGCATTTGTTCTTCACTGAAAGCGAATTCCTTGGCAATGCGAGAGGGGAACTTGCCGTTGGGCATGTGCAAGACCACGTGATCGATATCCGCGGGCTTCATGCCAGTGACGTCGAGCATGGCTTTTATGGCCGTGCGCATATGGTGGAAATAGCCGGGTTCGCCGGTAAAGCGTCCGGCATGGCTGGGAAAATCGGCTTTGGCCGCCCGCCAGAAGTCCGGCGTGTCGGTGGTGAAGGACAAGGTTTTTTCTATGCGACAAAGCGCGCGTTTGTCGTTTGCGGAGCCTATCACCATGGCCGCCGCGCCCGAAGCCGCCGTGTATTCCAGGGCGTCTCCCGGTTTCGATTGCGCGGTATCGCTGCCGATGGCCAGTCCGTAACGCACTTGTTCCGATTGTACGAACGCGCTCACTATCTGCATGGCGGCCGTGCCGGCTTTGCAGGCGAACTCTAGGTCGGCGCTGTGGCAGAACGGGTCCACACCCAGAGCGTCCGCCACCATGCCGCTCGTCGGCTTCACGGCGTAGGGGTGACTTTCCGAGCCAACGAACACCGCGCTAATTTCGGTTGCAATGATGCCGGCATTCTCAATGGCCTGAGCGCCCGCGTCGCACGCCAACGTGAAGGAGTCTTGTCCGGCGCCCGGGACGGTTTTTTCTTCCACGCCTATTCCGCCCACCACGCTTTTGGCGTCCTGGCCCCAATGCTGTGCAATGGATTGGACGGTGATGCGTTCGTGAGGCAAGGCCATGCCAAAGCCGATGATTGCTGCTTGTTTGACGGACATTTTCAGCCCGAAAAGCATGGCGAAAACCTGCGCTGAAGGCAAAGAATTACCGGACTCTTTGTTGACCTTTTTCGCACTCCGTATGACAATCACGCTTGTCAGGAGAATACGCTCTTCCAGATTCATTTTTTACGTCTTTGACTCCGTTTCACAATAGCATGAAAGAACATCTTCAGCCCTACGAAGGCTTGGTGGAACAGGCACTCGACGGCGTATTGCAAAACATCAGGCCCACAGGCGTCGTACGCACCGAGTTCATCAAGCGTGTCATCAACGACGATGCGGAAAACAGGGAATGGTTCTCCACGCAGTTGTTTGCATTGGCTGCGAGGAGCCACTCGCAGCTGGGGCCCATCGCCCCCGAGCATTTGAGCGCGCTTGTCGATGAAATGGTGCACGCCTTGCGGGCACACTTCTCGGACGAAATTCTCGTGCTGACTTCGGGTACGGACGAATAATCAGCGACCCAGGGACTTGTGGGCCGAAGCGAGTTGATGCCCCGCCTGTGCCGCCAGCAGCGACAGTTCACCGGCGAGCACCGCGGCACCAATGCACTGTGCCAGGTGCAAGCACGGATGCAAACCGCTTGTATTCGCGGCGAGGAGCAAATCCAAACATTGTCTCTGGGCAGGAAGGTTCGTGCCACCGCCACGTACCCCCACCAGCACCGCAGGCAGACGTACGGATAGGTGTACATTTTGCTTGTCGTCGAGAGTCATCGTCGTATCTGTGAGAGATCCTTCCACGGTGTGAGCGGCGTCTTGGCCCGTAGCCAGGTATACGGCGGCAATGACGTTGGCGACGTGCAGGTTCTTGCCGATGCTTCCGGCAATGGCGGAACCTTGTTCCAACTTGGCGTGCGCGACCGCGAGCAAGTCCATGGGCTCGCATTTCAAGAGCGAACGGCAAATATCGGCAGACATGCTCACTTCCGCCGTCACTTCGAAACCTCGTCCGCGATCATGCGTGCGCCGGCTGGGTTTCTTGTCGCTGTCCACGTTGGCTGCCACCGTCACGAACGTGCCTCCCGCGTTGCTGGCCAGCCATTCACCCACGGCTTGGCAGGCGATGGTGATCATATTCATGCCCATGGCCTCGTCCGTGTCGGCGTACAGAGTGAGAAACAGGGCGTCTGCCGAAGCATCCGTTTCCGTTTTCAAAATGCGCAAATGCGAGCTGGTGGCTTCGCCTATTTTTCGCCACTCCGATTCCAAGGCCAGCACGGTTTCACGGTACGTGTTCACGTCGGTATTCGTCGGTGGCAGCAAGGCGATGGAGCGACTGATGCCGTGGCGTATGCAGGTCGTACGCGCGCCCCCGCAAGCGGCAAGTACTTTGCAACCGCGGTTCACGCTGGCTACGAGAGCGCCTTCGGTGGTGGCCAAAGGAATATGTACGTTTAAATGTACATTATGTTCGGTGACGATCGTGAGCGGGCCGGCAATGCCCACGGGCATGGGCAACATGCCAATCATCTGCTCGCAATTTTTTTCATCCGCTTGCGCCACCTGCTCGTCCGTACAAGCCAGTGATTCCAGCGGCAGTTTGGTTTCGTGAGTAACGAGCGTGCGTCTGTACGCGCAGCGTTCGGCTGGACTTAAGCCGGCGGGGAGATTGCGAAGGTCCATGATTATGCAACACAGTGTGCGCCATCGCCCACCGTTGTTTCAAAGAGAGTGCAGTCTTTTTGTTCTTTCGCGAAGGCGCGAACTTCAGGCAAAGCTTCATCCGTGCAGAGCAGGTGCACCGTCGGTCCGGCGTCCATGGTGTACAGCACGGGCAGGTGCTTGCGCTCTCGCAGTTCGACAATGTCGCGCATGAGTCGGTGGCTGACCTCGTTCAAGTAGCGAAGAGGTGGGTTTCCCGTTTCCATGACGTAGTGCATGTTCAAACTGTCCGCTTCGGCCACGGCTTGGAGTTTCAGAAAATCTTTTTCCAGAATGGCAGACCGGCATTCCGCGAATCGTTTTTCCACCGCCTCCAGTCTCTGCGCAAAATACGGACTGGTGCAAGCCAGGGCGTGCCCCTCGGTGGAGCCCACGGCTTTTTCTTCGCGCGACGGCACGATGACGATGTCGTGCAAATTCCAATGATGAGCCGGAGCAACAGGTATCGCCACGGCTTCGTCACCGCGGTTTTCCAGAGACACGTAGCCGCCGTGTATGCTTCGGGCGGCGGAACCGGAACCGAGCCGGGCAAGCACGCTTATGTGTTCGTCCGTGAGGTTCATGTCGTTTTGCACCAAGCCCGCAACGGCTTTGGCCAGAGCGCTGAACACCGCCGCTGAGGACGCCAGGCCGATGCCCGGCGGAATGTTCGATTCTATGCGAATGTCCAAACTTGCCGTCGAGGTGCGGCACCCCAGCGCCAGCAGATATTCGTTCATCAATGCCGCGTGGTTCGCGAAGCGGCGTACATCTTTCTCGGTCAGAATTTTTTCCGAACCGAGAGTGACGGACGTCACGCTCAACATATCCGCCGGACTCACCGTCACGTCCACCGTCGGTCCGTTCAGTGTCATGGAAAGAGAGCTGCCGGCCGGCAAGCGCAGCCGTTCGTTACGGTTGCCCCAGTATTTGATGAGCGCGATGTTGGGAGCGGAGCGAGCACGAGACATGTTTACGGCGTGGGTAAAACAAGCATGGCATGTTTGGCTGCCGTTGCCTCCAACATTTTCACATCTTCGTGCAATCCCAACACCATGCCGCTGCCGCCGCTGCGTCCGCCCGCACCTGTCACTTTCGCACAACCGCCGCTTGTTTCTATGTCGGCAATCAACGCTTGCGCCGCTTCGGTC
>CAZWVP010000003.1:0-30416 GCA_964636635.1 uncultured Candidatus Peribacteria bacterium
TGAATCACAGTTCCTTTTTAGTATAGAACGTCGGCACTTCGATTCGGCTTCGGCCTCACTCAGGGTCATTCGACTCGGCTGATCATGGGTTGGGGAGTATGGCCAAGGACCATGAGCGAGGCCCCGTAGGGCCGAGTCGAATGGTGCCCGGGAGAGGACTTGAACCTCCATGGGATTGCTCCCACCAGCTCCTAAGGCTGGCGTGTCTGCCATTTCACCACCCGGGCTTGGGCGCATTATAGGGGTTTCTTGTTCGGGTCCACGAAAGAATCGTTGCGTTGTCTCTGGCGGCGTTCGGCTTCCAACTGGACCTGCTTCCAAGTTTCCGTGGAGCGAATTTCTTTTTCCTTCGCGTCGGCTTCGTGACGCGTGTCGTTCACACGTCGGTCTTGCTCGTGCATGGCATTCAGCGTTTGGCGGTGCAGCGATTCCGTTTCTTTGCGTTCTTCCGTCGAAGATTCATCCAACGCCAGGCGCTTCTCGCGCTCAAAGGACATTTGTTTCTGCGTGTGCTCCTGCTCCAGCTGAGCGGACTTTTCGGAGAATCGCTGCTTCAGCTTGCGCACGCGGTCCTGCTCTTCACGCTCAATGCCGTTCAACAGCTGCCGTGCTTCCAAAGCATTGCCTTGTTTGGCCATGGCTTTCTTGCGCATGTACTCCGCCTGCAGCTCGCGCATTTCGGTCGTTTGTTGGTTCGCCAGTTGCAAGCGTCGCTTCTGGAATTCCTGCGCCAACAATTCCTTCTGTTCCTCAATCAACAACGCTTTGCCGTCGCGTTCTTTTCTGGCTTCACGCGCGACGACTTCCTTTTCCTTGCGCTCGGCGCGAGCGAGATTTTCCTTTTGCAATCGCGCCTCCGCCTCCGCCTCGTGAATCATTTTCATGCGCGTGTCCTTGGCGTTTTTCTTCCGCTGCTCGTGGGCCTGTTTGTTCAGAGTCGCCAACTCCATTTGGTGCATGTACTCGCGCGCATTTTTCTCCTCATCGCGTTTCTTTTTCTTCAAGTCCTCCCAGTGTTTGCGCTCGGCTTCCTTGCGACGCTTCATTTCCTCTATGGCCTGGGCGTTGCGCTTCTGTTCGGTTTTCCACACTTTTTTTTGCTCTTCTTTGTGCAGCACATCCTGCTCCTCTTGCAACGCGCCTTCATGCGCACGGGAAAACTCCGCCGCCGCTTCTTCGTGTCGCTTGGCGGAAGTCTCTTCCAGGGCACGCTCCATTGCCTGTCGCTTGGTTTGAGCGACGTCCAGCGAGGCCTGGAATTGCTTTTGCGGGTCCGGCGAAGACATCGAAACAGTATACCACATCGCGGGGTTTTCCGCATGCCCTAGGTGCAGTGATGCACCGCCATGGTTCCCTGTTTCGCCAATGCCAAAAGCGGCCAACGGCGCTCGTCCGCGCCGTCTTCCAGCATGCGTTTCCACGTATCCGCTTTGTCTGCGCCCTGGAGCAAGAGCAACTGTGCGCGGCTTTGCGTGAGCACGGGGAGCGTGACGGAAATACGGTCATGCACGACGAACGAGTCCGTTACCGTATGCACGGCCAAAGCCGGACCGAAGCAGTTGTCGGCCAGAGGAGGAAAAAGCGAGGCCGTATGCCCGTCGTTGCCCATGCCGAGCACCACTGCATCCGCAGGGCCGGCGGCGAACAGCTCTCGCAATTGTTTGTCGTACCGAAGCGCACACAGCGTCGGTTCTAGTTGAGTGTCTGGCAATATGAGCGTCGGCTTGGCGTTTTTGATGAGCGAGTAGAAATGCTCCAGTAGCAACGCGTGGTTGCTGGCGGCGTCGGTGGCGGGAACGCAGCGTTCATCGACCAGAAACACCGTCACGCTCGACCAATCCTGCACGGCCGTCGCCAGCGCCGCATACACGGGCTTCGGCGTGCCGCCGCCGGAAAGACCCAGCACGCAACAACCACGCTCTTCCACGCTTCGCTCAATGCGTTCCTTCAGCCACCGTACGGAATCTTGTTGCCATTCGTCGGCCGATGAAAAGGTGGTGAGTGACATGGAGTGCGTGTGTCCGTAATCGTAATACGTAATCGTAAATCCTACTCCTGAATCTCCACCGTCACATCACCGTTCACCACCGTCTGGCAACCCAGACGTTCGGGGTCATCGACAATGCCCATTCCCTCTTCGCGGTCCGTGCGGGGGCCGAGCTGTTCCATGCCTTGCTCCACTTTGCACAAACATGTCGTGCAGAAGCCGTTGCCGCCGCAGGCGTTTTCCATGGGTACGCCGTGGTCCAGCGCTATTTGCAAAAGCGTTTTGCCTTCCTCCGTCTCCACCACCTGCACCTGCCCGCCGTATTTGAACGTGACTTTCGGCATGTCGGAATTATGAATGAGGAAGTGGAAATGAGGAAGATCGTTCCCGGTCATAATTCATCATTCTTTATTCATAATTCCTCAGATCTTCTTCATACTCGTCACATGGAACCGTTATTGGATATCAAAGATCTCCACGTCGCCGTGGGTGAACAGGAAATCATCCGCGGACTTTCGTTGCGCATGCTCCCCGGAGAAGTGCACACGATTATGGGACCCAACGGTTCGGGAAAATCCACGTTGGTAAGCGCGTTGATGGGGCATCCCGCGTATACGGTGACGGGAGGATCGGTTTCGTTTCAAGGGCAAGATTTGCTTGCTCTCGAACCGCACGAACGAGCGCAGCTCGGATTGTTCTTGGCTTTTCAGTACCCGCGGGAAATCGCCGGCGTGTCGTTGCGAAACTTCTTGTTTGCCGCTTACAACGCGCAAATGAAGGTTCGGCACCCGGAGCAGAAAATCATCTCGCCCATCAAGTTCCAGAAGTTTTTGCAGGAGAAGATGGCGGGACTCAGCATGGACCCGGCGTTCGCCGAGCGGTACGTGAACAAAGGGTTCAGTGGCGGCGAAAAGAAGAAGGCCGAGGTGCTGCAAATGTCCATGCTCCAACCGCTGCTGGCGCTCTTGGACGAGACGGATTCCGGTTTGGACGTGGACGCCCTGCGCATTGTGGCCGAAGGCGTGCAGCGCCTGCGTACGCCGGTGTTTTCGGCTTTGGTTGTCACACACTACGTGCGCATTTTGCAGTACTTGCAGCCCGACCACGTGCATGTGATGGTGCAAGGCAAGCTTGTGCAAAGCGGCGGACCCGAATTGGCTCACGAGCTGGAGAAATCCGGTTACGAGAAGTATGGCGTGCAGGAAAAAGCCTAGTTCGGCAGCGCTTTTTTCGGGCGCGCGAAGCAGGCTTTTCTTTCGTCGAGCAAAAGGAGGATACTGGGTCCCATGGCAGAAACTTCTCAGGAACATGCGACACCCGCGCCGGAACTGGCCGGTATTCTCAATTCTTTGCAAGTGCTGTCGCCCGTGCAACTGCGAGCGGTGGCCGCACGCGTTCATGGTTTGCTCACCGTGCGAGAGCAGCCCATGCCCGTCGTAACGAACTATCGTGCCGTGCCGCCACTTTCTTCAGCCATAGACCTGGGAGCCAGCTTCGACGAAGACCAGTTTGCTCCCAACACGCAAAACAACCCGCGCGGCATGTTCGCAGGCGAAGATGAGAGCGCGCCCCCGCCGAAGAAAAAGCCGGTATGGGATTAAGACGCTTGTAAGAGTCGTCCAGTCCATTCGTCTGGAAGACAGCGCGCAATCACGCGTATACTTTCTTCACCTCCCTTTTCTTTTATGGAAACCTCTTCCCTCTCCAAGATGCTCGCCGGAGCCATGGTGCTTTCCGCGGTCATCGTCGGCGGCGCTTTCGTTGCCGGCAAACACTTGGAATCCAAGACTGCTCTAAAAACAAGCAGCACGAACTACAGCCAAATCACCGTGAGCGGCGAGGGCAAAATAAGCGCCTCACCCGACATTGCGCAGTTGACCTTCGGCGTGCAGACCGGTCCGCAGAAAACCGCTCAGGCGGCCATGGAAATGTTGAAGACGGACATGAACGCCGCTTTTGCCGCAGCCAAAGCTCAAGGTGTGGACGAAAAAGACATTCGCACGGAATCCTTCAGCCTCAGTCCCAGTTACGACTGGAATGACGGCACGCAGAAACTGCGCGGCTACGAAGCCAACCAAACTCTGCGCGTGAAGGTGCGCGATTTGGAGAAGATGAGCGGCATTCTCACGGCGGTCACCGAAGCCGGCGCCAACCAGGCGGGCGGCATTGAATTCACCATCGACGACCAGGACGCGCTCATGACGCAGGCCCGCACCATCGCCATCGGCAAAGCCAAAGCTCAGGCGGAAACTCTGGCCAAAGAGCTCGGCGTGCGTTTGGTGAAAATCACCGGCTTCAACGAAGGCGGCGGATACATTCCTCCCATGCCGTACGCCACGCGCACGGCCAACATGGAAATGGGTATGGGCGGCGCGGCCATGGATGTGGCATTGCCTGCCGGTCAGCAAGACATTACCGTGAACGTCAGCCTTACCTACGAAATCAGCAAATGAAGTACTCCATCCTTGCGGCGACCTCCCTCCTCGTTCCGGTTTCGGCGCTGGCGCTCAGTTGGCACAGCGATACCCTGAACTTCACCGACGAGCCCTTCGGTACGGGCGCGCAGGCAGCCATCGACTTGTTGGCCGCGGAGGGAATCGTGCAGGGGTACCCGGACGGAACGTTCCACCCCGAACGCACGTTGAACCGGGCGGAGTTCGTGAAAATAGCGCTGAACGCCGCGCCGGACAGGCCGGCCGAAGCCGATACGCTCGACTGCTTCCCCGACGTGCGCGCCACCGATTGGTTCGCGCAGTACGTTTGTGCGGCGAAAGAGGCCGGCGTGCTCGCGGGGTACCCGGATGGCATGTTCCACCCGGAACGCGCCGTGAATTACGCCGAAGCGGTGAAAATTCTGGTGAATCTGTTCGATGTCCCCGTCAATGTTCGCGAGCGTGAAGTCTGGTACGCGCCGTTCATGAACGCGGCCCGCGGCATCGGCACGGTGCTGCCGTACCCGTTGGCCATGGATGCCTCGCTTGAACGCGGGCAGATGGCGCAGTTGGCGGCGGCTTTCGTCGCCGAGCACGCGGGCGAACTGGAGACATACCGATTGTTGGAAGCGGGCGAACCATTGCCCGTGCAATCCTCATCGTCCTCTTCTTCCGAGGTGCAGTCATCCTCTTCGCAGGTGTCTTCCTCCTCGTCTTCCTCTTCCTCCTCGGCATATACCGGCCTTACGGTTCCCACACGCTCTCACTTCTTGCTGAGCGGCATGCCCAGCGATTCGTTGGTGCGTTTCGCTTTCACGCCGGAAAAGAGCGGTCGGGTGACGTATGCGGAAGTGCGCTTGGACCGCAGAGTGGAATCGCTCAGCGGCATATTGCTCACCGACGGCACGCATGAAGCCTTGCTCGTCAAAGATCCCCTGGATTCGCTGGATCGTCGCTACAAAGCCGACATTGCTTCCGGCTCTCTGCTCCTTACCGCTTCCGCCGACGGCAAGCCCTCATACTTGTATGTGCGGGCCGTCATGAAATCACCCGTCATTTCCGAGGAGCTCATGCTCGTGCGCAGCGTGAACGTTTCAGTGACGTCATCGGACCGTTCCGGCACGTACGAAACTGCCGGCACGCCCGATGTGTTGGTGGAGCACCAGAGCGCGCAGGCCGAAATTACCGGCATCACCAACACGGGTGCCGCCGAGGGTATTTTGGCCACCGGGAAGAAGCTGCTCATCGGTTCGTTCGGTGTGAAGACCCGCAGCCAGACCGACGTTTTGCCGGTTATCACCGATATGGAATTCACCGTGAACCAGAAGAACGTCACCACGGCGAACTGGTTCCTCTCCCAACCGGGCAGCAGCCAGAAGCACACGTGCTCCGCCATGCAGAACGGCAGCCTCATTCGTTGCGCCGCCATCGTTACCAGCATCGGTACCGTGCTTGCGGGCACCAGTCTTACGCTCAACGCCGACGTCAACAGCGTGGGTTCGGGTGCGTTTTTACAAGCGGCGTTGCTGGATCCCGGTACGCTCGGCACCACCGGTGCCGTGCAGTGGACGGACGGCTTCGGTCGCTTTCGCTGGCTGGATGTTCTGCCTCCCATTGTGAAAAGCACGCTCTGGCATTGATACTCATCCGTTTCCCCCGTTTCCCATGAAACATGTTCTGCTTTCCGCGGCGATGCTCTTGGTGTTTCCGACCGCGACCCTGGCCGCCGAAGGCGATGTGTACGTGCAGCAAGAACCGCTTCAGGAAACCCGCGTGCAGCCGGGAGATGACGTGGTGCTGAACACTCTCACTTTCCGCTTCGTCACATCCGCAGGCTTCGGAGACTCCGCTTTCGGCAAAGCAAACGTCCGTGCCTTGTACTTGCGCGTGCACAGTGCGGACACGCCCAACCTGAGCGGCAAGCTTTCGCAGGTGTTGCTGCGCAACGTCAGTACGGCGTACAGCATGGATGCCAAGCAGGTGGCTTCCGGAGACGGTTTCGTAGTGTACGAATTCAAGAATTTCGTCGTGGGCCGCGAAGACACGTTCATTTTGCGCGCCGACATCGGCAAAGGTGCGACGAGCCTGCTTTTGGACACGGAAATCTGTTCCACCATCCAGGGAAACTGCGCCACCGTTTGGGGTATGAAGCGCGTCGGTGAATTCATCACGTCCGCCGAAGGCATGGCCAGCGGCGAACTGGTGGGCGTGTGCATGGCCGGAGCCAAATCGTGCCCGGCAAAAATGGTCGTTCGCAACGTGAAAGCCCCGAGCGAAAGCATGCTGCGGGTGCGCACGTTGCGTCGTCCTGCCACACCGGCTTCCCGTGTACAAACGGGAGACAAGGGCATCAATGTGTTGTCTTTGGAGCTGACGGCCGACTGCAAAGGCCCGGTTCGCGTTCAAAGCGTGACGGTGGTGCATGGGGGCCCCGGAGAGTCTTCCGATGTGGCGCAGGTGTTGCTTATGCCCGAAAACGGTGCCGTGCTCGGGTCTTCCCGTACGGTGAACCCCAACGACCAAACCGTGACGCTCAATTTTGAACCGCCGCTCGTGGTGGCGGCTTGCGGCAAGAAAGTGGTCAACGTCGACGTGGCGTTCAAGCCGGAAGCCAAGCAGCGCACGACACATACCTTTATGGTGGAACTGCTTCGGACATTCAATCCGATGCGATTGTCACGGAAGGCCAATTCCCGCTTTCCAGCTCCAAAATTCAACTCATCGCGCCGCCTTCGCCCGTGGCGGGGGGAAGCTTCGTCCCCGCGAGCAAACAAGCGACCCTGCGCACGTGGTACAACGCGGAGCTCAAGCAGGTGAATGAGGCGTGCCGTGCACAGGGGGGCCCCGATGCCGTGAACATCTGCGTGGCCAAAGGCCGCGATCGCATTCGTCAGGACATGCGCACGAAAGCGAGAAAGATGTAGAACCCATGGGCAGACGCGCGGATGCCTGTAGAATGCCCGCGCTATGATTCAAGCTGTCATCATGTGGTTGGAAAGCACGGCCCAGACGGTGCCGTTGCCGTTGTTCGTGACCGTGGGCGGTTTGCTGGAGGAAATCATCGCGCCCATCCCTTCCCCGCTCGTGGCCACCATGGCGGGCAGCGTGGCCGAAGCTCAGCACCTCGGGTTTGCCTATTTGCTGTGGATTTGCGCTTTGGCCACCCTGGCGAAAACCGTGGGAGCGTGGCTGTTTTACGTGCTGGGTGACAAGCTGGAAGACGTGGCCGTGCCCCGCTTCGGCAAATACATAGGCGTGAGCCACGAAGACTTGGAACGCTTCGGCGAGCACTTCAAAGGCACGCGTCGCGACGCCTGGATTTTGTTCGGCCTTCGCTCCATTCCCGTCATGCCCAGCACGCCCATCTCACTGCTCTGCGGCATTTTGAAAATAGATCTCAAGAGTTTCCTCTTTGCCACGTACGCCGGTTTCTACGTGCGCAATTTCCTGTTCATGATCATCGGCTATACGGGTCTTTCGGCCATGGGGCCGTTGATGTCCGGACTGGATACCGCCGAAACCGTGCTGAAGCTCGTCATCGTGCTCGGCGTGGTTGGAGTGTTGGGTTGGCTCTACTGGAAGCGCATGAGCGGGCATCCTGCTCAATTGTTTTCTCGACGCAAGAAAAAAGAATGATTGTGGCATAATGCGACCATGTTCCATCTCGTTAAAACGTCTTGGCATGGTTTGGCTGTGAACGAATTGTCCGCTCGCTTGGCCACCGATTTCGTACGAGGATTGAGTGCCGAAGAGGCACAGAAGCGACTGGTGGCATTTGGCCCCAACCAGCTCGCCGCTCAAAAACGCGTTTCGCCCTGGCGTCTGCTGCTGGCGCAGTGCCAGAACGTGCTCATCATCATTCTGCTTCTGGCGGTGCTGCTTTCCGCGGTGCTCGGGCATGGCGTGGAGGCGTTGGCCATCGGCATTATCGTCTTGTTTGCGGTGTTGCTCGGATTCGTGCAGGAGTACCGCGCCGAACGCGCCATCGAGGCGCTGCGCAAAATGGCCGCGCCCACGGCCAAAGTGGTGCGTGACGGCGAGGAGGTGGAAATCGCGGCGCAAGCGGTGGTGCCGGGGGACATCATTGTATTGGCTGCCGGGGACCGTATTCCCGCCGACGCGCGTTTGACGGAGAGCATCAATCTTCAAGCAGACGAAGCGTCGCTCACGGGCGAATCCGTACCCACGAAAAAACAAATCGAAGCCATAACCGGCGAGAACGTGGCCGTGGGCGACAGAAGCAACATGGTGCACGCGGGCACCATCGTCACGTACGGACGCGGACGCGCCGTTGTGACCGCTACGGGTATGCAGACCGAATTCGGTAAAATCGCCAAGTTACTGCAGAGCGTGGAAAGCAACGTCACGCCGCTGCAAGAAAGCCTCGACCGCATGGGCCACACCCTGGCGAAGGCCGCCCTCGTCATCGTAGTCATCATCAGTGGCATCGGCATTTGGCGCGGCCAACCGGTGTTGGAAATGGTCATTTTCGGCGTGGCGTTGGCCGTGGCCGTGGTGCCCGAAGCTCTGCCGGCCGTCGTGACCATTTCTCTCGCCATCGGCGTGCAGCGCATGGTGAAGCGTCACGCGCTCATTCGCCGTTTGCCCGCCGTGGAAACACTGGGTTCCACCTCCGTCATCTGCACCGACAAAACCGGCACACTTACGAAAGACGAAATGACCATCCGCGAAGCCTATGTGGGTGGTGTTTCATTCAGTGTTGAAGGTTTGGGGTACGAACCACACGGGACGTTTTCCTCCGGTGGATCAAGGGTTGAACCGTCGGCGGCTTTGTTGGACTTGCTCACCGCCGGTACGCTTTGCGGTGACGCTTCGTTGGTAAAAATTGAAGGCGTATGGGACATAAAAGGCGACCCGACCGAAGGCGCGTTGGTGGTGGCGGCAGCGAAAGCGGGCTTGGAAAAGAGCGTTCTCGATGTGCAGTTTCCGCGTACGGGAGAAATACCTTTCACTTCGGAAACCAAGCGCATGACCACGTTGCACGGCTCCGTGGCCTACGCCAAAGGCGCTCCGGAAATGCTGCTGGCCACTTGCGTGCGCGAGCGTTCGGAGCAGGGGGAAGTTTCGCTTTCTCCCGAACGACGCGAGGCCATTTTGCACGAAGCCAAACGCATGGCCGACTCTTCGTTGCGCGTGCTGGCACTGGCCTCAAAAGCATCGGCCACACTGGAGAATGCCGAGACGGAAATGACGTTTTTGGGGTTGGTGGGCATGATGGATCCCCCGCGTCCCGAGGTGAAAGACGCCGTGGTGAAGTGCAAATTGGCCGGCATTCGCATCGTCATGATCACCGGCGATCACCCCGCCACCGCGCAGGCCATCGCCAAAGACCTCGGTATTCTGGACGGCGGTTCGGCCATAACCGGTGCGCAGTTGGAAGCCATGTCCGAAGAGGAATTCGAACGTGAGGTGAAACACATCACCGTGTACGCGCGCGTCTCTCCCGACCACAAACTGCGCGTGGTGGCTGCGTTGCAAAAACAGGGCCACATCGTGGCCATGACGGGCGACGGCGTGAACGATGCCCCCGCCTTGAAGAAAGCCGACATCGGCATCGCCATGGGCATAACGGGTACGGACGTGACGAAAGAGGCCGCCGCCATGACGCTGACCGACGACAACTTCGCTTCCATCGTGGCCGCCGTGGAAGAAGGGCGCGGCATTTTCGGCAACATCAAAAAGTACCTCATGTACCTGCTCTCCGCGAACATCGGCGAAATATTGCTGATGGCGGGCTCCAGTCTCATGGGCTTGCCGTTGCCACTTTCGGCCGTGCAAATTCTGTATGTGAACCTGGCGACGGACGGTTTGCCCGCCTTGGCTTTGGCCGTGGATCCCCCGGAGAAAGACCTCATGCGACAGTCGCCGTCCAATGCGCGCAAAGGCATATTCACCGCCTCAACCATCTCGCTCATGCTCACGGGCGGCGTGTGGTCCATGGTGGCGAATTTGGCGCTCTACCGTTACGCCTTGGAGGCCGGTCGCGATTTGCCCACGGCCATGACGTTGACGTTCTTGTGCCTGGTGCTCATCGAATTCTTCAAGTCGTACGCCTTCCGTTCGGACCACAACTCCGTCATACAGCAGACGTTTTCCAACAAATGGCTGAACCTTTCGGTGCTCGGCGGCTTCCTCATGATTCTGCCCATCCTGTACGTGCCGTTCCTGCAGCATGTGTTCGACACGGTTTCCATTTCGTTGCACGACTGGCTCATGGTGGTGGCGGTGGCATTCACCATCATTCCCGTGCTGGAGCTGGCGAAGTGGGTCATACGACTGCGTGGGGTATAAATGCGCAATGCATCCCTCGTTTGGGATGAGGACGAAGGAACATGTTCGTATTTCCGACACTTCCACGCGCGTGTTTTCACATTTACGCAATCAGCAGTCATCGGTCGATCGTTTTCTTTTTGAACGTGAATATTTCCTTTGCACGAAGCCATATTGACGAAAATGGTCGCGGCTCAAACAATGGGGGCATGACTTCACTTCAGTCGCAAATGGATACGTTGCTGCCCCAAGCTCACGACGAGTTGAGGCCGCTTTTGCCGGTTGAATCCACGGCGGCGGCCCAAGTGCTGCTCACGGCACTCGTGAACGGAAATGCAGGCAGAGTGCGGTCGCTCTTGCCCACGGTCGACACCGATGCGTTTCAGAGACTGCAGGCATCGGAAACCGCCTTGGCGCCTGTGCGCATGGTACGGGAAGATCAACCCCTGGCCGCCGAACACCGGCAAGCGGTGGAGCATATTTTGGAAGTGTACGGTTTGTCTTCCACTCGTCTGGGGGTGACCTGGCAAGCGCTTCGGGCGAAGTTCGCCCAATGGCTGCATAGCGTGACACCCGGCATGCAACGAGCGACGTCGTAGAGGCTCCGCTGAGTCCGGTGATGAGAAAGTGTTACACTGTCCGTCATGTCACACATTCTTCTTCATGCCTTTGCGTATTGTTTGGTCACGTTCCCGTACGCGGTCGTGTGGCATATGCTTCTTTTCAAGAAGCAGTATGAGCAGTGGGACTACATGGGCAGCACGCCCAAGCCGCAGTTGGGTCTCTTGTCCATGGTCATTCAGGGCTTGGCGCTGGCGGTCGGATTTTCGTTTTTGCCGCAGTATCATGCTTCGTTTTGGGGCACCATGATCTATGCAGGCTTGTGCGGCGCATTCCTCTGGAGTTCGCATGTCGTTGCCGCCATGGCGAAGCACGCGCAGTCGCGCACATGGGGGTTTTTCTTCATGGAAACCTTCTACCTGTTCGTACAGTTTTTGTTGTTCGGTCTCTGCACGTACGCCTTGTACGCTTAAGAATGGTGCTCCCGGCGGGAATCGAACCTGCATCTACCCCTTAGGAGAGGGTCGTTCTATCCATTGAACTACAGGAGCACGGCGGCACTGTACCAAGTTCAGCGCCTGCTTGCGATGCTCTCCGGCAGGTTTGCTGGCTCCTTTTTGCCATGGATGACGGCGAAAGCATTTATGGCACGACGCAGTTCTTCCTGGGTTTCGCGGGCGCAGACCTGAATGGGGCATTCTGCCGTCACTTCATAGTTGCGCAGTTGTTTACAGGCATCCAGCACCCGGCCCAAACCCGCAGATTCATATGAACGAAGCCCCGACTGTTTCCCCGGATGTGTTTGGAGTGCGTCGTAGAAACCGTCTTGCAAATCTTCTACTTTCAGCCAGTTCGGATTCGCGGATTCCACGAAACCCGTTTGTGCGAACAATTCCGAGTAGTGGCAGTCGCCTTTCGAATTCTTCAACGTGCCAAGCGTGCGTGCGCCCTCGTTGGAAAGCGCCCACAATTCATCGAGTTTCAAGTCGTACGCCACGTACATGGCCAGCAGAGCCAGAGCGCGCGGAGGCTTTATGCCCACCACTTCGTGGAAACGCTTGAACATGGAGGCTTTGTGCTCGTAGTTTTCACCGTTCGGCTTCACCCCCGTGCCCGTGCGGATAATGCGTCCGGCACGTCCTGTTTCCGTACGCTGAGTGTCCAACCCCGTGCGCCAGAGTTCGTGCGGGGAAGATTTTCGCAAACCCTCCTTCAAGCCGATGGCGAAATCCAAACAGAACGTGCCGCTGCCGCTGCCGCCTTTGCACGAGAGGTAGAATTCATCACCGATGGGTGCGTAGAAGCCACCCGAAAGCTGCGTGGCACACTGTCTGTTTCTGGTGAAGAATTCACGCCCCATGGTGTTCACCCAGAACCGCGCGTTGTCGGCGGCCAATTCCAAACGTTCCGATGGCTGAGAAGTTTCCGCCATGTACCGGAACGAATGTTCTTTGTAGTAGGGCTGTTCACCCATCGTTTGTTTCATCTCGTTTAAAAATTGCAGCACCGCGGGCAGTTGCTTGCGCAGACTGCCGAGACAATTTTTCGTAATGAGGTATTCGCCCAGACCCACCACAACATCTTCGCGTACGCCCACCACCTCGCCGGCCGCTTGCAGAAAGCTGCGCAGTTCGGTTTTTTCCATCATACCGTTGCGGCTGCTTATTCTCTGCATGACGGGTTGCCACTTCGGCTCCTCTTCCCGGTGGTTTATATGAGATAAAGACACAATTTAAATTTATGTCAAAAACCCGGAAGAGTCAATGATGAAAGGCAAATTCCGCCATCATACATTCGGTTTTTTATGTTCTTTTTGTTCCCCTCTTTTCTCCAACATTGCTGCCACATGCTTGCGCGTGCCCTGCGTTACGCGGTCGGTCACTTCAGCCAACGCCTGTTCGAACACGACGGGGTGAGATTTTGCCAGAGATTCCATGTGGTGTTTCGCCAGGAGATGCATGACGGTTTGTCGCACCAACACACCTGCGGCAACGGCGCAGACGACCAAGGACCAGACGGCGTATTTCGATTCGTTTTGGCTATTTTCTTCCTGCAGCAAGCGAATGATCTGTTCGCTTACGAAAGTCACCAGCGCGCCCACGGCAATGCCTGCGGGGATCGCGCAGCCCGCTTTGCCGGTCTCGTCGTAACGCTCAATGGCCGTTACGGCGCCACGTTTGCGCCTTTCCCAAGGAGACAGTTTCTCCATGGCGGGTTTAGAACACCACCACCTCGCGGCCTTCCGCGGGCAGAGAGCCTTTCAGTTTGTACTCGGTGACGGTTTCTTTGCCCTGCGCGCCGCAGAACTTCAACGTGTCGCGACGGTCGTCGGCGGAGCCGTTGGGCAACACGATGAGTAAACGCGGGTCCACTTCATCCACCAATTTTTGCGCCACGCTCGGACGGTCGGAAGGCAGAAGCATCACTTCCACGTCACCCATGGTACCCAGGAGGTTCACTTCGTGGTCGGCCCAGTCTTGCAACGGAGCGCTCAAGCAGGCGATGCGCACGCCGTCCACTTCCATGAGGTACGAAATGAACTTGCCTTCGCCGTGGCCGATGCCGCGAATGGTGATGCCGGAAACGTCATACTCACCCGGCCACGAGATGGCTCCCGCGCGAAGCTCTTCTTCCGGCGAAGCCAAAAGTTGCAGCGTGGCGCCGGCCGCGTCTTTTTCCGGAAAGAGAACGATGTTCTGTTTTTCGAAGGCGATGCCGACTGAAGAACCGCCGAGGGAGGTGAAGGTGATCATGGGTACAGTATGAGGAGTTTAGCTGCCGTTACTCAAGGTAACCCTTTGGATTTTGGCGCCCAAATTGCGCAATTTCTCGTCCAAACGGTCGTATCCGCGCTCTATGTAGCGCACATCGGTGATTGTCGTCTGGCCTTCGGCGCAGAGAGCCGCCAGCACCATACCCGCACCCGCGCGGATGTCGTTGCTGGCCACGGTGCGGCCTTTGAGAGGCGTGGGGCCGATGATGAGCGCTTGGTGGGAGTTCAACACTTCCACGTGGGCACCCATCTTCTCCAGTTCGTACAGGTAGGCCATGCGGCCCTCGAACAGGCGTTCGAAAATGCGGCTGACGCCTTTGGCTTGGGTAAGCAACACACCCATGGGCGACTGGAGATCTGTCGGGAAGCCGGGGAAGATGTTCGTGCGAATTTCACCCGCTTTCAACGAGGAAATTTCACCGTCCACCAGCACCACGCGTTCTTCGGGGCTCCACTTCCACACCGCGCCCAGGCGCGAAAGCGTGTCCATGAACGACACCAAGTGCGCGAACGGGAATTCGTGAATGCGTACCTTGCCTTTGGTGACGAGCGCGGCGATGACGAACGCTCCCGCTTCCAAATAGTCGGGAATGACGGCGTGCGTGACGGGTTGCAACTCGGCTTTGCCGCGAATGACCAGCGTATGCGTGCCGATGCCGCGAATTTCGGCGCCCATGGCTTGCACCATGGCGCAGACGTCTTGCACGTGCGGTTCGGCGGCAGCCAGTTCGATGGTGGTTTCGCCGGGCAGAAGCGCAGCCGCCATGATGGCGTTCTCGGTGGCCGTGACGGAGAACTCCGGCAGGATGACCGTGCCGGCCTTCAGCGTGCCTTGGAGGTGAATTTGTTCGTCGCCGCTCATATCCACGGCACCCAACTGCGCGAAGGCGCGCACGTGAGCATCAATGGGTCGCTTGCCCAAAACACAACCGCCCGGGTACGACATTTCCACCACGCCGAAACGAGCCAGAAGCGGACCCAGAAGCACTATGGACCCGCGCAATTTGCACACCAGGTTGGCGGGTATGGGTTTGTTCACGAGATTCGTCGTATCGATGCGAACGGTGTTGCCTTCGAAGTCTGTTTTGGCGCCCAGGAATTCCAGTATTTCCAGCATGATGAGAATGTCCTGCAGACGCGGCACGTTTTGCAGAACGCTCACGCCTTTGGCCAGCACCGTGGCGGCGATAAGCGGCAGCCCGGCATTTTTGGACCCGGCGACGGTTACGTCACCACGGAGAGGTATGCCACCCTGTACGACGAAGCGAATGTCCATGAGAAGAGGAGGCTACCCCACGATGGGTTGGTTATTCAATGGCAGAGAACGGGTAATTGCCCGGTCGTACCAGGTACGCAGCGGCACATAGAGCTTCAGGCAGTCCGTGCGAAGTAGCTCCGAAGCCTCTTCGGTCAGCGTTACCGTCTCACCATTCACTTTGTGGTGAGTGCCGGGCGCGAACAAGCGCAGGCGATGTTGAATAGTGGCATCCAGTCCGCGAGCCAATAAGTCGGCTTTTACGTGCGCAAAACGCGGAGTCAACGCGTTGAAAGCGGCGTGGACGCAGGCTTGAGAAACGGGAAGCTGCGGGAATTCCGTTTCTCGCGTGTGTTTGTGGCGCATTTGTATGCTCAGATTTGCCACGGTTTTCACAGCCGGGTCGACTCTCTCATCATCTGTCACTTCGGTGAATAAGCTCGGCCATTTCATTTTTTGCAACGCGACTTTTTCGAACGGACTCCATTGGTGCATTTGCAGCGCGATGTTTCTCGTAACAGCAAATAACTGCGCGTGCGCCATTTCCAATTGTTCCACGTTATGTTCCTGCATGTCCCACGGTTCGGCCTGCGGTTGGTGGAAATGCCCCATGTGGTTGGTAAAAATGTAGTGTATCGTGCATTGTTTTTATATTTATGTCAAACCTGCTATGATGCGCCCGAATGAAGGCCCAAGATTTCGTCCATCTGCACTGCCACTCCATGTACTCGTTGCTCGAGGCTCTGCCCAGCCCCGAGGAAGTGGTGGAGCGTGCGGCGGAGCTGGAGCAAACCGCCGTGGGGTTGGCCGATAAAGGCTACACGTACGGTCTCATAGAATTTTACAAAGCTGCCAAGGCCAAAAAACTGAAGCCCATTTTAGGCGTGGAGACGTACATTGCCGCGCGCACGCGGCACGACAAAGAAAGCGGAACGGACACGAAGCGTTACCCCATCACGCTGCTCGCGCGAAACCAAGAAGGGTATTTGAACCTGCTGCAACTCAGCACCAAAGCGGCGCTGGAAGGCATGTACTACAAGCCACGTGTGGATCACGAATTGCTGAAAATGCACGGCGCGGGGCTCATCGCGCTCACCGGGCCCATCGGCGGCGCCATTCCGCAGGCGGCCTTGGCCGAAGACGGCGCGCGCATTCAGGAGCTTACGGAACTCTATTGGTCCTTCTTCGGCAAAGAGAACGTGTACTACGAACTCATGGACTTGCCGAACGTTTCCGGCCAAGCCGAGGTGAACCAGCAGCTCATTCATTGGGGAAAAAAACTGGGCGTGCCCGTGGTGGCCACGTGCAATTCGCACTACTGCCGTCCGCAGGACGCCGAAGCGCACGACGTGCAACTCTGCATTCAGAAGAACTCGCTCATCGACGACCCGAGTCGCTTCAGCATGCGCGACAGCGATTTCTCCATGCGGCCGTTCGCCGAAATGGAACAAGCCTTCGCGCATTGCCCCGAAGCCTTGGAAAACACCCGCGTCATCGCCGACCGCTGCGATATTGCTCTCGATTTCGGCACGTACCACATTCCGCGTTTCCCGGTACCCACGAAGGCCACGGAAGCGGACTACCTCCGCGAGCAGTGCTACGAAGGCTTCCGCAAGCGGTACCCGAATCCCACCGAAGAGCACAAGGCGCGCGTGGAGTATGAACTCTCCATCATCAACCAGTTGGGATTCTCCGGCTACTTCCTCATCGTGTGGGACTTCATCCGCGAAGCCAAGTCACGCGGCATCATCGTGGGTCCGGGTCGCGGCTCCGCCGCCGGTTCCATGGTGTCGTACTGCTTGGACATCACCACCATCGACCCCATTGAACACGGGTTGCTCTTCGAACGGTTCCTCAACCCCGAACGCGTGAGCATGCCCGACGTGGACGTGGACTTCGCCGACAACCGTCGTGACGAAGTGTTGCAATACGTGCGCGAGAAATACGGCAGCGAACACGTCGTGCAAATTTGCACGTTCGGAACGTTGGCGGCCCGCGCCGCCGTGAAAGACGTCGGCCGCGCCTACGGCGTGCCGTTTTTGGAAATGAACGCGCTCGCCAAAATGATTCCCGACAAGCCCGGCACGGAACTGCGCGAGGCGTTGGAAATGAGCGAAATGAAAACGGCGTACGACAGCAACCCCACGTATCGCAAAATCATCGACACCGCTTTGAAGTTGGAAGGCAAAACGCGTCACGTTTCGGTGCACGCCTGCGGCGTCATCATCACACAGGAGCCCACGGCTCATTACACCGCGTTGCAGCGTGCGCCCAAAGACGAAAACATCATCATCACGCAGTCGTCGGCCAAACCGTTGGAAGCCTTGGGTCTCCTGAAAATGGACTTCCTCGGCCTCATGAACCTCACGGTCATTCAGAGCACGTTGCAAACCATCGAACGCATGCACGGCACGGTCATCGACCTCGCCACGTTGCCGCTGGAAGACAAAACCACCTTCGCGCTGCTGCAGAAAGGCGACACCACCGGCGTGTTCCAGCTGGAATCGCCGGGCATGCGCCGCTACTTGAAGCAGCTCAAACCCACGAACTTCGGCGACATCACGGCCATGGTCGCCTTGTATCGCCCGGGTCCCATGGAGTGGATTCCCGGCTACGTAAAGCGCAAAAACGGCTTGGAGGCCGTCAGCTTCGTGCACGACGACCTGCGTCCCATTTTGGAACCCACCTTCGGCATCGGCATTTACCAGGAACAAATTCTGCAAATAGCGCAGGTGTTCGCCGGGTACTCGCTCGGCGAGGCCGACTTGCTGCGTCGCGCCATCGGTAAGAAAATCAAAGAAGAACTGGATGCCCAGCGCGAGAAATTCATCGCCGGTGCGGTGGCCAAGGGGTACCAGAAGAAGCTGGCGGAGAAAATTTTCGACGACGTCATCACGCCGTTCGCTGGTTACGGCTTCAACAAGTCGCACGCCGCCGGTTACGCGCGCATCGCCTACGAAACGGCGTACCTGAAGGCCAACTATCCCACCGAATTCATGGCCGCGCTGCTTTCGGCCGACAGTGACGACAGCGACCGCATCATGATTGAAATCGAAGAGGCTCGGCACATGGGCATCGCCGTGCTGCCGCCTGACATCAACGAGTCCAACGAGCAATTCACGCCCATCGTGGAAGGCGGCAATCGTTCCATTCGCTTCGGTCTCTCGGCCATCAAGGGCGTGGGGGAAGGTTCGGTGCAGGAAATTCTGGCGGTGCGCGGCGAAGGCAAATTCACGAGCATCGAAGACTTCGCCAAACGCGTGCCGAGCAAATTGCTCAACAAAAAATTGCTGGAGTCTCTTGCCAAAGCGGGGGCACTCGACAGTTTGGGTGAACGACGCCAGTTGGTGGAAAACATGCCGCGCATCAGCGAGTACGCCAAAGTCGCGGGCGACAAGAACCAGTCGCAGAACGACTTGTTCGCCGGGCTCGAAGAATCGCATTCCGCCAGCATCGATTTCCCAACCACCGTTCCCGCCACGCATTTGGAAAAATTGCTGTGGGAGAAAGAAGCGTTGGGTATGTACGTTTCCAGCCACCCGCTCGCCGGCATTCGCAAGTACATTCGCAAAAAGGCGAACCTCATTTCCACGCTCACGGGCAAAGACGTGAAGTCCAAAGTCACCGTGGCGGGGTTGGTGGAAAGCATTCGCAAAATGACGACCAAGAAAGGCGAGGCCATGGCCATCCTGACCGTGGAAGACCCTACCGGGAAAATAGACGTGACGCTCTTCCCGCGCACGTTTGCCGACTTCGCCGACCAACTGGAAAAACCCGACAGCGTGCTGGTGATAGGCGGAACGCTCGACGCGCGTTCGGGCGTTTTGGAGCTGAGAGCCGACGCCATCAAGCGCGTGTCTCTTTCGGGCATGGTGCAGAAAGCCAAAGAGCAGGGCTTCTACGACGAAGAAGAAGCCAAGACGGCCGTAAGTTTGGTGCGCCCCATGCAACATGCGGAGGCGGAAGTGGTGGAAATGGTGGATGAAGAAGGCAACGTGGTGGCGGGAGAGGTGTTGCCGCCCACCGAGGTGCCTGTGGCGCCTGCAGACGCACCGACGACAGTTCCGGAAGCGCCTTCGTTTCACGGACCGTTGGCCAAGTGGATGGGTGCGGGCATGCCTTTGCAGGAACCGCTGGCTGCGTTGGGCTGGAAGCCGGAAGGTGTCGACACGCCGGCCGCCCAGGCGGAGCCGCAGCGCGAAATTTCTTTGCACACGGTGGAGCTGCCCGAACGTGCCCCGAAAAAATTGCTTCTGGAATTGAAGGCGGTGCTGGAACTGTTTCCCGGTTCCGAGCGCATACAGCTCAGCATCGGCGGCAAGCACATTCCCCTGCCGCTCACGGTTTCCATGTCGCCCGTGCTGGAGAGCAAGTTGGAGAAGCTTCTCGCGGAGTATCGCTGATGCGCATCATCGACGTCTCCGCTCTCGGCCCCGAACGCAGCGTGGCGGAAGCGGTGGCCGTGTTGCGTGCCGGCGGCACGGTGGCTCATGCCACGGAGACGTGTTACGGCTTGGCGTGCGACCTCACGAATCCCGCCGCCGTGCGCAAACTCTTCATTGCGAAGAACCGGTCGTTCGAACAGCCCGTGAGCGCGCTGTTTCCAACCGTGGCTGCCGCGGAGGCGTACGTGCGGTTTTCCGCCGAATCCCTGGCTCTGGCTCAAACACGCTTGCCCGGCCCCACGACCCTCATTTTGCCCGTGCGTTCGGACGCAGCGCATGTCTTTTTCGTCACGGCGAACGACGAGCCGGCGGCCAGTGCGGGCGTGCGCGTATCTTCGCATCCGCTTGCTTGCTTGCTGGCACAGACATACGGCTTGCCCCTCAGCACCACCTCGGCCAACCGTCACGGCTTGCCGCCCGCGTACCATGTTTCCGCATTGCGGGAGCAGTGGTTGGAACACGCCGAAACCGCGCCGGATTTGTGTTTGGACGAAGGCATGTTGCCGTTGCGCCCGCCTTCCACCATCATCGATTGCACGGCCGGTGGCAAGGTTCTGCGGTAGCGCCGCCCGGGTGCGAGAGTGTATTCTGTGCCAAGTACTTGCAGGTTTTGCCTCATGCGACTTGTCATGCCAATGCCGGCACAGGCTGCGCGAAAAGCCTTTACGCTCATCGAGCTGCTCATTTCCATCGGCATCATCGCCGTGCTGGCCGCCATCGTCATCGTGGCCATTTCTCCCACCAAACAAATTGGTGATGCGCGCAATGCACAACGCCGTTCGGACGTGAACACCATTCTCAATGCGGTGTATCAATACATGCTGGATCACGAAGGCAACCCGCCCCAGGACGTGACGACAGCGGATAAGCAAATTTGCAAAATGAACGCCGTCAGTTGTCACAACGGCATTTCGCTGCGAGCGCTTTCGGGCACATACATCCCCGACTTGCCCAGCGACCCCACTGCGGAGGCGACCGGCACGGGTACGAATTACTTCTTATACCGAAACGACGCGGGGCGCATAGTGGTGTCCGCGCCGAATTCCGAAGGCGGCATAAGCATAAGCCGTTAAACCGACTTTTTGCCGAAGACGGTTTCCAGCAGCAGCAAGCAAACGCCTATCGTAATGCAGCTGTCCGCGACGTTGAAAATGGGGAAGCTGCCCACCTGGAAAAAGTCCGTCACGAAACCGTCACGCAGACGGTCTGCCACGTTGCCCAACGCTCCGCCGATAATAAGACCGAACCCCGCCTGGCTCACGCGGCTTTGCGCGCTGTGTACGGCGAAGATGGTAATGGCCGCCAATGCGCAGAGAATGACAGGCGTTTGCACTGCGTTCGGCAAACGCAGCCCGAAGGCGACACCCGGGTTCAGTGCGTAGCGCAACCCGACCGTCAGGCCCCACGGCGTGAAGACGTAGGGCGTTGCTTGCAAGAGTGCGTCGGCTGCGACTTTGGTAACCACGGACGCTAGTAAGGCGCCCAGCACGCAGCCGAGGAACGTCGGACGAACGGGAAGCATGGTTTAGAAGGGCAAGTCTTCCACGCGCACTTCCGACTGGTACTGCACCGCCGGAATGCTCATGGCCGGTTCGGGGGCTTGGTTGAAGTTGGAAATATTGCCCACGCTCTCGGCTTCGCCGCGGGGCGCGGAAGCCGCTGCCGGACCGGCGCTGATGGCCGCCAATGCGACGGAGTTGCTCACGCCCAGCATGAGCACTTGCTCGGCCACGATTTCCGTGGTGGTGCGCTTGGCGCCGGCTTGCGTTTCCCAGCTGCGCGTTTGCACGCGGCCTGAGACGAACACGCGGTTGCCTTTCTTCAATTTCTGCGCCACCTGTTGCGCCAGGTCGCCCCACACCACGATGTTGTGGAATTCGGTGCGCTCCTTGTCTTCGCCGGTGGCTTTTTCGCGCCAACGTTCGTTCGTGGCCACGCCGATGGAAAGCACGTTTTTACCGCTCGTGGTGGTGCGCATTTCAGGGTCTTTCGTCACGTTGCCCACCACTTCGGCGCGACTGAAACACTGCGTGAGCAGAGGCGCGTCCTTGGGTTCGGGCAACTGGCCGTCCTTCGGGTCCAACATGATTAAATCCATGGCGACGATTTTCGTTTTGCTGCGCTTCTCTTTCGTTTCCTGGTCTTCCCAAGAATCCGTTTGCAAACGTCCGCCCAGGAAAATTTGCGAGCCCGGCTTCAGGAACTGTGCCGCGACGTCGGCCATGGAGCCCCACACCGTGACGGTGTAAAAGCCCTTGCCCGAAAGCTGTTCACCCTTGTCGCCTACGAAGTTGTAGGGGACGACCACGTTCAAATCCGTCACGCTGGTGCCGGAGGGAATTTTGCGCAAATCGATGGGCTGCGCGATGTAACCGATGATGTGTACGCGATTGAGCGAGTACATGTGGTGATGGGGGGATGGAATAGAAGGAGGCCACGAGCCTGTCCGCCGGAAGGCGTACCGGTGGATTGCCCACCTTATACCCTAGTTCACAACTTCCAAGTTTCAAGAACGGTGAATTATGCTGAGATGATATGTACACTTAAACGTACATTTATTGACGAGAAAGCTCTTCCAAAAGGCGCAGTCTGGATTCCAAATCTTCCGTTGCAAGGGGGTCCACTTCGCCGTCCAAAACGGTCGGAATGAGATTTTCCAAACACGTGCGTACCACCGCGCACGTTTCAGGGGTCACCTCGGCTCCGGGGCCTATATGCTGCCGCGCCACCGCCTGCAACAAACGTTCGGAAAACTTTCTGGCATCGGCCAAGTAGCCGTCTCTCAACGGGTTGCGCATGACACAGTGAAGCACGTCTGGCGGCATGCCCGATTCCCCCAAAGCCTGTGCGAGTTCTTGCATTCTCATGGCAGGACATCATAAAACCATCTCCTTTCGTTACAAGCATTTACATTTCGTTTTTTACTGTGGTCGGTACTTCTCGCGACCGGCCGGTTGCGGCACGGGCGAGGTGTTTTCGGAAATGACGAACTTGCCGTCTTTCATGCGACCGAAGCTTTTTTCCGGCACGTCTTCGCCCAGCACGCACACGCTGTTGATGAACGTTCCTTGGCCTATTTTCACGCCCGGATTCGTGTTCACCTGAATGCCCAAACGGCAGTTGTCACCGATGATGAGCCCGAGTTTCGTACGTCGGGTGTTGAGCTTTTCGCCCTGTACCGTGGAGAAAATTTCCCCTTCATCCAGGCGTAAGTTGCCCGTGACGCAGCCGCCGCCAAAAGAAACGTTATTGCCTACGACGCTGTCGCCCACGTAGCTCATGTGGGTCCACACGTCGTCGCAGAGAATGCTCCCCTTCACTTCGGTGGAGTAGCCCACCACGCAACGTTCGCCCGTCATGGAACCGCGAAGCAAGGCGTTGTTCGCCACCACCGTGTTCTTGCCCACGTAGCAGGGGCCCGCCACCGTGGCATGAGCCATCACGCGCACGCCCTCTTCCAAAATCACCGCGCCGTCCACCACCGCGGTGGGGTGCACGAAAGCGGTTTTGTGAATGACGGGTTTTTGGATGCTTTGTAAAAACAGCGGCAACAAATCCAGCATGTGCCAGGGGTATTTTACGGCCTGCCAACTGCCCGTGTAGGGCGTGGCCTCGTAGGTATGCGAGGCGAACATGCGTGCCAACGCCAGTTCGTAACCGTCGTCTTGCACGGTGGAAACGTCTTCCAAGGCTTTCAGTAAAGCCTGCGGGTCGTTGTGCACATGCGCGACGATGTTCACCAAGTCACTGGGCTCGTTGCCTTCGCCGGGCTTCTCCAAAATTCCCGTAATGCGTTTGTCTTGAAGTGTGAGGTAACCGCCGGGAAAATAGCGCGTTACCCGTTGAGCCAGAAGCGTGCCGTCACAGCGTTGCGCCGTTTTTAGGAGCGCTTCGTATGCGGCACTTTCAATGACGTCGTTGCTGCTTACCACCATCACCGGTTCCGTGCCGCAGTGGGGCAAGGCGCTCAGCATGGCGCCGCGCATGCCCAAGTCCAAATTTTCCTGCTCCACTCGTGGCAGCCCCGGCAGCAGGTCTTTCACCGCGTCCAAATTGTGCGCGCCTCCCACCAGCACGATGTCCGTGCAGCCGGCATCTCGAAGTCGATCGACTTGGTGTTCCAGAAGCGTTTTGCCCATGAGCGGGAACAGCGCTTTGTCGCGAAGAGGCCAAAAACGGCGGGACCTGCCGGCAATGAGAAGGAGAGTCTTTATAACGCCATTGTACGACAAAACGGCACCGTGACCACCCCTTCCTCGGCGGTATTTCTCGTCTTCATTCCCAAGGACGCATAGCGTTTCGTCACCTCCGCGTGCGGATGACCGAACGAGTTGTCGCGTCCGCTGGAAATCACCACCAGTTCGGCCTTTGTGGCCAGCAGAAAGCCCGTGGCGGAAGACGTGCGACTCCCGTGGTGCGCCGCCTTGAGAATATTTGCGTGAACATCGGCGCCGCTTTGCAGTATGGCCAGTTCGGCTTCGCGTTCAATGTCGCCGGTGAGAAGAATGGCATCCTTGCCGCAGAGCGCACGCAGCACCACAGAAGTGTTGTTGGCTTTCTTCGGGTGTTCGCCGAGCAGCGGTGCCAGCGGCCACACCGTGTCCAGCACCAAGCCGTCGCCAAAATCGATGTCCGTTCCGGCATGGGCAAGAATCACGGGAATATCGTTCTCGGCCAAGAGTGAAAGCAGTTCCCGGTACACGGGCGTCTGCTTTTCCACACCCGTCAAAAGTACCTGTCGCACGTTATACCGCCGCAGCACTTCGGGCAGGCCGTTCACATGGTCGGCATCCGGGTGCGTGAGTACGAGCAATGCTATGGAGCGGTCGAAGAACGGCAGCTTTTCGCCCAAGCCTTCCAGCACGCTCCAATCGGGTCCGCCGTCTATGAGTATGTCTTGGCCGGAAGGAGAAGCGATCAGCAGGCCGTCGCCCTGCCCCACGTACAGCGCGTGCATGTATGCCGTGCCGTCGGGTTGCAGGCGCCACTCACGCCAGGCAAGCGGAGTCAGTATGGCCAAGACGAAAAGGGCGTAGCGGAAAAATCCATCCATAGCCGGCAAGCGTATCACCGGCTTTGAAAAATTTTTGCGTCACACGGTGAAATTCGGGGGTGGTTCCGTGCTCACGAAGAACGAATGTTCGCCTTCTCTAGCGTGCCTTCGCAGTGCGTCTCGACAGCGTTTTTTCCACGATTTGCGACACGCCCATGCCGCAGACGAGAGCGCCGACGTACGCCAACAACAGAGCGGCGAGCGGCAAGCCTTTCATGAACTGTTTCAGCATGGCGGTGAAGAACGCCGTGTACCACGACACGAACGACACGGCACCCAAGGCGAAAGCCAAACGTCGCAAGCGGTGAGAGCGCTCGGAGTGAAAATTGATTTTGAGCAGATGCGGAGCAACGATCACATGGAGCAACATGCCGTTGATGCTGAGGACGATGACGGCGGTCATTTTCAACATGAATGGCGCCGAGGCGTTGTAGGTTTCGGTGTTGGGCAAATACAGAGCGGCACCGGTGACGAGAATGCCGAGCAGTGCCGAGAGCACGGTGTCTTTCATGAGGTGCAACACCTCCTGTTCTTTGGAAGAAATGCGGCCGTCACGCAGGAAGCGGAAGAAGAGCAGGTCGCCGATGGTGGCGCTGCCCAAACCCAATACGGTCGCAAGAATGTGCAACGTCAAAACGAGCGGTTGCCAGAACGTGAGAACGGAGAGCGCGTAGGCGTACATGCCCGCACTTTAAAGCATGCGGCGTGCGCGTTTCCAGCCCAACATGGCACCCATGCTGGTTACGGCGAAGCCCGCCAGCGGCAAACCCGTGCCGCTCAAGTCGTTGCCGTCGGCGGCCTTGGTGACTTGAATGGGCTTCAGCGCGCTTTCCTTGCTGGAACTTTGTGCGGAAGACACGGAAGACGAAGAAGAACTTTCCTCGCTCTCGCCGCTGATGACGGTATCGGACACTTGAGCGGTGGGAGCGGCGGAAACGGTGAAGGGCAGCACGGTGCCGATGACGCGACCACTCGGCACCTCCACGTTGATGAACACGCCCTTGGACGTGAAGTTGTGCAGATTGCGCGTTTGCACCACGGCGCCGAATTGGCCGGCGGACACGCCGGGAATTTGCACGCCTGCGGCGTCGGAAGGCAGGGGCAGAGACTCGCTCAGGCTCACGCCGCCGTCGAACGTCTGGCGTACGAAGAAGCCGCCCAAACCGCCGGATACTTCTTGGCCGCGCCAGTTCAGCTGCACGGTGTACTTGCCGGCATTGTCGGGGAGCACCGTGGCGGTGAGGCCGGAAATGTCTTGCGGCGTGCGAATGGCCACGGCGTCGTTGGCCACGGGGTTGGCGACGTCGGCGGCGACGTCGGAGCCGTACCCAAGGAAGAACGTGCTGCGGCTGCTGTCATCCAACGATTGGCCGTCCGCACCTTTCAAGCCTTCACCCGCGATGTTCAACCGGTACAAGGCGCCCGTGTCGTGTTCTTCCGTGCTGAGCGTGAGTTCCGCACCCACGATGAGCGCGTTGAAAATGCGCAGAATTTTGCCGCTGCGATCGCTGATTTTAAACGTTTGCATGGCGGCGTCGCTTTCCAATCGCACGGGCATGGAGAAGCGAATTTTCACCTGCTTGTTGCTGGGCACGGTGACGTTCTGAATTTCCACCGAGGCCGGTACCGTGGGCAAAGAAGACGCAGCTTCCGAAGAAGAAGACGCCGTCGGTTCGGCCAGAACCGGTGCTTCCGTCGGCGCGGCGACAGGCGGTGCCACGGGTTCGACTATCGGTTCCGGCATTGGCTCAGGTTCGGCCACGGGTGTCGGTTCCGCGATTTGCTCCCCTTCCGTCGCCAAGGCCGGAGCGTCGACGGCCGGCATTTCGGTGAGTTGCGATTCCTCCAAGAACACTTCGCTTTCCGTACCGTCGGCGTCCACGGCCATCACGGAGTAAAAGGGTCGCGCACCGGCGGGCGGCGCCTGCATTTCCAAAGTCGTTTCGTCACCCGTCGTGTCCTCGTAGTCGTCAATCATGCCGTCGTTGGACAAAATGGACTGCGAAGCCCAATACACGCGGTAGTGATGAGCGCCTTCCACGGGGCTCCAACGAATGCGAATCGTATCGCCTTGGTGCAAGGCCTGAATGCCGCTTACCGCCGCCGGGGCGGCCAGAGCCGTGCCCGTAAGCATGAGGACGACCGCGACCCCGATGGCGAAACGAAGATAGGTTTGCATGGGTGTTTTTGTGACAGAAATCCAAAAAGTATACCACAAAACGGCTTTGGAGAAAACACCCTCCCGGCCGGGACCGTAGGCAGGATGACAAAAGATGCAAAATCCGCTACACTGTTTCGATTTATGCTTTTGCAGAATCGCAACGCGCAACGGCCCGGTGAGAAGAGCTACAAACGCTCCATCGTTTGGCAGTCCGTGTTATACACCGTGTTCATGAGCACCGTGACGGTGGGCGTTTTGGTCATGTCGACGCAGTATTTGGTGCGTACGCTCTTGCACGAACGCAGCACGCAATTGGTGTCTCTTATGGAAAACGTGCCGAACTACGTGCTCGCCGCGGCCGTGAAGCAAGCGGAGGTGGACGCGCAAATTCTCGTGAACATGCTGACCGTCATCGGTTTGATTTGTCTGGTACTCTCCGCGTTGCTTTCCGTGGCGTTTTCTCGGCATCTTTTGCGGCCGTTGCAAACCTTGGTGGAGGCCATCGCGGGCATCACTCCCGGCAAGTGGAATTACAAGCGCAGCGTCTTCACCGGCGATGAAGTGGAAACACTGGACGCCACGCTCGAGGAACTTTGCCAACGCTTGCGCGGTTCGTATCATCACCTGGAAAGCGAAGTGCACGAACGCACGAAAGAACTGAAAGCCGCTTCCATTCGTGACAACGCCATTCTGCAGTCCATCAGTTTGGGTTTGATGGTGGTGAACACCGAAGGTCAGGTGCAGGAAGCGAATGCCGCCGCCGCCAAAACCTTGCGCACCTCGGAGCAGAAACTGGCTGCCATGAACATTCGCGACGCCTTGGGCCTGCGCGACCACCAACGGCTTCTGCCCGAAACCGAGAACCCGGTGTTTCGTTGTCTCATCACCAAACAGGCCGCGCTTTCGGACCCGAATTTACACTATGCACTCACGTGCGCGGACGGCACGTTGGTGTCCGTGCGCCTGTCCGTGTTCCCCATCAATGAAGGCAAGAACAATATCGGAGCCGTCGTGTTGTTCCAAGACGTCACGGCCGAACGGCAAATCGAATACTTGAAAACGGAATTCATCACTTTGGCTTCGCACCAGTTGCGCACGCCGCTCTCCACCGTGCAGTGGTACGTGGAGCTGCTTTCCACGGAAGAACAGGAGCGCCTCAGCGACCAGCAGAAGTCTTTCCTCGTGGAACTGCGCATGGCTGCGCATCGCATGGTGAACATCGTCTCCGACTTGCTCGACGCCTCTCGTTTGCGCGAAGACGGCGTGAAGCCGCACATGCAGCGCTTGGACATCACGCGCTTCATCAAAGACATGACGGAAGAAATGCGAGCCGTGGGTGCGAGCAAAAACATCTCCGTCACAGCCGCGCTCCCTCCCGTGGTCATCACCACGTGGTGCGACCCCATGTTGCTTTCCATCATTCTGCAAAACCTCATCAGCAACGCCGTGAAATATTCTTCGCCGCAAGGAGCGGTGAAGGTGGGCTTGAGCATGAACGAGCAGCGCATGATCGTCACCGTGCAAGACAGCGGCATCGGCATTCCCGAAGCGGATAAACCACGCATTTTTGAGAAATTGTTCCGCGCCAAAAACGCCCTTACGAAAGACGTGAACGGTTCGGGTTTGGGTCTGTACTCCGCCAAAGCCATCGCCAACAAACTGGGCGGCGACATAACGTTCGTGAGCAAGGAAGGCGAGGGTACGACGTTCACGCTCTCGCTGCCGCTGCAGGCGAATTAGCAAAAACCCCCGCCGCGCTCTTTGCGTGGAGGGTCTTTGTTCCGCTCTTCTGTACGCCGGATTCTGTTCGGCCGCTTGCGCGGCGTCGACGATCATCTCTCTGGGATGTCAGTTGCCTGACACCTCGACTCTTCGCTTGCGCTGGAGTGCTGTGCGGAGGGGCCGGCGGCGCAACGGAACCATTGCGAACTCCGCCCGCCCAATTCCTCCTTGCTTCACCATGAGTTTACCGACCCGAAGGTCCCCGGTTCCCGGGGCGTTTCACCCCCACCGTAAAGCGGGGTTCGTCACTGTGGCACTGGTCCTGCCGCGCATTTCAAATATGTTGCGCGGCGACGGGCGTTACCCGCATGGCGTTCCATTGAAGTCCGGACGTTCCTCCCTTCGACGACGCGCAGGCGCGTCGCTCAGGGCGATCATCCAAAGAGCGGACGCACAGTATCGGTCGAATTACTTCTCTCGTACATCAAATACTCACCGCTTTTGCCACACGTTGCGCCACGCGCGGGTCCAAGGGTTTCGGGAGAATGTACTCCGGGCCGAATGTGAGTGATGCAAGGCCGTACGCACTCAGTGTTTCCGCAGGCACGGGCTCGTGCGCCAACGCGGCGATGGCCGATGCTGCGGCGGCCAGCATGCGCCTTTCCACTTGCGGCGCGCGCGAGTCGAGCAGTCCTCGGAAGAGACCGGGGAAACAGAGCAGGTTGTTTATTTGGTTCGGGAAATCGCTGCGTCCCGTCGCCACGATGGCATCGGGTCGTGTGGCTTTCGCCAGATCGTACGCTATTTCCGGCACGGGGTTCGCGAGCCCGAAGACGATGGGTTTCGCCGCCATGACTTTGAGCATGTCCGCCGTGAACGTGTTGCCCTTGGAAACGCCGATGCAGACGTCGGCGTCCGTGAAAGCGGCGGTTAAATCGGCGATGTCGCTCGTCTGCGCCCAAGGCAGTTTGTATTCGGCCAAGTCTTGCCGCGAGACCGTGACGGGGCCTTTGGAATCACACAAAATAACATTCGCTTTCGGTATGCCCAACTCCGTAAGCAACCGCGCGATGGCGATGCCCGCCGCACCCGAGCCGTTGATGACGATGCGCACGGTCGCCAAGGTTTTGCCTTGGAGTAGCAGCGCGTTTTGCAACGCCGCGGCCACCACCGTCGCCGTGCCGTGCTGGTCGTCGTGAAACACGGGAATGTTCATGCGCTTGCGCAGTTCTTCTTCTATGAAAAAACATTCCGGTGCGCGGATGTCTTCCAGACAAATGGCACCGAACGTGGGTTCCATCATCGCTACGGCGTTGATGAACGCTTCGGGGTCCGCGGTGTTCATTTCCAAGTCGTACACGTCTATGTTCGCGCACGTTTTGAACAGTCCGGCTTTGCCTTCCAATACGGGTTTGCTGGCCAAAGCTCCCACGTTGCCGAGCCCGAGCACGGCGGTGCCGTTGCTGATGATGGCTACGAGGTTGCCTTTGTTCGTGTAGAGGTACGCGTCTTCCGGCTTTTTCGCTATCTGCTCCACCGGCTCGGCCACTCCCGGCGTGTAGGCCAAAGACAAATCTGCCTGCGTGGCCAGAGGCTTGGTGGGCACCACCGACAGTTTTCCCGGTCGGGGTTCGGCGTGGTAACGCAAGGCGGGGGACTCGTTCATGTCGGCCATGCTAGACAAATTTCTTCGTGCTAGACAGTAAAACAGACTCGTGTATAGTGTGCTTTACATG
>CAZWVP010000003.1:30516-35677 GCA_964636635.1 uncultured Candidatus Peribacteria bacterium
GATGAATTGGCCAGCAGCAATCGCAAACGCGCCCTGCCGAAGCAGTTCAACTAGCAGGTGCCAAACACACCGTTGCTTTGCTACACTCTTTGCTCATGCTGAACATGCATAAATTAAAGGCCACGCATCCGTTCTCGTTCGTGCTGTTCGGCGCCTCGGGACACTTGGCGCAGTTGAAGCTGTATCCGGCGTTGTTTACCTTGCTGCTGACCAAGCGCATGCCTGCGCACTGGAGCGTGGTGGGCTTCTCGCGTACGGAGCTCACGGACGAATCGTTCCGCGCTTTGGTGGGAGAGTCCATCCGCACTCACGTGCCCGAAGTGAACGAAGCGTTGGTGCAAGAATTTTTGGAGCACGTCTTCTACCAACCCGGCCAGTACGACAGCAAAGACGATTTTCAACTCCTGGCCAAACGTTTGCACGAGCTGGAGCAAGGCTGGGAACTGCCCGTGCGCTTGGCGTACTTTTCCGTGCCGCCCGCCGCGTTCAGCAGCATTGCGCGGAATTTGTGCGACGGTGGCGTGCGCGAAGAGGGCAAGCCCATACGTCTCATCGTCGAAAAGCCGGTGGGCAGCAATTTGGAAACGTTCCAGCAAGTGAAAGATTCTCTGACCACCTGTTTCACGGAGGAGGAAATTTACCTGCTCGATCACTACCTCGGCAAAGAATCGGTTCGCAACATTTACTACCTGCGTTTCGCCAATCCCGTGGTGGAACGCATGCTCAAAAACACCCTCATTCATTCCGTGCAGGTGTCCGCTTTCGAAACGCACGGCATCGAAGGTCGTTCCGGCTACTTCGAACACACCGGTACGTTCCGCGACATGTTCCAGTCACACCTGCTCATGATGATGAGTTTGCTGACCATGCGCCTGCGCGAGGAAGGGGGCTCGTTCCGCGAGAGCCGTTTGGACGCCCTGCGCCAGTTGTACTTGCCACCCGTGGCGAAGATGGATGATCTTGTCTTGCAAGGCCAGTATGCCGCCGGACGCGTGGGGAATGCGGATGTCGTCGGATATTCGCAGGAGGAAGGTGTGAAGCCGAACTCGCGTACGAACACGTATGCCGCCATGCGCCTGAGCTCCCGCACGTCGCGTTGGCAAGGCGTGCCGTTTTACCTGCGTTCGGGCAAACGTTTGCCGCGCAAAGAAACGCAAATTTCCATCCTCTTCCAAGAGCCGCACAAAGTGGGGCCGGGCAGCGCGCTCAACCGTCTCGACATCATCATGCAAGGCGAGGCCGGCATGCGTTTGCATTTGCAAACCAAGGTGGGCGGCACGGACCCGCTCTTCCGTCCGTTGGTGTTGGCAGACCCGCTGGTGTGCACCGGCGATTGCATGCCCGAGCATGCCCTGTTGCTTTTGGAGGCCATTCACGGCAAAACGCAGTGGTACTTGAGCTTCGACGAAGTGCAGACGGCCTGGAGGCTTCTGGACCCCGTGCAGGCGTATTTGGATCAACCGGCATCGCCGTTGCATTTGTATGCATCCGGCACCAACGGTCCGAAAGAAGCGGATGACTGGATGGCGTTGGACGGTATGCAGTGGTTGTAACCTCCGTCCCTACCCTCTTTTCAGCGAGTGCAGCTTGGCTTTCACGCTTTCGTCGTACGGTTGAATTTTGTTGATGCGACGGTATGTTTCTTCGGCCTGCTCACGGTCGCCCAGCTGCAAATAACACTCGGCCAGCAGGTGCATGGTCTCTATGCTGCGGTTCGGCTTTTTCACGCCTTTCTCCAGTAACGGCGCCGCTTCCGCAAAGCGTCCGGCCGCCATGCATGCACGCCCCAAGGCGGCGCTTCTGTCGGGATTGGCGGGGTCGCGGTTCAGGGATTCCTGGTAGCTTTGGCAGGCTTCTTCGTATTTCCCCTGCTTGTAGTACGCCAGTCCCAAATTGCCGAAGTACGCGGCATCGGGTTCGTTGCGCACCACTTCGCGGTACAGAGCTTCGGCTTTCGCTTCGCGATTCGTGAGCAAATAGAGTTTGGCCAAGTCGGCTTGGCTCTTCACGTAGTCCGGACGAATGGTGAGTGCTTGAATATACAGAGACTCCGCTTCCTCCAGCTTCTGTTGTGCCAAGGCTTTTTCGGCGGCACGGCTGAGCTGGTACAGCTTTTGCGTTTCCAGAGCGGTGACTCTGGGGTTTCGTTCCTGCCGCACCACCGGGGAATCTTCCGGCAAGTGGAAGCCGCGTTGCTTGGCGCTGTCGGCACGCTTGCTCATGCCGCGGACGAACATGCGAATGGCACGGTGTCGCAGCAGCACCTGCGCTCCCAAATACGCGGAAAGCAGGAAGAACGAGCCGAAGAGGACGATGACGTAGATCACGTGGTGTGCAGCATAGCGGAATTACGTCGCGGTGCAGGCCAACGCGAACCGTTGGCAGAGCAGCTCGCGGTTGGCGTTCGTTTGCAAGTCCTTCGCCAGTTCCAAAAGCGGTTTGTAGTAGGTTTGGTGCACGCCGCGTTCGCGCGCGGCGAGAAACAAGTGCATGAGGAACGAGTCTGCCTCGCGGCCGCGCTCCGCCAAAGGGGCCAAGCCTTTCATGCGGGCGAGCAGTTTGCCTTCCGCCCAAAAACCGTGCGCCTGCGCGGCCAGCATTTTCTGTTCCCGCAACGCGTCGGGGTCGTCACGCAGCCTCATGAGCACGCCGGGCGCGCCTTGGGCTATTTGCGCCACGAAACCGGCATCCGTGTCGTCCATGCCTTTGAGCAGCGGCGTCAGTTCCTTCATTTGCACGCGGTGCAGGTGCAGCGTGCGCACGCGCGAAAGAATGGTGGGCAGCAATTCGTTTTCGGCTTCGGTGGTGAGCAGAAACACCAACCCCGGCGGCGGCTCTTCGAGAATTTTCAGAAAGGCGTTCGTGGCGGCCGCTTGCATGCGTTCCATTTTGCGAATGATGCAGCAGCGGTACGTCCCCGTGCCTTTTTCGTACAATCGTTCCTGCAATGCGCGAATGTCGTCGATGCTGATGGTGTCTGTTTTGGCGGCGGGCTTTTTGCTGCGGTGCATTTGCGGCACGTTGCTGCTGCGGCTTATCACGTCCCAGTCGTCGCACACTTCCTCCATCCACAACTGGTCCATCACCAGCAAATCGGGATGAGTGAGACGCTCCAACTCCGTGAGCGCTTGCTTGGGGTCCGCGGCGTTCCGCAACAAAAGCGTGCGCGCGAACCAATGAGCGACGGTCATTTTTCCCAGGCTGGCCGCACCGGAAAACAAGTACGCGTGCGAAACGTTGTCGGTGGCAATGTCTTGCTCCAAGGCTTCAAGCACGCTGCGGTGGCCGATGATGGCCTCATTCATTTTGCCCATGGCACTTTTTGTACTTCTTTCCCGAACCGCACGGGCATTCGTCGTTGCGGCCGACTTTCGGCATGGGCTTGGCGGGGCCGCGCGGCGGACTCTGCACGCGCAGTACGTCGCCACCCCCCGAAGAAGGCGGCAGAGGCGCGTTCGTGACGCCGGTCTCTTCCAACTCGGCGGAAATTTGTCCTTCGTTCGTGCGCAAATCTTCCATTTCTTCGTCCGCTTGTTGCAAGATTATCTGCGGCTGGAAGGCGCGCAAATCGGCCTGCAGCAGCACGCGGGCGATGGTGGATTCGATGGTCGCCAGAAGCTGCTGGAAACGACGGAAGCCTTGGTCTTTGTACTCGATGAGCGGATCGCGTTGCGCGTAGCCCGAGAACGCCACCTGTTCGCGCAGGTGCGCCATGGTGTCGATGTGCTCCATCCAGTGCGTGTCTATGGCGCGCAACGTCACCACGCGTTCGGCTTGCGCCACGGTTTCGGTGCTTACGGCGGCGCATTTGCTCTCGTACAATTCCAGCACCAACGATTCCAAATGGTCTTTCAAGGCCTCGGCATCGGCGAAGCGTTGCAAATCGCCGCTGAGCATGAGTTCGGGGTGCAACCCTGCCACTACTTCATTGATGCGTTCGAGGTTCCACTCGCCGGGGTCTTGGCCCAAATTCAACGCGAGCACCATGGCTTCCGTTTCTTTCACAAGTGCCCGGCGCACGTCTTCGTGCAGCGGTTGCGCGAGCAACGGCGTTTCCTCGGTTTGTCCCGCTTCCTGCTCGGCCAAACGAACGAGAATTTTCTGACGGCGCTTGTAAATGATGTCGCGGTGCTTGTTGAGAATGTCGTCGTATTGCACCACATGGCGGCGAATGTCGAAGTTGCGTCCTTCCACGCGCTTCTGCGCGCTCTCGATGCTGCGCGACACGAGCGCGTTTTCCAGCGGCACGTCGTCGGGCACGTTCAGGCGGAGCATGAGCGACTTCAACTGCTCGCCGCCGAACAAACGCATGAGTTCGTCTTCCATGGAAACGAAGAAGAGCGATTCGCCGGGGTCGCCTTGGCGTCCGGAACGACCGCGCAACTGGTTGTCTATACGACGGGCTTCGTGGCGTTCGGTGCCGAGAATGGCCAAGCCGCCCAAGTCGGCAATGCCTGCGCCGAGTTTGATGTCCGTACCGCGACCGGCCATGTTCGTGGCGATGGTGACCGCGCCTTTCTGGCCCGCCTGCGCCACGATTTCGGCTTCACGTTCGTGGTGTTTGGCGTTCAGCACTTCGTGCGGCACCTGCATGTCCGTGAGCAAGCGCGACAGCGCTTCCGACTTCTCGATGGACGTGGTGCCGATAAGCACGGGTTGTCCTTTGGCGTGTTTCTCCTTCGCGATTTTCGCCACGGCCGTGAACTTCGCCAGCACCGTGCGGTACACGGCGTCGGCTCCGTCCGCGCGCTTCACGGGGCGGTGCGTGGGAATGACGATGGTGCGCAATTTGTAAATGGATTCGAATTCCTCTTCCTCGGTTTTCGCCGTACCCGTCATGCCGGCCAACTTCGCGTACAAGCGGAAGTAGTTCTGGAACGTGATGGTGGCGAGCGTCTTGCTTTCGCGTTGCACCGCCACGCCTTCCTTGGCTTCTATGGCTTGGTGCAAACCGTGGCCGTAGCGGCGGCCGGGCATCAAACGTCCGGTGAATTCATCCACGATGATGATTTCGCCGTCCTTCACCACGTAGTCCACGTCCGCTTGGTAAATGGCGTGAGCGCGGAGCGCCTGTTCAATGTGGTGCACTTCTTCGAAACCGCGGTCGGTGTAAATGTTCTGCACGCCGAGCAGTTTTTCCATGTGCGTTATACCCTCCTCC
>CAZWVP010000004.1:0-35539 GCA_964636635.1 uncultured Candidatus Peribacteria bacterium
TGTGGTAGGAGATATTGTCGTCGTCAGGCCGGGTGAAAAAATCCCCGTCGATGGCACGGTGATGAAAGGACTTACATCCGTCGATGAATCGATGCTTACGGGCGAGAGCATTCCCGTCGAAAAGAAAGACGGAGATCGTGTCTTTGGCGCGACGATGAATGGGAATGGCAGCATCGAATTCAGAGCAGAGAAGATCGGCAGCGACACCGCATTGGCACAAATCATCCGCTTCGTGGAAGAGGCACAGGGATCCAAAGCACCCATTCAGGCTTTTGCGGACTGGGTCTCTTCGTGGTTTGTACCCGCAGTCATAGGCATTGCGATTCTCACCTTCGGAGTCTGGATGTTTATCGGAGCGGGCTTTACCTTCTCCCTGCTTTCCGCAGTCTCTGTGTTGGTTATAGCGTGTCCGTGCGCTTTGGGACTTGCGACTCCCACGGCCATCATGGTTGCTACGGGAAAGGGAGCGGAAAACGGCATTCTTATTCGCGGAGGAGAGCCACTAGAGGCTGCAAAGCGAATCAATACCATTGTGTTCGATAAGACAGGCACTCTGACTAAAGGCAAGCCTGAGGTAACCGATGTCGTTGCGCTCCATGGGTCACAAGATGAGCTATTACAACTGGCTGCAAGCTTGGAGCAGGGGTCAGAGCACCCACTGGCAGAGAGCATCGTCAATCACGCCAAGGCAACAGGAATAGCACTCAATACCGTTGAATCATTCAACGCTATTCCAGGTCATGGCATTGAGGCATCAATCAAGGGGAAGAAGTATTTCCTTGGTAACAGAAAACTCATGGAGAAGTTTCAGATTGCGGTGCAGGAGATGGAGGAAAAAATGACGGCGTTGGAGGAACAAGGAAGGACAACAATGATTCTAGCCGATGAGAAACGTGTGCTCGGCATCGTGGCTGTCGCGGACACGGTCAAAGAGACGACGAAGGAAGCCATTGAGCGGCTGCGAACGATAGGCATTGAAGTTTATATGATGACGGGAGATAACAAGAGAACAGCAGCAGCCATCGCCAGGAATTTGGGTATCCAGAATGTGTTGGCAGAGGTACTGCCAGAGCAAAAAGCAAGCGAAGTGAAGATGCTACAGGAGCAAGGGAAACGCGTCGCCATGGTCGGCGATGGTATTAACGATAGTCCAGCTCTTGCCCAAGCCGATCTCGGGATTGCTATGGGCAGCGGCACGGATATTGCAATGGAAACGGGCGGCATCGTGCTCGTGAAGAATGATCTGCGGGAAGTCGTGACCGCGATCAAACTCAGCCGCGCCACCGTGAACAAAATTCATCAGAACATGTTCTTCGCGCTCTTCTTCAATGTCATCGGCATTCCCATCGCCGCACGCGCCTTTCAGCATTGGGACATTGTATTGCGACCTGAATTGGCAGGGTTCGCCATGGCGTTCAGTTCGGTGGCAGTCGTGACGAACTCACTGCTCCTGAAGGGCTTCCACCCCACAAAGCGCAACTGGCTCTCGGACGTTGCCCCGGTTCTCATGGCCATAGGCTTCACTGCACTCTTCCTCGGCTTCGCCAAACTCAGTAGCGCAGAAACCACAGACATATCATCTGCAGGCCAAAACCTACCCGAAATCAGCCTCCATGCCTCTAATCTCTCCTCTCCCCTCACGCGCAATGCCGATGGGACAGTTGTGATCAAGCTGGAAACCCGAGAAATCGTCTCGGAACTTGCTCCCGGCACGACCTATCAGTATTGGACCTACAACGGCACGGTGCCAGGCCCTCTCCTGCGCGTCCGAGAGGGTGACACCGTGGAGGTACAACTAACCCATGCTGCGGAAAAAGAGGTATTTCAAGACATCAGTTTCGATCTCGTTCCAGCTGCTCTTGCAGATGGCGGCAAGACGGCAGACGCGCATGCAGATAGCGGCGCAGAACATGCTGCAGAAGGCCACGCCACCCACTCCATCGACCTCCACGCAGTCACGGGGCCCGGCGGTGGCTCGGTACTGACACAGGTGAAAGACGGTGAGACGAAGATCTTCCGTTTCACTGCAAACCGCCCCGGGGTATACGTCTACCACTGCGCGAGTCCCCATGTACCAACCCACATCGCGAATGGCATGTACGGCCTCATCATCGTAGAACCCAAGAAAGGCTTAAAACCTGTCGATAAAGAGTTCTACGTCATGCAGGGGGAACTCTATACATCCGGCGCACTCGGAAGAAAAGGGCGTCAGCAATTCTCGCGTAAGAAGCTTCTTGCCGAAAATCCCGAGTACTTCATCTTCAACGGGCGGACGGGCGCACTCGCCGGAAGCGGCGCACTTCGGGCAAACGTCGGCGAACGCATTCGTCTCTACGTCGGCGTCGGCGGCTTCGTCTCATCGAATTTCCATGTCATTGGTACAGTATTCGACAAAGTGTATCCCGAAGGTGATATCACCTCCCCGCCGCTGCGCAATGTGCAGACAACCATCATCCCCGCCGGAGGGGCTGCCGTCGTGGAGTTCACGGTCGATGTCCCCGGTACCTACTTACTTGTCGATCACAGTCTGACGCGCTCCGTGGATCGCGGTGCGCTCGGCGAACTCATCGTCGAAGGACCACGGAATCCCGCCGTGTTCTCCGCCGTGAATCCCGATCCGAACCACACGCATGCCGATCTGGCGATGTGGGTAGAAGGGCAAAAAATCGATCTTTCTGCAGGGAAGTATATGCTGGATGAGGAATCGAACGACCCAGAAAAAGAGACAAATCCACATCTCCATGACGGGAATGGCCTTGTCATCCATCGGCACAAGGCCGGGCAATCCCTTGGTGAATTCTTGAATGCAATTGATATCAGCGCCACGAACGAGTGCATCACCCTCGATGATCAATCTCCGCTCCGCTCGGCCGAACTAGCTCCAAAAAGTGGCAGATCTCTTTGCAACGAAGACGCGAAACTCTGGCAAATGTTTATCAACGGTACTCAGCAGCCGCTCAATCCCGCTTACATCTTCCAAGATTTGGATCAGATTCTGCTGACATACGGTGCTACAGATGGACAAGTGGCAGAGCAGCTGCAATCGCTATCCGATGACGCCTGCTTGTTCTCCCAGACGTGCCCCGAGCGCGGAAAGCCCCCTGTGGAGAATTGCGTTTCTGATCCATCCATTCCTTGCGTCGAAGCATGATCCATTCATTTTTCCTCCTCACTCTCCATATGACTGCTCGCATTCTCCTCATCGGCTCCGCTCTCCTCACACTCACCGCCTGCGTTGCCGAAAACGACACAATGGGCGGGCATATGGGAGGCATGAATCACGGCGGCATGCAGAATCCCGGCAATGAGGAAGCGGTCTTCCTGGGCAGACCAACCGACATCTCTTCTCTGCCCGAAGCCAAGCCATCGGAAATCATCGAAGTGACCGAAGGGCAAACCATCACCCTGCAACCCATGCTGGTGAAAAAAACCATCGGAGAGACGTCCTTGGCGATGTACGGTTACAACGGTCAAATTCCCGGTCCCATGATCCGCGCGAAACAAGGCACCACCATCACCGTCGATGTGACGAATTCCATAGATATGCCGACGACCATTCATTGGCACGGCATTCGCCTGGAAAACAGCAACGACGGCATTCCCGACGTGACGCAAGCAGCCATTCAACCGAACGGTTCATTCCGCTATACGGTGGTTTTCCCGGATGAAGGCATCTATTGGTACCATCCGCATGTCCGTGAAGATATTCAACAAGATATGGGATTGTACGGAAACTTGCTGGTTCTGCCCGAAAGCCAAGAGGCCTATGCGCCCGTGAACGATACGCAAGTGGTGGTGTTGGATGATTTGCTGCTGAATGACAACGGCACGATCGTCCCCTACGGTTCCAAAACGGCAAATTTTGCCATGATGGGCAGGTTCGGCAACACCCTGCTTGTCAACGGCGATACTTCTTTCAAACGAACCGTACCGAAGGGTTCCGTCATACGTTTCTACTTTACGAACGTCGCCAGCGCGCGACCTTTCCGTTTGCAGATTCCGGGAGCAAAAATGAAACTCGTCGGTTCGGACGTGGGACGGTACGAACGAGAAACATTCGTTGACAGCCTCACTTTGGGCCCGGCGGAACGCGGCATTGTCGACGTGTACTTTGAACAATCCGGCACGTATGCGCTTCATCATGCAAGCCCCATCCGCACGGCGGATTTGGGCACCATCGTCGTAAGCGATGAGCCAGCCACCCCTTCGTATGCCTCCGCATTCACCGCCTTGCGTTCGAACGACGATGTAGAAACGGACATCGATGCGTTTCGTTCATCTTTTGAAAAACCCGTCGACAAAACCCTGCGACTCACCATTTCCACAAACATGATGAACGGCATGGGCATGGGTCATGGCGGCATGATGAACGAGGAACTGCATGATGGCATAGAATGGGAAGACAACATGATGAACGCGAACATGCCCGGAGACATGCTGAAATGGGAAATGGTCGATGAAGAAACAGGCAAAAAAAATATGGACATCCTCTGGGAATTTACCAAAGGAGACATAGCCAAAGTTCGCATCATCAACGACAAGACCTCCGCCCACCCCATGCAGCACCCCATGCATTTTCACGGACAGCGCTTTCTGGTGCTGAGCATGGACGGCAAGCCGACGGAAAACCTCGTATGGAAAGACACCGTGCATATTCCGGCCGGCTCCTCGGCAGATCTGCTGTTTGACTTCAGCAACCCCGGCGATTGGATGTTCCACTGTCACATCGCCGAACACCTGACGAATGGCATGATGGGCATGCTGCGGGTGAGGCAATAGACCGTATGAAAAAAAGGCGACGGAGCACCCGTCGCCTTTTTTGGAATGAACGCGAATTTAGAACGAAGACGACTGCCAGCTCTCGGAAGAAACGGAAGAGCTGTTCCAGTCCTCCGACGAAGATGACGAAGAATCGGACGAAAATTCGGAGCTCGACCAACCGTACGAAGACGACTCGGAAGAAGAGCTGCCGGCGTTGCAGTACCAATCCCACCAGGCACAAGCGGATGAAGATTCCGATGACCAAGCGGAAGAATACGCGTCGCTGGAGCTTGAGGAATCCGACGATGATTCACTGGAAGAAGAGTCGGATGAGTACGACGATTCACTTGAAGAAGAATCCGATTCCGAAGAATCAGACCAGGACGAAGAAGATTCGAAACAGTTCTCGCTGCTGCTACTGCCGAAATCCCCGCCCGTGGAACCACCGGCTTCACCCTCTTCCTCGCCGCATTTCTTCTTTTTGCAGAGAACGATCTTTTGGAACGTTTTAGCCGGGAAAGACATGACCATGATGTCCATTTCAGGCGTGCGAGCGTAGGTGTTGCCGTCGCTGAGCGTAGCCGACTTCTTCATGGCGAATGACATCGGCTGAATGGGCAAATTCAAGTAGTACTCGCCGTTGAAATCATCTTTCGTGTAGCTCAAAGCCGGACGCATGGGAACCGCCGGAGGTGCACCGGGAACCTGAACCGCCGGCACGGGCGGCAAGACCGCGGGGCGAATGTCGGGCGGTATGGATTCGTATTGCACGGGATCGATGGCGGCCTCGCCGGTGATCGTCAAGTCGACCACGTCTGCCGAATACACTGGATCCTTGTGATCTTGCTGGGTCACAATGACGCGTTCGCCATTCTCACCGCCGCCCACCAATACGTAACCGTCCGGACAGTGTTCCTGCTTGAACGTGATCTGCTTGCGATTGATATACTTTACCGTGTACTTGCCGACGCCGACCGCTTCGCCGATTTTCTTCACCCACCCTTTCGTGCTGGAAAATTCACCGTCGGCAATATCGACTTCAGCCGGGCCGGCTGCCAAGGCAATGCCAAAACCAACTGTGGCGACAAGTAAAAGTGCGACACACACCGATGTCCAAAATGATTGTTGTTTCATGGGCTGCAGGGAAATGAGTGAGTCCACACTACATGGCTTTCCCCCATGCAAGTCAACACATATGCCGCGAATATGATAGTCTCGGAGCGATGAAAGACGACTTGTACGACGTAGCCGTCATCGGCGGAGGGCCTGCCGGCATGATGGCCGCGGGACGCGCGGCCGAGCTGGGGGCACGGGTGGTGTTGCTGGAAAAAAACGCCACGCTCGGGCAAAAATTACTCATAACGGGCGGCGGCCGTTGCAACATTCTCAACGCCGAATTCGATGCGCACCTGCTCACCGAGAAGTACGGCAAAAAAGGCAAATGTCTGTTTTCGGGTTTCGCGCAGTTCGATGTGCAGGCGACGGTGGATTTCTTCGCCGAACGGGGGCTACCCATAAAAGTGGAAGCCGAGAAGCGCGCGTTCCCCGTGACTGAAAAAGCGGAAGACGTGCACAAGACGATGGTGCGCTACATGGCGAAACACGGCGTGGAAGTGCGCACGGAATGCCCCGTGTCTGGGGTGGAGAAATCCGGCAAATTGATCACAAAAGTTGTACATAATTCTGGCTTTATTAAAGCGAAAAATTACGTATTGGCCACGGGTGGAAAATCTCGTCCCGAAACCGGCTCCACCGGCGACGCCTTCCCATGGCTCACAGAGCTCGGACACACCGTCACGCAACCGGACCCCGCACTGGTGCCGGTCACGCTGAAGGACCGCTGGGTGCCTGAACTTTCCGGCGTCAGCTTCAAGGGTGTGAAGCTGAGCGTGTCGCAACAAGGCAAAACGCACGACGCACGCGCGGGCAAACTGCTCTTCACGCACTTCGGCTTAAGCGGGCCGCTGGTGCTCAACATGAGCAAGGGCATCGGCGCACTCCTCAAGCACGGACCCGTTTCACTCGCGCTGGACCTCTTCCCCGCTCTGGACGAAGGCGCCGTGGACAGGATGGTTCTGGCCTCCTTTACGGAGGGGCAGAACAAACTCATCAAGAACCACTGCGGCCAATTGGTACCGCCGAAATTGGGCCATGTGCTGCTGCGACTGGCGAACATTGACGGCGAAACCCCTTTGTATCGCCTCACCCGCGAGGAGCGACAACGCTTCGCCGGGCTGCTCAAAGCCCTGCCCATGGAGGTTTCGGGTTTGCTGGGAGAAGACAAAGCGGTGGTGACGGGCGGTGGCGTCAGCCTCAAAGAAGTGGAGTTTTCCACGATGCAATCGAAACTGTTCCCCAACCTCTTTTTGGTGGGAGACATCCTCGATTTCGACCGACCCTCAGGCGGTTTCAGCCTGCAAATTTGCTGGACGACGGGCTGGGTGGCAGGCACTCACGCCGCGGGTAATCAAAGGCTTGTCTAAGCCATTCAATCCTTGTGCAATCCCCGGGACGGTGCTATAATAAGGAGATTGAAATACCCAAAACACCACATTCTGGCCTGGCTGCTTAGCGCCTTCTCGGTCTCGCCGTGCTTGGTGGTGGTGAGTTCGGTGCTGTACCCGGCGGTGTTCGCGTACCATCAAGAACTCATCAGCCAATGGAAGACGGCTCCGAAAGCGCCTGCATCCGCCATCATGTCCATACCGTCCGCGGAAATCTCCCGCACGTTGGCAACACTCAAAAAACGCATAGAAGAAAAATACGCCATCGACATCGTTACGGAAGACGACGAACGCCTGCACTCCGCCTACGACATAGCAGTGACTCCGTTTCCGGACGAAGAACTGCCGGTGCACTTGCACAATTTGAACGAATGGCTGCGCAAGTACCCGCCGCTCTACATTCGCAACGCCGGCTTGAAAACCGTGTACCTCTTGCAAGACTGGCAAGTGGAAGGCGAAGCGTTCGGGGGATTTTTGCCGAACACTTCAAGCATCGCCATCACGTCTTCGGAATTCGTTTTTCACCATGAATTGTTCCACTTGGCCGACTTGAACGACGGCGGTTTGTTCGACGAAAATTCCGACTGGGCGCGCAACAAGTGGGGCGCATTGCCGACGGAAATACGCAAAGGCAACGGGCTGGAGGCCATTCGTCTCATGCACCGACAAGAAGACATTTCGCGACCGCAAGGGTACGTCTCGCTCTACGGAAAACTGGGAGGCGTGGACGAAGACCAAGCGACCATGGTGGAACTGCTGCTCACGCGGCCGCAGCAACTTTTGAAACTGAGCGAGAAAGACATCCAAATCGCAAACGGCACCTCGTACCTGAAAGAATTCTTCTACGCGCGTTCGAACGGCATGATGGATGAACGCTTCTGGAGCGATCTGATTTTGAAAAACGACGTGCCCGACGACTACTGGGACAAGCGCCACTTCGTCGGCGATTACCGGGTGACGGAAGCCTACGAACCGGCGCGCTTGAATTATTTGGACTTGCTGCGCGCCCGCACGCTGCTTGCGGCCGGCGATACGGCGGAAGCGGAAAACGTGTACAAGAACATCATTCAACGCACTCCCAAGCGCACGAACGTCACCAGGGAATTGGGGCTCATTTACGAAAGCCTCGGGCGCTACGCCGATGCCAATGCCATCTACCGAGCCAAAGGCGTGACCCAGCCGGACCATTTCTTCGATTTGAGCATCGCCAAAAACGAGGTGCGACTCGGCAACATGGAAAGCGCCGTGCTGCACTACCTGCTGGCTTGGCGCAAAGAGTATCTTTCACCGGAAGAAATGACGGAATTCCAAAGCACATACGAGCGCTACGCCGTGGGTCTCGCCAAGGCCGGCAAGCGCCAAGACGCGGCGCAAGCGTATCGCATAATGCTGCGTATTTTCGGCTCCAATCCCAAGTGGGAATCGGCCGCCAAAAACAACTGAACACTTGCCCACCTCATCCCTGCTCCTCCACACTGATACCATGTACCGCTTCGGTCTTCGTCTGCTGACGGCATCTTGCATACTCGCTCTGGCGGTGCCCGCGTTCGCTCAAACGGAAGCCGCACCGAAAAAAGTGGAAAGCGCGGTGCTGGAAAACTTGTACGAGCAGCTTCTGGCCTTACCCAACAATTCGTATTTGCAAAAACGCATCGCCGAAGAACGTCAGAACATTCGCAACCAAATAGACGACGAGCTGCAGGCCTTGGCGGACGCCGTACCTCAGGAACCGACGCAGACCGCCACCGATTTGCCGAAAACCGTCGACCGCCTGCGCACGCTCGTGAAAACGCTGCAAGACCAGCAGGAAGAGCGTCAGGTGGACAAAGACCTCCTGGAAGAAGAGGAACAAACGTACTACCTGCGACCTTCCGTCGGCACGGGCACGCAACTCCTGCCCGACGAATACCGCCTCACCAAAACGCACGCGGAATTGCTCGCGAAGAAAGCCGTGCTGGAAGAGCGCCTCGCCGCACTGCAGAACTTCCTGTTGCTGCAGCAAGACCGCCTCGCGCTTTTGGACCGTCAACAGCAAATGCGACAATTCGAAACGGTGTTCACGTTGGGGAAATACGCCTTCGCCCTACTCTGCGTTTGGCTGGTGAACTGGCTGCTGCGAGCGTTGATCTTCTCGCAAATTCCGCAGAAAGAGCGACGCTACGTCATCATGAAGCTCTTCAGCTTCGTGCTCTACACGGTTACCGGTTTGTGGATCGTCGGCAGCTTGCTCTGGACGTACCCGAACTTAAGCGCCGCCTTCGCCATCGTGGGCGCGGGTTTCACGTTGGCCTTCCAAGACGTCATCAAAGCGTTTCTGGGTTGGATGACCATCATCCAGAACCAACTGTTCACCAAAGGCGATCGCATTTCTCTGCAGGGCATCACGGGCGACGTCATCGACATTTCCATTCTGCGCACGGTCATCATTGAAGTGGGTCTGCCGCCGGCGAGCGTGCTGGAACGCACCGGCCGCGTGCTCTTCATTCCGAACAACCTCTTTCTCATTCATCCCGTCACGAACCACAACACCACGTCCGACTTTGCGAAAGCGGAACTGCGCTTCACGCTGACCTACGAAAGCAATTGGGAGGCGGTGAAGCCCTTGTTGGAAACCATCATCCGCGAGGAAACCGCGGCATACGTGGAACAGGAACGCCTGCAGCACGCCCAACGCACTTGGCGTTACTTCGTGCCCCACGAACCGAGCGCGGGCAAAGTGTTCGTGGAACCGGTGACGGACGGCGTGGAAATGACGCTGCGCTTCAGCGTGCCCGTGGGCGACCGCCGCGAAGTGGGTTCGCGCATCACGCAACGCATGTTGGCCGAATTCCGCAAGCGCGACGACGTGACCTTCGCGTACCGCGTTTCACGCTCGGTGGAAGAGAAAGCCGAATCCCCCGACGCGTAGATCATGAAAGTGCATCGCTTTTTCACCTCATGGCACGCGCAGGGCGACACGTTGACGATTTCGGACGCAGCCGTCTGCCATCAGGCGAGTCGCGTCTTGAAACTGCGCCCCGGCGAACGCATCGCGGTTTGCGACGGCACGGGCAAGGAGTACGCATGCGACATTGCGGAAATTTCGCCGCAGGAAGTGCGTCTCACGATCATCGATGAACGTGTCTGCGCCGACGCGCATTTGCCGCACGTCACACTCTGTTGCGCGCTGCTGAAACGTGAAAACTTCGAGTGGGTGGTGCAAAAAGCCACCGAAGTCGGCGTCACGCGCATCGTGCCCCTGCTCACCGACCGCACCATTAAAACCGGACTCAAGCACGAGCGACTCGTGAAAATTGCCGCGGAAGCCGCGGAACTTTCGGGTCGCGGGCGCGTGCCGGAGATTACGGAACCTATGACGATGGAGCAGGCGTTGAAGATGTGCAATGCGAATGATCGGCACTGCTTCTATCACACGGAAAGCAAAGAGCACGTATCTGATCACTCCCCGCTCCCCGCTCCCCGCTCCGTCCTCTGGATAGGCCCCGAAGGCGGTTGGAGCGAACGAGAAGTCGCTCTCGCCAAAGAGTACGGACTGACGTTTTCCACGCTCGGACCGCTGGTACTGAGGGGGGAAACCGCCGCGGTGGTGGCAACCTACGTGGCGGTGCACGGAGCATGACAAAAACGGCTGCCTGGGTGAACCAAGCAGCCGTCGGCTTCGCCGATACAAAGGGCGGAGCAAATCCTTCACGATCGGAAACCCTCCTCTCTTTAACGGGGTAAAAACCAAAAACAGACGAATGCCACGACGGTCGGCGGCGTGGCTGCGACGAGCAACCATAACGGACTAATCCCGTTTTTAAATTTCTGCTCGAACGCAGGGTTCAGCACGGCGTACCCGGCCGGGTTGGGCGCGTTGGCAATGACCGTGAGGCCACCGCCGGTAACCGCACCCGCGACCAGAGCGTACTTCATGCCTTCGCTTAGGTCTTCCACCTGACTGCCGAGAAACGTGAGCGCCGCGTTGTCGGTGACTGCGGTAAGGCCGGTACAACCGACGAACAACGGGAACTCCCCGAGCATGGCAAGCAACGGTTGCAGCCACCAGCTCTGCAGGCCACCCAGAGTGACGAGACCGGCTAGAAACCCGCCGACCAACATCGATTCCTTCAACTTCAACGGCTCTTGGAATTCCCGTGTTACGGCACAGAAACCCAAGAAAAACACGAACACACCCAGAAACACATCCGCATGGTGAGCCGTAAGCACCACCATGGCCATGGACCCGAGATGAACCAACTTGACCCACCACGGCACGGGCATGGCCCCCGCGCCGGCATCGTGTCGGTCGCTATCGTCTTGCAACTGCAGTGCAGCGAGCTCCTTGCGGAAGCTCCATCCAACGACTGCGGCGTTGACGACAACGGCGACCACGGCCTTCCAGCCGAAATTACGCATCATGTACTCAATGCTCCATTCCCAAACCGCCGCTACCATCAACACGGGCGGCGCGGCGAAATTCGTGAGAACCCCGCCGATGGAAACGTTTACAAACAACGTACCCAGCATGCAGTACATGAACCACTGACTCACGCCGGACCGACTGAAAAACTGGCGGTAGAGCACGAGCGCCGTGACCGTCATGGCCGCGGGCTCCGTAACAAACGACCCCAGTAGCGGCCCGACGACCAACGCACTGATGAGAAAGGCTTGTGCCTCGGTGAGAAACGGCAGCACTTTCCGTAAGCCGACGCCGAAGGAGCGAATGCAAGCATCCACCACCTCAATTACAGGTCTCGTCGCCGCCATCGTCATGATGACGAAGACGAATTTCGGCTCCGTATAATTGAGGCTGCCGACGTAGGCCACGGCTTGGCTCCATCCACCGAGTGAGGCCAGACCCATAAACAGAGCCCCGGCCCACATTACGAAGACGGCTTCGGTTTCTCCCAGCAAGTGCAACAGATTCTCCATCATGCTGCCTTCGGGAAAGTGGTGAGCCCAGCTCTTGAAAAAGCCCACCATGAAGGTGTGCAATACGGCAACGGCAAAGAGCGCCGTCGCCAAGTACTGCATACCGTTCACCGGGCCATTCCAAGTAAGCGCACCGTGACCGTGCTCCTCCGCACAGGCCACCATCGGCAACGACACGATCGTCGCCAATGCAATCAACAATGTTCGAACATTCACGAAACACCTCCGTCTGTAGAAAAAAGGGTTAGCCGACGTTGTGAAAAATCAGATTTCCCACTCCTTTGCTGCGATACAAATGCAGAAAAGAGGGGTTGGGCAGTGTAGGGATTTGACGCAAAACTACAAGGGTGCAAAATGTTATTATCCAACAAAATGCTGGTATTCCCTGTTCGCAGGAGTATGCTTGGGCTACATGGAAACCGAACATTTGACATTTGAAGGACTCGGCATCATTCCCGAAATCCTCACGCTGCTGGAAAAACACAAGCTCCAGACCCCCACCCCCATTCAGTTGCAAGCCATCCCTTCGGGCGTGGCCGGCAAAGACATCGTGGGCATCGCCCAAACGGGTACGGGCAAAACCTTCGCCTTCGGCATTCCGTTGGTGCAGAGGTTGTTCCAGTCTCCGGGTCGAGCGCTCATTTTGGCTCCCACGCGCGAACTGGCTTACCAAATCGCCGAATCGTTGGAACGCTTGGCTCGCCCGCTGCACATTGGCATCGCGGTGTTCGTCGGCGGCGCCAGCATGGAAAAGCAACGAGGAGACCTGCGCCGCAACCCGCGCATTTTGGTGGCCACTCCCGGCCGCCTGAACGACCACTTGGAACGCCGCACGGTGAGCCTGAAGGAAGTGAACGTGCTCGTGCTCGACGAAGCGGACATGATGCTCGACATGGGCTTTAAACCGCAAATCGACCGCGTGCTTTCGTACGTGCCCATGGAACGCCAGACCATGCTCTTTTCCGCCACCATGCCGAAGGAAATTCTGCAGTTGGCGCAAACGCAAATGCGCTTGCCGTTGAAAATAGAAGTGGCGCCTCCGGGCACGGGTGCGTCCACGGTGTCGCATGAACTCTTCATGGTGCAGAAAGACCAAAAACTCTCGCTGCTCGCACACTTGCTCACGGAAGAAACCGGCTCGGTGTTGGTGTTCTCCCGCACGAAGCACGGCGCCAAGCGCATCATGCAACAGGTGAAAGCCCTCGGGCACGCCGCGGCGGAAATTCACAGCAACCGTTCGTTGGCCCAGCGCCGCGAAGCTTTGGAAGGGTTCAAGCGCGGCACGTACCGCGTACTGGTTGCCACCGACATCGCGTCGCGCGGCATTCACGTCACGAACATCGCCATGGTGGTGAACTACGACTTGCCCGCCGCTCCCGACGACTACGTGCACCGCTCCGGCCGCACGGGTCGAGCCGGCCGCGAAGGCCGTTCCATCGCCTTTGCCACGCCCGACCAAGTGCGCGACATTCGCGACATCGAGCGCCTCATGCGCAAGCCGCTCCCCCGCGGAGCCCTGCCGGCGCATTTGCCCAAACCGAACATTTCCCTGCCGCCCGAAACCTTCGAAGGATTCCGCCCGCGCCGCCCGAGCGGCGGTGGAGGCAATCGCTTCGGCGGTGGCCGTTCCGGTGGCGGCCGCTCAAGCAGTGGCGGTGGCAGAAGGTTTTCCCGCTAATTCCCGTTTCCCCCTTTGTCTCGTAGGGACGGTTTGCGGTATGGTATGCGACCACCATGCGCATTTCCTCTTTCGACACGCTCCGCGAACGCAATACCGCAGCCGTCGCTCACAACGAGGCCAAAGCGGCCACAGCCAAGCCCGGCCGCACGCAAAACCGTTTCCACACGCGCATCCAAACGTTGCTCGGTCAACGTGTGGAACTGGAAAATTTGGCCAGCACCCAAGATGTGCGCGACGAATACGGCGCCGAAGCGTGGCATGAACGCTTCATACTCTTGCGTGAATTGCCGCCCGACGAACGTGATGCCGCTTGGCTTCAACTTGCCAAATCACACTATCGCCTGTTTCAAGAACTGTTCTGCCAACCGCACCAAGCGAGTGTGCCGCGTTCGCTTCCGAAACAGCCCGGCGGCGGCGAACGCCTGACGGTGGACGGTTGCCTGCCCAGTGCCGACCGGGTGCGTCCGGATTTACTGCTCGACGTGGGCTTGCTCACGAAAGACGAATGGGAGGAAGCCGAAACGCAATTGGACAAGCTGGCTCTCATCAAAAGCAAAATCCCCGCTCTGCAACACCTGTGGAACAACGCGGAAGATTTGGAGCCCGGCAACATGCGTTGGTTGGTGGTGAAGCAGGGTCCGCACGCCGAGCACATCGAGCCGCTGGAACCACGCGTGCCGGGCTCACTGCTCTACACGCGCGAAATGCACAGCGGAGACGAAGCCGCGTTCCACCTGCGCACCGTCCAATACTTCCCCAACGCGCTTTCGGCCTACCGCAAAACCTGGCATCAGGAAGCGGCGTACCACGAAGAAACAGACTTGCTGATGGGCCTGCATGCGGAACTGGACATGCTGCGGACGCTTCTCAACGAAGAGTGGACGCGCAATGCGCCCGAAGAGCGAAAAGCGGAACTGCGCACGCACACGCAAGAAACCATCGCCCGCTGGACGAAAGTGCTCGCTTCATGCACGAACAAGCACAAAGCGGAGTCGTATGAATTTTTGGCGAAAGCTCTGACGTTCGAAGACAAAACCGGCAAGCCGAACGTGTCGGTGGTCATGACGCGCATCACCGGGGCGCTCGGTCGCATAGAACCCAAACGCGGCAAGGAAATGACGGGCAAGAGCGGCTACAACCAGCGCGACCGTCAAGCCCTGCACCGCCGCATCGCTCAGGAAGAAGGTCGCCTGCTCTACTTCCGCCGCGCGGTGGAAGGCGCGGCTCACGAGTTCGAACGAAACCCGTCGGCCGACGTGCGTGAACGCCTGCGTCACGCCGTGTCGGCCCTGCGCACCATCGGCCTGGCACCGTTCAACGTGTGGGCGGAAAAACTGGCGCAGGAGCATGAAGCGCTTCTGCAAACGCAGGAACCCGCGGGCATTCGGGAAAAACTCGTTTCCTTGCACGTCATCGGCAAGTTTCAGGGACTCGTGTCGGACATTGAACGCATGAAACTGTTTTTGGCGCAGGAAAAAGACTTGAACATTCCGCGTCTCATGGAATTCGCCGAACAGGTGCGCACGGCTTTCGGCACGAGGCAGGTGTTTCCCGCCGAAACCGTGGAAGCCCTTAAGCCCGTTTTTGAAACCTTATTGAAGGAAGTGGAGCGCATGGCCACGCGCCTGCAGCACTACCAAAAACATCCGCCCATCCGCGCCGAGCGTCGCGAGGTGAAGAAGAATTTGAAGAAGTTCCTGAATGGCCTGAACGTGGAAAGCTTGCTGTCGGGCAGTCACGCGTCATCGAATGAACACGCTCCGGTCCCGCCGGTTTCGCCCGCGGAAAAACCGGTGATATCCTGATCCCAATGCCATGGAAGCCACGCACACCTGTTACGTCGGCATCAGCACACCGGATGAATCCGTCATTCCGTGGAAACGTGACTTGGAAAAACGTCCACACATCCCGGGAGACTTGCAAGACCCCGCCACCATCGACTACATGGAACTGCTGATGGATCAACTCTGCGCCGAGCCGTCCGAAGCCGAAATAGAGCCGCAGACGTCCTATGTTTCGCAGCGCATCAAAGACTACCTGGAGCGCTGGCGCGACGTGCTGTATGCACTCACGGAAGAGTGCAAAATTCCGCTCGCGTGGGACTACGTGCCGAACTTGTCCCATACCACATCGGACTACCACGACATCGTCGTCACCTTGAACCCCGCAAAACGTGCTCAAGAAGTGGAAACCATCTTCACGCAATGCCTGCGCAATCCGCATTTGGCGGTGGTGTTGGCACAAGACGAGGAGCCTTCGGGCATGCTCGCCGAAGTGATGAAGCACTGCAACATCGCCTGCGAACGCATCATTCACCTGCCCTTCCAAGGCGGTTGGGAAGAAGGTCTGAAACGTACCGCCGCGCATTTGCTGAGCGTTTCCTACGTGCGCAAACACGGCCTGGCTTCGTAACTACGCAGGTAGAAGCAAGCGACGCAAGGCGGGCAACATGCGCAGCTTGCCGCTTTCGCGAAGCAGTCGGGACTGCACGGTTTTGGACCGAGGTTGCGCCGGCGATTCCGAAAGCAGAGGCACGGAAAGCGCGGCCTGCAATTTGCCGGAATCTTGCAACACCTTGGACACGTCGGACATGCGCAAGGCCGAAAGCTCCGGCGAACGCTCCTCTCCCGAATACACGATGGAATAGTCGTCGGGCAGAGTCGGATCCAAGGCGTCGGTGAGGGAAAGTGTTTTCGCTTGTTCTCGCAAAAGCTGGCCCGTCATGCCGTCGGCATAAAGCAGCACGTCCATGACGGTGGCGGGGTACAGCGCGGCGTCGCGGTGTTCCAAGAAGAGCAAAATCAGCTCGCCGCCCAGTTGTCTGCCGGGAAGCGTGGCAATGCTCTGTGCCACTTCCGGCTCCCCCGTTTCCTGCAGAAGCTGCATCCACGCTTCCTGCATACGCGGCAAATACGTAATTTGTCCCAAGCCGCCCAAGCAGTGCAGGCCGTGCTCGAAACAGCAAGTCAGGAACGTCATGAGCGTGCTCGGCATGAGTTCGCGCCGGCGCAAACGTTCGGCTATTTCCGCTGGTGTGCAGGCAAAGCGCACGGTGCCGTCGACGGAGACCAGATCGTCTCCCTCCGGCCACAGGCTCACGCGGCGCTCTTCGGGAGTGATGTGCCAAAACAGGTACGTGCCTTTCTTCCGTTCGAACGAAAACGTTTCGGGCAAATCCGCGAACAATCTGCGGAAAGATGCCGCGTAGGCGGGGTCGAACAGCGTGCGGTACAAACGGCTCGTCGGTTCCGCACAGTGTTGCTCCGCAAGCAAACGAGCAGTGAGCGTTTCAATATCGAGGTACACAAGTTCTCCCGCCTTGCGCAAACCCAACGCCGAACGCACCGCGCGCCACAAGTGAAAATTGCTTTTGGTCACTTGCTCCGTAAAACGCAGAGCCGTTTTGCAGACACCGCCGAAAATATTCCGCACGAAGTGCCCCAAGCGCTCGCGACCGAACGCATCGCTTTCCTGCTCCACTATGCGTGCGGCATTCTGCAAATCCGCTTCGCTGTACGCGCGGAAGTTGTACACGCACCGCGAACTGACGCTGTTGGGAAAAAGCGGAATGCGCACGGGCACGGCCGGCGTAGCCGAACTGGTATACGTGACGCCGCGAGGAAAATAGCAGTTGTTGAACGACACGCTCGCATACGCCAATGAAATGTGATGTTTCAGCAGCGGATCCGGATGCTCGTCCATCACGAGCGACGCCAACATCGTGTAGTGCAACACCCACGGGTGGTGCAAGGGCCCGAAATGGTCGGTGGTGGAAGCGCTGTAGTATTTTTCCAGTTGCGCAGCGACCGACTTCGCGGTGGAGGCATCCAAACGCTCATGCACCAAATCCTTCACCGCGGCGATGAACTGCTTCTTGCGGATCTCCTCGCGCGGGGGAGGCGTGGGCACTGTCAGATAACTCTTCACGAAATCGTACGCGGACAAGTGCCCGCTCTCGCGCAAAAGCACATCGTACCCCACGCGACGCTTTCTCACGGCCTCACGCAGTGCCGTAACCGAAGTGGGCATCCCCGCTTGTGCGGGGAGTCGTAAGAGCGGGTCCTCGGGACTTGACACTGAAGTTGAATTGTTACTCATATGACATTTTTCACTCTACACCCGAATGGGAAATTCTGAATACAAAATGTATTCAACAAGAAAAAGTTATACCTGCTTTTCCAGCTCCGCACAGCCTTCGAATTCAAAAACACCTTGTGTATGCAAACACAGCTTCTTCATTTGACACACCACATTCTGCAACGTGCCGACCACACCTGCATGCACTCCGGGATACCCCTCGAGCACAATGCCTTTGGGCTTGCGGCTGAGCGCCCACGCCAAATGCTCGTTGTACTGATCCGGGGCCACGCTGCCGTCGGCCATGCCCTTCACGTATCCGCCGCTTATTTTCACACGTTCGATGGGCAAACCGTGTGCATGCAACACGTTGGCGTTTTGCACGGAATGCTGGTCGGGACAGTCGTCGTTGCTGGTGGGTACCATGTCGTTTATCGCCTGCAATTTGCCGATGTTATCATCCACGCTGGCGGCAGGAATGCTCTCCAGAAGCTCCAACCCCACCGTACCCGGCTTGGCGTCTGCCTGCTGCAAAATACTCAGCGTGCGCCGCACGAAGTCCGGGTGCTCCAAGGACTCTTGACCTACGTTCACCGCCATGTGAATGGTTTTGTTCGGGTATCTTTTGCTCATGCGTCCGGAAATATCGGCACCTTGGCGTAAGCTTATTTCATATAAGGCGCGTTTCAGTCCAGGGTCTTTGTTGAACGCAGCGTAAAATTTGCCCGGACCCGCGAATTGTTCAACGCCGTCCACCACCATCAAAATGCGCGTGAGCACTTCGGCGCGCACGGTATTCATGCGGACCAGAGACGGCAGCCTATCGGTAAAATCGATGCTGCGTTTCAGGGGACGTTCCAGCTGCAGCGCCGGTCGCAAACGACCTTCTTCGATGGCAGCGCGGACCTCATCCACCGAAAGCGTATGCGGATACTCTCCGCTCGCCGCCGGATTAATGAGATCTTTCGCGCGCAAAGAGTAATACTCCAACGCATGACCGTTGAGGAGTTCTCGCGGCGGGTCCACCATGTTCACCCAATTCATCGCCGAACGCAGCTGTGCCCCCCGTAAAAGAGGAGGTTCGTCGACGGAAACAGGTCCTTCGCTTTCCTTGGTGGTAGGGGTATTCATGAACGTTGCCGTACTTTATACGCTTTTTTTGCAATTTTGCAATGGTCGAGACCCTTTTATGGCCGAGCGGCTTCAGAAAGCCAATTATCACGTATTCTTGGCAGTACCAAGAGCAAAGCCGCCATGCCCAAACACGAAAACTGCACCGGGAACGGCAACCAATGCGTGGCTCCGAGCAAACCGGCCATAATGGCGTTCAGCAGCAGGCCTGTAAGCGCGGCACCGGACTCCTGCCAACCGTTGTCGGAGAGCATGTGCAAATAGGCGCTGTCGACCAAGTTGGTGGCGGCACCCATACAAACGCCAATGACGATGGAAAGAATGACAAGCGCGGTGAACGAGGTGGTGACGAACGGAAATGCCATGACCAACACGGAAAAACTCAACGCGGCGCACCCGAACCACCAGCCTTTGCGTCGCACCAACGCCGTCAGCGCATTGCCGCCGATGGCACCCATGGCGGAAGCAAGCAACACCAAGGAGCTCGTCGACTCACTGGTGCCGAAACGCTCCTGGGCATACGGAATGGAAATGATGCTCACGATGGTGGCGACTGCCCAAATGGTGGCGGAAGCGGAAAGCATGCACCAACCTTTGCGCAAAATGGGCAGCACGTGCCGCGAAATGTCTCGCAGTGCCTGACGCCCCGACGAACGGTGCTGATACGGCTCGTACTCCAGAAATTGCGCGGTGCCGACGATGCACAAAAGCAGCGCGACAAAGACCCAAAATGCCACCGTCCCGTAGTCTTCGTACAGCGTCGTGCTCATGTACGCGCCACCGATGATGCCGAACATCAAGGCCATGGTCGGGACGCCGTTGACCACGGTGTCACGCAGGCCGGACTTCTGCATTTCTATGCTGATGGCCACCGAACGCACCACGGCGAACACGCCGTAGAAGAGGCCGATGGTCATGCACGTGATGGCGAACGCCGGATACGACGCCAAAGCGATGCTGTAGTGCAAAAGCACCAAAGCGATGGCGGCCAGAGCATCGCGCATGACGATGGTGCGAAGGTTCGATACCCGGCACACCACGCCGCCCAACAGAAATGCCAGCAACCCGCCGATGCTCAAGAAGAGCAACGCCTGTTCCAGCAAATGTCCGCCCGAGCGGCCGAGTTCATCGGCGGCCAGGTTTTTAATGAGGAATTTGTACCCGCCGAAGAAGATGCTCCAAAAGAGCGTCGTGAGCACGAGCGCATTGAACGTTCTCAGCGCAGAGGGCCGTAAAGGGCAAAAGTTACGCAGGTGCATCAGGCCAGAGCCAGAACGTACGAGGACTGTTCTTCTACGCCTACAGTGTACTGCTCGCCCCGAAAGCGCAAGTACAGCGTGAGACCCTCACGACCGGTCAAACACATGTCCGGCAATCCATCCAGTGTGCAAGAAAGCTTCTTCACCAATGCTTCTTTTGCAGTCCACAAAACATAAAAATTGAACCAATTTTTAGTACGAAGAATCTGCCACTCGGCTTCGGTCCACTGTGCCCAAAGCAAATCGCTGCGTGGAACCGGCACTTCTATGTCTATGCCCACTTCCGACTGCGACCAGGCCACCGCTACGAAATTCCCGGCGTGCGACAGAGACCAGTGCTTGCCCGCGCAAGGCTGCGGACTGCCGTCGACATTGGAAAGCGGCCACTCTCCCCACTCCTTATAAAGGAGATACCTCCCCACCACGCCCAACGGCGATTTTTCCCCCACGCTCCAAGCAGGAGCGGCTCGTCCAGCTTCGGCCAGAAGCGCCTCGTCCGGTTCGGCCAGAAGCACATGCGCGCCGTTGCGGAACAATGCGATACTCATATGAGCTTCTTCAACTGTTTGTAATCCACCTTGCCCGTGCCGAGCAGCGGAATGCTTTCCACGCGCCGCACTTCCGCGCACTTCATGAGCGGGGAAAGCCCCGCGGCGAGCAACTGCGCATTGGCGTCGGCCAAGAGAATGTCGCGACTGGTAAAGAGCACGATGCGCGCGGGGTCCTCCGTGCCCTCCACCGCCAGCACGGCCTCTTCCGGGTCACCGAAGCGCGCCAGCAGCGCCTGTTCCATGGCGGGCAAACTGATCATCTCGCCGCCGATTTTCAGGAACCGCTTCAAGCGGCCGGTTATGGTGATGACACCGTCAGGAGACAAGCGACCCAAATCGCCGGTACGGTAGAACCGCTGCTCGTCCAGCTCCACGAACGGAGACGCTTGGTCGGTACCGAGATACCCTTCGAAGACGCTGGGCCCCGAAACGAAAAGCATGCCCTCTTCCTCCGAACCCACGGGCTCCAACGTTTGGTGATTGGCCACCGTACAACGCAAACCCGCAATGCACTTCCCCACTCCGCCCTGCATGCCGCGCGGCGTAATGCTGATGACGGGCGAACATTCCGTAATGCCGTAGCCTTCGAGAATTTGCGCTTCCGGGTGCGCCTTGGCGGCAAAGGCCTCACGGACTTCCGGCAGGCAAGCTTCCGCACCCGAAACCACGGTACGAAGCGTTGCCAGCTGCTCGGGCGAAGCCGCGCGCAGGAGCATTTTCAGAAAGGTAGGCGTGGTGGGCAGAAGCGTGGCGCCGGTGTGCGCCAGCATTTTTGCCACGGCGGAGGCATCGGTGGGGTTGGGCGTGTACGCCACCGGCAAACCGGTGACGAGCGGCAGCACGGTCGCCACTGTGAAACCGAAACTGTGAAACGGCGGCAGGAAGCTGAGCACACGTTCGTTGCGAGAGACGGGCAGCACATCCAGCGTGCCGGCCAAGCAGTGCAAAATGTTTTCTTCGGTGAGCGGCACGCCTTTGGGGTTGGCCTCGCTGCCGGAGGTAAACAGAATGACGGCGTGTTTCGGCTTGGCGGGCGCGGGCAACCAACGCAGACACTTCGCCACGAGAAGTGCGCGAATTTTTCGCGGCAACGTCGCCTGCTTCATCCAATCTTCCAAACACACGCACTTGGCAAGCAGGTGCGGAGGCAGTTGTTCCTTCACCTGCGGCAGAAACGCCTTGGCGGTGAGAATGAACGGCGCTCCTCCCAATTCGTCACAGTGCGTCAGTGCCAAAGAGCCCACCGTCCAGTTGAACATGACGGGCGTTTTACCGGCCAGCACGCAAGCGGCAATGAGCAGCGACGTGCCTTGCAGGGCGGGCAGCATGATGCCCACGCGCTCACCGGGACACTCGCGGCGAATGAGTCCGCCGAGGAGCGCGGCCCGCGTGAGAAACTGTCCGCGCGTAAGCGTGCCGCCGCGGGCGTCGTAGCAAAACGGCAACGAAGCAGACGCACTCAACGCTTCGACCATCTGCGTACGCAGCGACGAATCGGTGCGCACGCGAATGAAATCTTCGGCTTGCGGCAACGCGGCGAAACCGCAGGCCGGCAACGTCTCTTCACCCGAAAGCATGCCCTGCGCCAACAAGCACGCATGCCCCACCGTGCGAATGCTCGTGAGAGGCGCCACGCTCGCCTGCGGAAAGTGAGAACGTATGCGCTGCACCAATTCGGCGAGTGACAGAGAATCCAGGTGCACATCGGTCAGCAAATTCGTCTGCAGTTCGTACGTGGCGTTCGGCGTGTTCAGCATTTCGGCAATTTGCGCGCACACGTACTCCCTCACTTCCGGTTCCACTTGAGACACATCCACCGGTTGCGCGCGCTGCCATTCCTTCAAAGAGTATTCGATGCGCTCGGGTAACTCCCTGTGCAGAGGCTTCGAGAACCACGCGTACTTCAAAAACGACACCTGCTCTTCCCCTTGCGCGTTGAAGTATGCCTCCAAAAACCCGTTGAACTCTTCCAACGAACGGCCGGCATGACGCTTCGCGTCTTCGGTGAGATCTGTAAACGTGAGGGACACCTCTCGCTTCGGCACAAAGAACACGGCGTTGATGAGCACGTACCACGCGGCTTTGGCGTACGTCCAAAACAAATTGGGCGTGCGGCCCAGCCAAGCCCGGGACCACATGCTGCCCCACAGTCCGCGAATGCGCACGCACACCACGCGCACGTTCGGCGGCAACTGTCGAACAGTGCGGTACGCCGACTGTTTGCCGAGAATGACTTCGAACCCCTGCCCGGCGATGTTGCCGGAGGGATACAACAGAACGCTCTTGCCGGAAGCGAGTGCGACGCGAATGGAATCGAACATTTTTTCGTAATCCGTTTCACCCGCTTGCGCCATGCCGTCGGCGACCGCCACCACCCCCACGAACCGAAACAACGGAGCGAGCAACGGATGTTTTGCGAACGTTTCGGTGACCACGGGCGCCACCCAACGATGATGCAAAACGTTCGCGCAGAGAATTTGCGGGTCGACCAACGCCTGATGATTGCTCAAGAGAAGTACTGGTGTACCGTTACGCAATAACGAAATTCCTTCGACTTTCACGCGATAGCGCAAGGAGAGAATCGTGCGAAATGCCAGTGCCAGAGCCATACGCAGCATCACATGCAGTGTACACCCAAGCGAAGAAAAAACCCAAACTCTGTTTTTTCCCAGTACAGAGCGAAAAATCTGTTGCGGCGTTGCGCGAATTATGTCGTCTCTTCTTGTCTTCCTCGAGAAGAAAAGATACGATGTTGACCACATTTCCCCCCTTCACTCATGGCCGCAAAAAAGCCAGCGAAGAAGAAGGTCGTCAAGAAAGCAGCACCTAAGAAGAAGGCTGCAAAGAAGACGACCAAGAAGAAGAAATAGTTTTGTTTCTCTCTAACAATCACCCTCGCCTCGGCGGGGGTTTTTGTTATGCGCGCTGCGGCACGTCACACACCTGCGGCACGTGACCGGTCGCTCGCAGAAATTTCTCGACGTCGGCGTGAGGCACGATGATCGTCGCGGTGTTGCGCAACGGATGACACTGTATGAACGGTGCCTGCCAAATGCGTTCGTCTATCATCACCTCTACTTTCTTGTCCGCATCGCTGACGAGACCCATGAGCGTCACGGAACCGGGCTCCACGCCCAGCAACGCCTGCAATTGCTCCGGCGAAGCAAAGCTGAGTTTGTCCGCCGCAAGCAGCGCACGCAACGCCTTGAGATCCACTCGCTTCTCGTGCCCGACCACAATGAGAAAAAATCGAACGCCTTTGCCGTCGCGCAGAAACACGTTCTTCGTCCTCGCGCCCGGCATGGGCGGCAGCACATGGGACTCCTCGCACGTGAACACCGCCGCGTGCTCCACGTTCTCGTAGGCCACACCCTTCGCCTGCAACCAGGAGAAGATGTCCGTCATCAGCGTACGGGGCGTTTCACGTCGTGTACGCGCAGTTCGCGGTGAATGCCTTCGAGCAAACCGCCTTGCACCGCGCCGTAGTGTTCGTTTTTCACCCAAGCCGACGCCGTCATGTGCACCGAGGAATCGGCAAGCTTGCTTATGCCCACGCTCGGAGCGGGCTGCGGCAAAATGTGCGCCTGCTGAGAAAGCACCGTCCTCACGAGCTCTTTCACGCGCTCGGCGTCTTCGCCGGCTTCCACGACGAAGTGCACGTCCACGCGGCGGTTCGGGTCGGCGCTGAAGTTGACGATGGAGCCGTTGCTCAACTGGCCGTTGGGAATGATGATGGTGCGACCGTCATCGGTTTCCAGAATGGTGTTGAAAATTTCGATTTTGCGCACGACGCCGGAAAACCCTTGCGCTTCCACCGCGTCACCCACCGCATACGGCTTGAAGAGCAAAATGAGAATGCCGCCCGCCAAATTCGCCAAACTCCCTTGCAATGAAAGTCCGATGGCCAAACCCGCCGCACCCAGAATGGCGATGAAGGACGTCATTTCCACGCCCACCATGTTGGCGACGGTAATGAGCACCAACGCCTTAAGCGACACGGACACCATGCTTTCCAGGAATCCCGCCAACGACGCGTCCACGTTCTGCAACTTCAAAGCCTTGTCCACCACGCGCACGGCGGTACGCACCAAGGCGAAGCCCACGTAGAACGTGAGAATGGCCAACGCCAAGCGCGGGGCGTAGGAAATGAAGAGTTCGACCGCGACGTTCAGGTACTGCTGGAGAGTTTCGGACATAGGCAAAAGGAAGGCTGGCGGTATAGTAGCACCGATGTCCTTCGTGACGCCCACCTTCCTGTTTTTCTTCCTGCCCCTCACGCTGGCCGGGCACACGCTGCTGCCGGCCTTCGCGCGCAACGCCTTTTTGCTATGCGCCAGCTTGCTTTTCTATGCTTGGGGCGAGCCTCGCCTCTGCTTGTGGCTGCTTGTAAGCATCGGCTTCAATACCGCAGTGTCTCACGCCATCGTTCGCTCCCGTTCGCCGAACGTTTGGCTGGGTTTCGGCATTGTGACGAATGTGCTCGTGTTGGCGTATTTCAAATACACCGGGTTCCTGCTTTCCACTTTTTCCCTTTCCTTCGCGGGGTTCGAGGTTCCGGCTCTGCCGCTCGGCATTTCGTTCATCACCTTCCATGCCATTTCCCTCCTTATAGACATAGCACGCAAGCCGGAGGCAGTCCGTCTGGGGGAAGTGGCGCTGTATTTCTGCCTGTTTCCGCAGCTCATCGCCGGACCCATCACCCGTTACCACCAAATCATCGGACAAATTCGCGAACGCACGGTTTCGCTGCACGCGATGACGGAAGGCGTGGAACGGTTCATTGTGGGTCTCGCGAAAAAAGTGCTGTTGGCCGACATGCTCGGGCGCCTGACGGACGCCGCTTTTGCCGCACCGCCCGAACAGCTTTCCACCGCCATGGCTTGGGCGGGGGCGACGGCGTACGCCATGCAAATTTACTTCGACTTCAGCGGCTACGCGGACATGGCCGTGGGTTTGGGACAAATGCTCGGGTTCCGTCTGCCGGAAAACTTCCGCCGTCCGTACCACGCCGCTTCCGTCACGGACTTCTGGCGCCGATGGCACATGTCGCTCACGGCTTGGTTCCGGGATTACGTCTACATTCCGCTCGGCGGCAATCGTTGCGGACTGCCGCGGAACATCCTGAACATCCTCATCGTGTTCACGCTCTCTGGCATTTGGCACGGCGCCAATTGGACGTTCATTTTGTGGGGGGCTCTGTACGGCGTGTTTCTCTCGCTGGAAAAAATCGCGAGCGTGCTGTTTGCTGCCCGCGAGCGGCCGCCCCTGCGGTCGCCCGCCTTCCGCTGCGCCGCCCATCTCTACACCTTGCTCGTCATTCTGTGTTTGTGGGTGCTGTTCCGCAGTCCGTCCGTTGCGTGGGCGACGGGCTACTTGCACAGCATGTTCACCGTTACGACGACGATGGATGTGAAAGGTGCCGCCGTCTCCTGGATGGTTCTGCCCGTGGCCGCCTGCTTGCTGTTGCCGGGATTTGACGGCGCCTACGCGCGACTCGAGAGTCTGGCGCCGCATGCCGCGCATGCCGCGCGCCACGGCGCCATACTGACTTTGTTCCTCGCTTGCTTGATGGTGATTGCGGGTGAAACCTATCGTCCGTTTCTGTATTTCCAATTTTGAACCGAACGCTTCTTCATGTTCCCCTCCCCGCACCATCGGCTGAGATCCGCGACGTTCTGCGCCATGTTTTTCCTGCTGCTCTTCACGGGGTTGAGCGGCATTCTGCGTCCGAGCGAAGAAACGCAGGAAAATCGCGCGCTCGCGCCGCGTCCGACTTTGGGCACGGACGCCGTGCTCTTGGACTATCCGCAACAATTCAACGACTACGCCGCCGACCACTTCGGCGGACGCTCGTGGTTGGTGTTCGCCCTGAACACGTTCAAGCTGCGCGTCCTCGGCGTCAGCGGGCATCGCGATGTATTGGTGGGCAAGCAAGGCTGGTTGTTTTTGAGCGACGATTTGTTGGAGCGAGACATAGCGGGCGAAGCGCCGTTCACCGAAGACGAACTGCATCGATGGCAAAACTATCTGGAAACACGACGGGATCGGCTGCGGGAAAAAGGCATCGACTACGTATTCATGATCGTGCCCGACAAGCACACGGCGTATCCGGAATTTCTGCCCGCCCGACTGCACCGCGACGGCCGAACCAGAAGGGAGCAGTTGACGGAACACATTTCTCAACGAAGCGATGTTCGCTTGCTCGATGTGACCGCCGACGTCTTTGCGGCCGATAAGCGACAACCTCTGTACTTCAAGCACGACACCCACTGGTCGGACGTGGCCGCGTACGCCGCGTACGTGCGCTTGGTACAACGACTGCAAACGCGACTGCCGGTGGGAAACGCCCTGACGCCGGATGCGTTCGACGTTTCGTTCGGCCCCGCTCCTTTGGCGGTATTGAGCCGGTTCCTCGGCATGGAAAACGCCCTGCCGGATGAATTCTCCTATGCCACGCTCAAGCCTGCGGAACCAAAAGCCACACTGACAACCATCGAAGAAGGCCAACGGGAAATTCTCCAAGGCCAAAACTCTCAAACACCGCTTACGCGCGCGTTGGTATACCGCGATTCATTCTTCGACCCGCTCGTGCCTTGGTTGGCAGAACATTTTTCCACAACCACATTCATTCGCTGCCCGCAGGAACGCCTGTTGTCCGAAGACGATCTGCGGCGGTTCCGGCCCGATGTCGTCATTGAAGAAATCGTGGAACGAAAATTGCGCACGTTACCCGTCCCCACGCCGTGAGAATCAGCTTCATTGTGCCGGCCCATAACGAAGAGGCATACCTTGCGGATTGCCTGAAGAGCATCGCACAATCCGCCGAAGGGCATGAACACGAAATTATCGTAGTGGATAACATGAGCACCGATGCAACGGTCCTGCTGGCAAAACAATTCCCCGACGTGCGCGTGCTCCAAGAATCCAAGCGCAGCATCGCCGCGGTTCGTCAACGAGGACTGGAAAACGCCGTCGGCGACATCGTTGCCTCCGTGGACGCCGATTGCCGACTGTCGCCGCAGTGGGTGAACTATGCCGTGTCGCAATTTACCGCCGACCCGAAGCTGGTCTGCCTCATAGGCATGAGCGACTACTACGACATGCCCGCCTGGAAAAAATGGCTGAAACGCAACGCGGAGCGCTGCGCTCGCCGGTTGCAACGACTGCGCGGAGCGCGCGTCATACGAGCCAACGGCGGCAACACGGCGTATCGGGCTTCCGCTCTGCGGGCGGCGGGTGGGTTCGACAACGGCATTGCGCACTACGGCGAAGACGTGCAGGTGGCCATGTTGCTGCGCGCGCAGGGCATCGTTCGCTTCGACACGTCGCTCACCGCTCTCACTTCCGCGCGCCGTTTCAACCAGGAAGGTCTGCTGCGCGTGTTGCTTTTCTACAAAATAAACAGCATGTGGCAACAGTGTTTCGGCAAACCTCTCTGGTACGGCAATGCCGAGGTGCGTCGTTGAGCGTCGTCGCATTCCCCTCTCACGCCACGTGCAGTAGACTCGATGTGCATGAAACTGGGTATTCTCTTTCGTTCGGCCGTGGAAACGGGCATGCGCGCCGACCCTCGCGGGCCCGACGGCATCGCACGGTTTCTGCGCATGCGGAAAAAGCGCTCGACCGCCGCCAAACAAACCGGACACCATGCACGCGGCGACGCCGATTGGAACCCGTACGCGGATTGCGCCGTTTTGCACGGCGGCGAAGACGTAAACGTTCGCACGCTGCTCGTAGGCATAGACACCGAAACACCCGAACTGCTCTTGGCGGACACGTTGCGCACGCAAGGCATGAAAGTGGACGCCGTGCTCGGGCACCATCCCGAAGGACGCGCTCTGCTGGAGCTTTCCGAAGTGATGGACGTGCAGGTGGATATTCTCCGAGAGCTCGGCATACCGGAGCAAAAAGCCGAGATGATGCTGCGCAAGCGCACGAAACAACTCTACGGCCAACTGCACGCGCAAAACGCCCTGCGTACGGAACGCGCCGCACAACTGCTGGATATCCCCTTCCTCTGCGTACACAACGCCGCCGATCACTGCGCGGCGAAATACATCTATGACCGCGTGCTTCATGCGAAATACGACACCGTCGGCGACATCGTGGAAGCGCTGTACGCCGTACCCGAGTACGACCATTACGCACGCCAAGGCGTGCCACCTCTCATTGTGGCCGGAAGGAGTGATGCACGCGCGGGTAAAACCGCTGTCTTCGGTTTTAACGGCGGCACGGGCGGCCCCGCTGCCTTCATGCGCGAATTGGCAACGGCAGGAGTCGGCACCATTCTCTGCATGCACGCCTCCGCCGAGCAATGCGAAATCGCCGACAAGCACCACCTCTCCGTCATTCAGTGTTGCCACATGGCCAGCGACACGCTCGGCATGAACCTCGTGCTCGACGCGCTGCAAAAAGAAGATTCCAAGCTCAAGATCGTCCCGTTTTCCGGCTTTGTGAGAATTGAACGCTAAGAAAAGCGTTCAGGAATCTTGCAGCACTAACTGCCGAACAGCTGTTCGTAGGTTGGGAGCGGACCAAAAATCTCTTCGCCGCGGCTACGATCGCCGTTGCCAAAACCTACCGCTTCGCCATTCCCTTGCCCCAAAGAGCCGATGGGACTGAAGCGACCCGTGCCCCCGGACGTACCGGTGGAATTGTTTCCGGAACCAAACGAAAAGCCAGATCCACCGCTGCCCCCGGACGTGAAGCTCGAACCCGTCGTACGAGAGCTGCCGACGGAAAAACCCGAAGTGCCACCGGAAGACACCGCAAAGCGCGAAGCGCCGCCGGTCGCTCCTGCGGCGGAACGTAAACCGCTCGTGCGCGTGCCGGTGGTGCCGCTGCGGAGAGACAAACCCGATCGGCTCATTTCCCAAGGAGCAGTGCCCACGGTGGCGCCGCCTTGGGCGTACGTGAACTGCGGCTCCACGGTCGTTTGCGTGTTGCGCGGATTTTCAACACTGACGTATGTGCGCTGCAAGTGATTTTGCGCTCCATAAGGTGCGAAGGCTGCGCTCCATTGGTGTGTGCCTGCACTGTACCCGCCCTGCACGCCGATGTTATAGGGAGTGCGAGCACCCGGCGCATACATGCCGGAAAGCTCCGGCCACAGCTGCATGTTGCGGTACGAATACACCGAAACGTACGGGTACTGGGGACGGTAGTTCACAGGCAAAACTCCCTCGGCCTGCACGGGAACAGCCACGACCGAAAACCACACGAATGCCAGCGGGAAGAGTCTTTTGAACATTGGAATATGTATATTATATATTTATTCTATTTTGTCAAACTACTATCTCGTTTGTATTTTAAGAGGAAAAATGCGCTTGGCATGCGTATTTTCGAACTGGAGAGCACTTTCTCAATCGCCTCATCAAGCGAAACGAGGTGCACCTCAATCAGCTCATCGTCATCTTGCGGCAAAGGGTCCGGCTGCAAATCGTGCGCCAGAAAAAAATGATTGGTGCTCGCCAGTGATTCCGAGTGTTTGGCGGAGCAATAATGCTTTAATTTCTCCGCACGAAAACCCGCCTCTTCACGTAATTCCCGACCGGCTGCGAGAAAAATATCCGTCTCTTTGTCCACCTTGCCGCTCGGCAACATCCAAATCCAATCACCGTCAAACGCACGATACTCTCGAAGCAACACCACCTGTTCACCATGGAACGCCAGCACATGCACCACATCCGGGTGGTACCCGCGAACGATGGATTTCGTGCGCCCATCTGGCAGGGGCGCGCTTTCGCGCACCAACTTCCACATTCCTTCATCGAACAAGACGTCGGACATGTCGACATCATGCCAGATTCGGCAAACATGCACATGGCAAACACCTTCCGAAACCGCCCTCTTAGACCCTTGAATTTCCGACGGACTTCGCTTAGGTTCGCGCGACCGTTTTTTGAAAGCACCGTACGCGAAGCAAGCAGGGAGCGCACCGCAAGTGCCCTGCCCGCTTGCTTCCATTCCACCCATTCGCAGCAAGTCGCAGCCGACGTTTCGGCAAGCCAAGGAGCATATCCGTGATTGTCATACTCGTTTGCATTTTCATTGTGCTGGGCCTCCTGCTGATGGCTGTAGCGGCCTTCGGCAAATCCGCTTGGGCAGTGGCGGCCGGACTGGTTCTGGCTCTGCTGCTCTTTTGCACCTGCGAACTGCTGATTGTGATTCATGGCATTCGCGCTCAGCAAGCATGGATGGAATCGCAAAAGTAGTGCCCGCAAAAAAAACGGCATGCCCCTCATCGTTCCGGCGATGAGGGGTTTGAGCGTGCCAAAACGCCCTGCTTGCCAACAAGGCTATCCTATTGCCTCACTGTCTTGTAACCCGTGCGGGTACGGCCTATCCTATGTCGTCTTATGTCACGCCACCTCCACATCTTGCTCATCCCTTTGTTCGCTCTGGTCTTCCTCATCATCTGAGCGAATTTCCCCGCGTAGATCAGCGTCCGTAGCGACGCTTTTGTTTGTGCTCGCATGCCTCTAGGCTGTGAGTATGATCAAACACCTCTCCTGCGCCGCAATTTTGGGTCTGGCTTGCCTGTCCCCCGCCTTTTCACACGCCGAACGATGGGTTTCCGCCGAAGACAAAGCCCAAGCGGAGTGCGAGGCTTCACTGAAACTTTCCCCCGAACAATTGCAGTCCGGCCTGCACCGCAACGAAGTGGCCATTTGCGTGCGCGGCAAAATTTTCGATGCCGATGTCGTCGATAAGCGCGACCGCATCAGCCGTAAGACCTCACAGTTTTCCGGCGCCCTGCGCGTACGCGTACGCGACCAAGCGGAAGAAAGACTGATTGCCGAAGAGCGCGCCAAGGCATCGCTGCGAGCGCAGATGCTCGACCGCGCCACCATCAAAAAACGCCAAGCCACCCAGCAAGCCGGCGCCCGTTCCCGGGTGCGAACCGTGGAAGACTTCTCCACGCGCGATTCCAAACGTGCGCAATCGCTTCGCTTCCGCGACTTGCAACAGCGAGCGCGCGACGCGTGTAAAACAGAGCCCCGCGGATTGAAAGATAACTGCGTCCGCGAGGCCCTGAGAGATTTGGGATCGAAACTGCCTTAGTCTTCGATGTTGATGATCGCCGAGCTGGGCGTGGTAAGCGATACCCCCACCGGTGAAGTGAGGTTGAACGTCAGCGTTTCGATGGACGCCTCGTTGGAACCGTCCTGAGTGATTTTGACGAGCACTTCTTTGTTGGCCTCGCCGTTGCGGAACGTCAGGGTGCCGGAAACGCCCGTGTAGTCCGTGCCGCTCTTGGCCGTGCCGTCGGTGGTGCCGTAGCTCACCGTGGCCGTGCCGCTGGCGCCGCCCACGCGCTGAATCGTCACCGCCACCGTTTCACCTTCGTACGCGTCGTAGCTGTCACGGGAAATTTTCAAGCTGCCGGAACCGTACTTGGCGGTTTCGTTGTCCACGATGGTGACGGAAGACTTCGCCGTACCGAGCACCGCACCGCCCGTGGGTGCGGAAAGCGTGAGGTTGAACGCCTTGTTGCCGCCGGTCGTCGAGTTGTCGGCCACGATGACTTCGAACGTCTTGATGGTCTCGCCTTCGGCGAAGCTGAGCGTGCCGGAGACCGCCGAGTAGTGGTTGCCGTCGGCCGTGCCGTTGCTGGTGGCGTAATTCACACCCACCGCGCCGCTGGTGCCTTCCGTGCGTTCCACCGTAATCACCGCCTTACCCGACTGCTCGGACACGCTGTACACCACCGCAGAGAAGCCCAAGCGACCCTGGGAACCGGCGGCGGCCAAAGAACTGCTGGAGGACGAAGTGGCGGTGCCGGAGGTGGAGCCGCTGCTCGGCAAGCCGCCGTCGTTGTCCAAAATGTTGACGTTCACCACGTTGATTTTCCCGATGCCGGTTTCGCCGGTGGGGTTCTTGAGCTTCACCGTGAAACTCTCCTTGGCTTCGGGGTCTTTGTCGTTCTTCACGTTCACGTTGATGATCTTCATGGTTTCGCCGTCCGCGAAAGACAATTTGCCGCTGGTCTTGTTGTAATCCGTGTCTTCCAACGCCGTACCGGCGACGGTTTCGTACTCGATGCTCGCGGTGCCGTCGCCACTGGCACGGACCACGGCAATGGAAGCATCTGGCGAACTTTCGCTGATGTCGAAGCTCTCTTTGGTGAAGCCCATGCCGCCGGACACGCCCTTCACGGACGTGGCCTTGCTCGAGCTGGAGGAAGACGAGCTGGAGGACTCCTCTTCATCTTCCTGCTCCTCTTCGGAGGAAGAAGAGGAAGACTTCACGCTGGAGGAACGACTGCTGCGGCTGGAGACCACGGGAGAAACGCCGCTGCCGCGAAGCAACTTGTCGTAACGCATCATCACGGTGGCGAATTCGTCGCGCGTAATGGGCTGGCCCGCGCCGAACACGTCGCCGCGTCCGCGCATGAGGCCGTTTTCGTACACGAAGCGAATGCCGTCCATGTGCGGACTGTCGGACGGAACGTCACGGAAAATGGCACGCAAATCCAACTGCGCGCTCACTTGCGTCACGGTGACGCCGAACGCCAAACCTACGATGAAGACGGAAAGAAAATGTCGCATGGACATGATGAGAATTGGTAAGAGACGGGTGCCAGCATACCCACCTTGAACGTTGAGCGGGTCATTTTTGCGCTCTCTCGGCAAGGGAAATATTCACCTGCGCGGGCGGAGGAAAAGCCTGGTTGTCGACTGTGGTCGGAACCTGCAAACCGTCGCAAACGCGGCCGTACATGCGTCCGAACATCATGCGAATGCCATCGCCGTGCCGCTGCACGAAGGCCGTGCAACCGGCATCGCCGATGAGCACGATGTGCTCCGGGCGTTCGCACCGGCCCACCGTAAACGTCGCCTGCAGCAGTACGCCCGGCGCGCAGGCCTGCAAACGCTCCCGCAACAACCCCACGGACACATGCAATTCGTTCGCCAAAGCATGCAACACCTCCGGGGCGGGATGAGATGCATGCGGAGATTCGACGTAAGAGCGCAACATGGACAAGGAAGAAGGGAAACAAAAAAAACGCCCGTGTCAGACGAGCGGAGGGCGTACGGATGCAAAAGGTCTTCAGCAAGCGCGCATGCCACCGATCGTCACGTTCAAGCGACAACACGGACTGGCCTGCAAACACTGGAAACCGAACACGTCCGCAGCATAGTGACGAGCGCGACCTCAAACAAGGCCTAAGCGATCATGGCGAGAAACGCCGCTTCGTCGATGACGGTCACCCCCAAGCGCACGGCGTCGTCGAGCTTGCTGCCCGCTTCCGCGCCCGCCAACACGTAATGCGTTTTTTTGCTCACGGCCGCGCTCACGGAACCGCCGCGTTCTTTGATCATCGACTTGGCATCGTCGCGACTGAGCGTGGGCAATGTGCCGGTTAGAACAAATATTTTGTTCGAGAAGATCTGCGGCAGAGCGCTCTCCGTCGGCGGCAATGCCAGAACACCGGCGCGGCCCAATTTCCGTACGAAATGCCGGTGCTCTTCGTCGGCCAACCACTCCGTGAGCGACTGCGCCACCACCGCGCCGATGCCGTCGAACAGAGACAAACTTTCGACGGTTTGAGCGCAAAGCGTTTCAAGCACGCCCTCCATCTCCACCGCGCGTACCGTTTTGCGTACGGGCTCGGGCGCAAACAACATGCCCTCCGCCGGCGCCGTTTCCACGACTTCCGCTTCGGTCACGGGCCACGGCAAAACGCGCGCCAAGGCCTCGGCGGTCTCACGACCCACGTGACGAATGCCGAATGCGAAGAGCAGACGGTCGATGGGCACGCGCTTGGCTTTTTCCAGAGACTGCAGCAAGTTGGCCACCTTTTTTTCCTTGAAGAGCGGCAGCGAACGCAACGATTCCGCCGAAACGAAAAACACGTCCGCCGGGTCGGAAATAAGACCGCGTTCAAAAAGCACCTGCACGGTTTCGCGACCGAAGCCTTCGATGTTCAACGCGTAGCGCGAGGCGAAATGTTCCACGCGTTCGTGACGCACGGCCACGCAGTTGGCGTTGGGACACCGGTGCACCACCTCCCCTTCCGGCCGCACCAGCACGCTGCCGCAGCTGGGGCAGTGTTCGGGAAACACGAACGGCACGGAGTCGGCGGGACGCAAATTCACAAGCACCTCGAGCACCTCGGGAATAATGTCGCCCGCCTTGCGCACGATGACGGTGTCGCCGAGGCGCACGTCGAGACGCGCGATTTCGTCGGCGTTGTGCAACGTGGCGCGCGTGACGACGGTGCCCGCCAACTGCACGGGCGAAAGCTCGGCCACGGGAGTGATGGCGCCGGTGCGACCCACCTGCAACACGATGTCTTGCACCTGCGCCGTTTTCTCTTCCGCCGGAAATTTGTACGCGCGCGCCCAGCGGGGCGCCTTGGCGGTGGACCCCAAATCGTGCTGCAACCGCCGGTCGTTCACTTTCAACACCAAACCGTCGATGTCGAACGGCAACTGCTCGCGACTTTTTTGCACCTCGAGGTAGAAATCACGCACCGCGTTCAAGTCGGCGCACAACTTCGCACCGCCGTTCACGGGCAGACCCCAAGCCTTGAGGGTGTCGAGCAACTCACGCTGCGTGCGAATGTTCCACGCGTCGGCGGCCGCTTCGTCCAAGGAATAACACAACATGTGCAAGTTGCGCTCGGCGGCAACCGCAGGGTCCAGCTGGCGCACC
>CAZWVP010000005.1:0-22038 GCA_964636635.1 uncultured Candidatus Peribacteria bacterium
GCCCAAGCGTTGAGTGTATAAAAGTACCATGCCGCTGCCGACGGAAACTGTGTCAGCAATCACTTTGGACTTGCTCGTGGCATCACGAACACTCCAGCCGAGGAGAGGGTTGGGATTAGGATTAGGATCGAGCAGAAGCTCAACCCACTCCTCTTCCCCGGCTTTCGGCGAAGGGTAGATTTCCGATACTGCGAAATTCAGCGCATAAGAGGCTTGCAACACATCGTAATGGGCATCGACCACTGGCGAGCGAATCACGCCTCCTGTTTGCGTGGCATCGGGCGGCAGAACATATTCGGCGTAGGCGCGAAGGGAGAGCGGACCCGACACGACGTACGCGCCACTCGAAGCGATGTACGCTCCCGAGCTCACGGAAACAAACACACGAGCCGCACTTGCGGTTTGCAAACGCACCACGGTACCCGATGCCACCAAACCGCTCGCGGGCGAAACTTCCAGAAACAAACCGTCCGTGAGAAGCAGTGCTTCGTCTTCGGCCAGAGCCTGCTGTTCCAGCACGAACTGCTCGGCTTCGACGCTGGACCACAGTCCCAACTTGCTTGCCTGTGCCTCCTGCTGCCACGCGAGAAACTCCGCTTCACGCGCGAATGGAAACCGCACATACGCGTATGCCAAACCGCTTCGCAGCAACAGCGCCTGTGCCAACGTGCCGTCCTCCGTGCTCACGTACGCGAGCAATCTGTCGTACTTGTCCCACAACTCTTCGTCGAAATGCAGTCGCACGTTTTTTCCTTCCAGCAGCTGCTTCGTAAATTGCGAGGCTTCCAACCCGTACTGCTCCACGGCTTTACGCGGATGCACGGTTTCGGGGGTATCGATGCCGATGAGTCGAATGCGCAGCCAGGGATGATCGCTTTCGGCGGCGGCACGCCAACGGCGCACCAACGCATCGGGCAGCTTGGGAAATTCATCCACGTTCGTGAGCTCAATATCCAGAGTGTCGCCGTCCACCACACGCGCCACACGCGCCGATGCCGACACCGTGCTGAGAACCGGCGGCCTGTACACGCGTCCGTCCACGGCCTCCGTCCAACTAATAATGGAAGCCGTGAAGCCTTCCGGGTCCAGCAAACGGGCGGAATCTTGGCTGTTGCGCAAACTTATGCCCGTGGTCGCGGAAAGAAATCTTCGCACTTCCATGGGTTGCAGCGAGACCCCTGCGAGCGAAAACGGCAAACTGCCGCCGCTGCGATTGTCCAACCGCCAACCATCGAGACTCTGCATCGTCTCGCTCACGTTCGTCAGTTCCATCCACTCGAAACCGTCGTCCGTACCGGCGGGGTTCGGGAGGACTCCCGAAACCACCACTTTGTCCTGAGGAAACCGTCTCTCGGCCGTGCGAAAACGGTTCGGCAACCCGGGTGTTGGATAGGGCGTGGCAACGAAATACCCGTCGTCGCGCCAGGCAATGGCTTCGTCGGCACCGGGTTTATGGAGCACAACTTCCGAAACCAGCACGCCGCTTTGAGACGTGCCGCCCGGAGCGAACAGACGAATGCGATCGTCGTCGTTGTTGGCGGCGATGCGAGTGAGCTCGCGCGAGAGCAACAAGTATCCGCCGGGGTCCATGTGCAACGCATCGAGTTTGTACGGTTTGCTGCCGCCGCTGTCGTCATCCAAAAGCCAGCCGCACAAATTCGCCTTTTGCCCGCCGGTATTCCGCAGCTCAATCCACTCCCCCATTTCTTCCTCCAAAGACGGATTGGCCAACACTTCGCTGATGTGCACGTCGGACCACGTGTCGGGAACGCAAGCCGGGGCATGAGCCGAAGACGTCGCCCCCGAAACGCCTGTCTTCGACGCAGTCGCCTGCACCTCGATTCCCAATGTGCTTTCGGCCGTCTCGCCGCAGGCGTCGGTGAAACGCAAGCGAACGACAAACCTGCCCGGCGTTTTCATACTGTGCGAAGGCGGGTTGCAGGTGACGGGTGCAAAACCGTCGCCGAAGTCCCAAACGCAAGCGCCGCCGACAAGCGAACCGCTGCCAACGGACGCCGTGAGATTCATGCTCACATGACCCACGCCCGTAAGCGCGCCGGTACCGGCAATCGTGCCCGAGGTTTGCTGCACGAGAATACGAGGAGTCGGAGGCAGGCTGACATTGGTTGCACCGGGTGTTGTTGTACAAAAAAGTTGTACTGTATTCGCATAGTCCAGACCGGTACTTACACCTTCTTGTGCCGGTCCATACGTTAACGAATGTAGCAGCAGTGAACCACTCAAGAGCAGCAGCGTGTCGCCGGCGTTGCGCAAGACGAGCTGCGTGAGTGTTTTGGGCAAATGCAGATAGCTGCCGGAGAGAACTTCCCCTTCTGGAAACACATACGTTTTGCCGCCGGACGCCGTACGAATGCTTAGCCCCCCAAGCGCGACCGCTCCCGATGACGTATTTTTCAGCTCCAACCATTCGCTGTCGTCGCTGCCTGCGGGGTCGGCGAGAATTTCGTTGATGCGAAGGTGTTGCCAAGCTTTGGGCGGCGGCAAGGGTTCGGTTATGCCGATGATGATGACCGTGCCCGTGGATGAACCGACAGCAGGAAGCAAGTAGCTGCTTGAAGAAGATACATCCGAAGAATTGCCATGTTCAACGGAGGAGCCACTGCCCTCTTCCTGCAGCTCATTAGCATCCTGACTACTCGCAAGACTATCAACCGACTGCTGCGAGCTACTTGCTACCTGCTGATCGCTACCCGCTCCATTCACAAATCCAGGCGTCCCCAGACAAACCGCACCCTCGTCCCAACCCAGCGCCACCGTGGCCGTGCGCCAGTTTTCTTTCAGCGATCCGCTGACCAGGGGGTCAATGCGTTCCATACTGGCGCGCGTGCCCGTACCCGAGGCATTCGCGCCCGCGAACGGCACGCCCACGCCGTCATCCGCCTCGTCCATGAGTGCGCCGCTGCCGTTGTACAAACGCAGGCGCAGTTTGGTATTGGGCAACGACATGCCTGTAGTCACGATGTCAGGCTCCCGCGCCACGCGCGACTGCGCAGCGGGGTAATTCGCAATGAGCAGCGGCTGCCAAGGTGCCGCGGTGCTGCCGCTGCCGAACGTATGAAGGACCTTCTCGCTCCCATCGGAAACCAAACTCTTCAGCTGCCACCCCGCCACCGACTCGGGCGCCTCGGTCACGCCCAAAAGTTCCACCCATTCGTCGGCGGTGGAAAGGTCGCTGCCGGCCCAGTGGATTTCGTTTATCACCAAACGCGCCTGCACGGATTGTGCAAAAAACACGCAGAGCAAACCGGCCGAAAGCGCTTTATGCAAGACCCTCATCACTTGTCCAGCCTGCCTCGATGAACAAACTCGCGGCAGACAGTCGAGTCCCAGACAAGAATTTTTCACTCATGAATCCATAGCGAGAGCCAAAAGTGCCGTTCCGAAGAGGAAAAGAACGGTTAAGGCGCTTTTTCGCTTTTGGCCTCGAAACGGTGTGCTACCATGACGGGGAAATCGCTCTCCTTATTATGCAAAACAGTGCCAACACACGTACGGCCGTAATGGTGGGGAGCGAACCCTTCTTCCCCGCATTCTCATGGATCCCACATTTGTCATTGTCTTCCTCGCCTTGCTGGCGGGGCTTCTGCTCGGCCTCCTAGCCGGCTGGTTCTGGTTTTCCAAAGGGAAGCAAATCAGCGTGGCTCTCGAGAGCCAAATTCGCGAACAGCAATTGGAACTGGAACGCGCCAAAGTGAAAGTGGCCGAAGCGCGCAACGAAGTGAAGATTGCGGAAAACGAAGCCAGGACCACAGCCAAGGACATTATTTCCGAAGCCAAAATTCAAGCCAGTTCGCTGGAAGCCAAGTTGGAAGCGGAGCTCGAGAAGGCCGCCGAAAAAGACAAGGCGTTGGATAAAAAAGTGCAGGAAGTGGAACGTCAACGCGGCACTCTGCAAAAGAAGGAAGAGGAAATCGAAGGCATGAAAAAGGAACTCGGCGAAGCCGCTCAAAGCCACCGCACGGCGTTGGAACAGGTTTCCAAGCTTTCCGAAGAAGAAGCCAAGAAGCAGCTCTCCGCCGAACTGAAAGACCAATTCTCAGGCTACTTCGCCCAGCAAATTCAACTGGAGAAAGACCGCCTGAAAGACGAGTACGAGGAGCACGCCAAGCAGCTCATGGTGGAAGCCATGCACCGCTACGCCTCCGAGGTGGCAACCGAATCCACGGCGACCATCGTGCAACTCCCGTCCGATGACATCAAAGGCAAAATCATCGGCAAGGAAGGCCGCAACATCTCCACCTTCGAACAACTGACGGGCGTGGACATCATCATCGACGACACTCCCGGCGCCATCATCATCACGGGCTACGACCTCGCGCGCCGCTACGTGGCGAAACTTGCCATGGAAACCCTCATCAAAGACGGCCGCATTCAGCCCGCCCGCATTGAAGAAGTGGTGGAAAAAATGAAAGTGGAAGTGCACAAAATGATGTTGGAATTCGGCAAGCGCGCCGCCACCGATTTGGGCATCGCCGGTTACCCCCAGGAATTGCTCCGCATCATCGGTCGACTTCGCTTCCGCACCAGCTACGGCCAGAACATACTCAAGCACTCCGTGGAAATGGCGCACATCGGCCGCATGATCGCCGAGGAACTGGGCGCCGACTCCAAAATCGTGGTGGAAGGCTGCTTGCTGCACGACATCGGCAAGGCTCTCGACCATGAAGTGGCGGGCACGCACGTGGAAATCGGCGTGGAAATTTGCAAGAAGTTCAACGTTCGCCCCGAAGTCATCCACTGCGTGGCCGCTCACCATGAAGACATCCCCATCGCTTCTCCCGAAGCTTTCATCGTCGCCGCCGTGGACGCCATTTCCGGCGCTCGTCCGGGTTCCCGCAAAGAATCGGTGGAGGCGTACGTGAAGCGCCTGAAAGAGCTGGAAGAAGTGGCGCGCAGCTTCCCCGGTGTGCAGAAGGCCTACGCCATCTCTGCCGGTCGTGAAATTCGCGTCTTCGTGGACGCCGCCAAGGTGGACGACTTGCGCCAAGAAGAACTCGCCCGAGACATTACGAAGAAAATCGAGCAGCAGCTCACCTACCCGGGTGTCATCAAGGTCAACGTCATCCGCGACCGCCGCATCGTGGAATCGGCGACGTAGAAGCATCAGGTATTCGGATTAGGATTAGGTATGCACTAAGCGCCAGGGTTCCCCCTCGCGCTTTTGTGTGTTCAGCCTACTTTTGTTTTTTCCACCACCAGTACCCGACCGCGAGAAGTACCGCGAGTACACCGAAGCCGACCCAAAAAAGCGTGTACGAAAATTCCGCCTCCGACGGCGAGTTATCAAGAGCTATGAGCTGCGAAACAACCTTCGCCTCTTGAGGCTTCTGCTGCTGTTCGCGCAAAAAATCCTCGGCGGTTTTGTCGGCGTATTCGCCGCGACCGAGTATTTCGTCGGGGTTCAGCAATGCGATTTCGTTGCGCATGGTCGCAAGCATATCCCAGAAGAAAGCCGCAAGCTACGACAGGGCATAGCGCGATCCCCGTTTGGCCAAAATGCCGTCACGGCACAACTTGGCCAAAAGCGCTTCCAGCCAAGGCATGTGTTCCGCAGTCCGCCAATCTATGCACACCTCCGGACCGATTTGCTTCGCCGACAAAACCGGGTGCGTGCGTAAAAGTTGGACGATGCGCCCGCGAATGATGCGGTTGGGAACGAATCTGCCCGCAATCTGTCGGCCCGGTTCGACCTTCGCGGGAGCCGAGCGCTTGCCACCGGCCGTCCGCGCGAATGACTGCGATGTGGTTTTCATGATTCCACCGGCCGTGAGAGGGCAAACATCCCATTTGGGACTGCGCTTCGTTTGCACCAGCGAACCGAAATCCATCAGTGCGGCATGCCAGTCGTGCGGACCGAAACGGTTCCCGTTTCGTTTTGTAGGGACGTGCGAATCGCACGTCCCTACAGCGGCGGCCGGCATTCCGGCCGCGTCCGCACACGCGATGCACAACAATTTTTCGGCAATCTTCAACAAAGAGGCATCATCTTTTTTCCAGGTGCCGTCGGCGTTTTCCGCACCCACGAACGTACGGTGCAATACGCGACGAATATTCGTATCGATGCACGGCGTGGGAAGATGAAAGGCAAAGTTGCGAATGGCAGCCGCCGTGTACGGACCAATGCCTTTGATGGCAAGAAGCTCCTTCATTTCGCGCGGAAATTTACCGCCGTAACGGCCGACGATTTCCGCCGCGGCGTCGCGCAGTCTCAGTGCCCGACTGTTGTAACCCATACCTTGCCACTGCAACAGTATTTCGCGATTCGATGCCTTGGCCAGGTCTTTCAGAAGAGGAAATTTATGTATAAAATTTTTGAACGATACTTTCACCCTCTCCACCTGCGTCTGTTGCAACATCACCTCGGAAACCAACACTTGGTATGCACGCTCGTGTTCGTCGACCACGCGCAAATCTCGCCACGGCAACGTGCGTTTATGCACGGCGTACCACCGCTTCATCGCTTTCACGAATGCCTGCGCACGTTCTGTTTCTCGCACGAAGAAAGCCTAACTTTTTCTGCGGACCGCGTAAAATTCGTCTAGTCTGTGTCTTCAATTCGCCGACATGAAAATTCTGCTTTCGTTCATTTGGCAACACATGCGCCGACGCCCCGCGCTCGGCGGCACATTCGTGGCGCTGAGTTTGCTCACGGCGGCGCTGTGGGTGGTGGAACCGCTCTACAGCAGTTACGCCGTGGACGTGCTCATGGGCATGCAAGAGGGCAAGCCCACGAATTTGTGGCTGCTCGGCGGGGTGTGGGCGCTCATTTACCTTTCCATTTGCGGCGTGCAAGGGTTTCACAAGTACTGTGAGTGGAAGTTCAACCACTTGATGGAACTCGACTTGCTGGAGAACGCCTACGTGCACGGACTCAAGCTGCCCATCTCCTTTCATAACACCCAGAAAACGGGCGAAGTCATCAAAACCATTCAGGACGGCGCCAGCGAACTTTCCTGGACGCTCAGTCGCAACTTGGTGGAAATGAGCATGTCGCTGAGTGCGGCCGTGGTGTTCATGATTCTCAGTTTCCACATCGAGTGGAGGCTGGCGCTGGTGATGGTGGGCGTACTCACCGTCTACATCTGCATCATGCTCGTGGGCACGCTGAAAACGGCCAAGCAGCAAGACATCGTGAACCAACTGTGGGTGAAACCCACCGGGCGCGCATTCGACGCCGCCATGAACATTTTTTCGGTAAAGAGCGCCGGCAGCGAAGGGCGAGAGCAGCTGCTTTTGCACAACTTGTACCAAAACGCGCTGGTGAAACAACTGCGCATAAACAAGGTATGGGCAGTGCTCGAAGGCCTGCACTTTTTCATGTTGGCGCGCATTCTGCTCGTCATCGTGGGCGTGCTGCTTTTGGTGCGCAAAGAAATAACGCTGGGCGAAATGTACTACTTCCAATTCTCGTTCTTCCGCGTGCTTACGCCGTTCGAAATGCTCTCGGGCATTTTGCCCCAATGGAACAAGAGTTTGGGCAAGCTGAAAATGCTCGGCGAACTGATGAAAAACCAGGTGGAACTCGGCATGCAAACCACGGGCAAGCGCCTTTCGAACTTACGCGGCGAAGTGGAATTCCGCGACGTGTGCTTCACCTACAATGAACAGGCCGCGAAACACGCACCGCACGGCGAAGCGCCGCAGCACAAACCGCCCCGTGCGGAAACGGACGATCGTTTGGAGGAACTGCGCGACGAACCTACTCCCGCCACGCACTCACCCGTTTCGGATTTACCGCAAACCAACGATCTGTCGAAAGACTGGAAGGCGACCATCGAACATCTGAACCTCGTCATCCGTCCCGGCGAACACTTGGCGTTCGTGGGTCACTCGGGTGCCGGCAAAAGCACCATCGCCATGTTGCTCAACCGCTTTTACGACGTCACCTGCGGTTCGCTCTCGGTGGATGGCAACGACATTCGTGATTTGGACGTGGGCTGGTGGCGCGGGCAAATAGGCCTGGTGCTGCAAGACAACCTCATGTTCAACGACACGGTGCTCAACAACATTCGCTACGCTCGCCCCGACGCCACGCAAGCGGAAGTGGAAGACGCGGCCAAACGCGCGTCCATTCACGAGTTCATCGCCGGCATGCCCAAGGGTTACGAAACCGAAGTGGGCGAACGCGGCGTGAAACTCTCCGGCGGCGAACGTCAACGCATCGCCATCGCCCGCGCCATTTTGAAAAAACCGAGCATCGTCATTTTGGACGAAGCCACCAGTGCGCTGGATTCTCTCACGGAGAAACATGTGCAAGAAGGTATTCGCGAACTCATTGCCGGACGCACCTCCGTCATCATCGCTCACCGTTTAAGCACGGTCCGCAGCGTCGATCGCATCGCCGTGCTGGACCACGGCAAATTGTTGGCATGTGCGCCGCACGACGAACTGATGACCATTTGCCCGCCGTATCGAGAAATGGTGGAACTGCAACAAGGCGGTGTTTTAGCAGAATAGTTATCGCGTACGTTCGCCCCCAATCCTAATCCTTATCCCTCATCCTAAAATTGTTGACCTTTTTTTCGTGCATCTCTAGACTCTCGCGGCATTTTGAGGGTATCCTCCACTGCGAATTTTGTTTTCTTCCGTTTTTTTCCCCTCTTTACTATGGCCGACGCCAAGAAGTTCGACCGCAGCAAAGTCCACGTCAACGTGGGCACCATCGGTCACGTGGACCACGGCAAGACCACGCTAACTGCCGCACTTTCTGTCAACTTCTCTCCGGACGGGGAAAAGAAGTCTTACGATCAAATCGACAACGCCCCTGAGGAAAAGGAGCGCGGTATCACGATCTCGACCTCCCACGTGGAGTACGAGTCTGAGAAGCGCCACTACGCTCACGTGGACTGTCCGGGTCACGCCGACTACGTGAAAAACATGATCACGGGTGCCGCTCAAATGGACGGAGCCATCTTGGTGGTTTCCGCCGCCGACGGTCCCATGCCCCAGACCCGCGAACACATTCTCTTGGCTCGCCAGGTGGGTGTGCCGTACATCGTGGTGTTCATGAACAAGTGCGACATGGTCGGTGACCCTGAGCTCTTGGACTTGGTGGAGGTGGAAATCCGCGAACTCCTCACGAAGTACAACTTCCCGGGTGACACGACTCCCATCATCCGCGGCTCCGCTTTGAAGGCCGTGGAAGGTGATGCCGACGCCATGGGCAAGCTCAAGGAGTTGCTCACGACCTTGGACACCTACATTCCGGATCCGAAGCGCGAGACGGAAAAGGCGTTCTTGATGTCCGTCGAAGACGTGTTCTCCATCAAGGGACGCGGTACGGTGGCCACGGGCCGCATCGACCAGGGCAAAGTGAAGGTGAACGAAGAAGTGGAAGTCGTCGGTATCCGCGACACGCGCAAAGTAGTCGTGACGGGTGTGGAAATGTTCCACAAACTGCTCGACGAAGGCATGGCCGGTGACAACGTCGGTCTTCTCCTCCGCGGTATCGAACGCGAAGACATCGAGCGCGGTCAGGTTCTCTGCAAGCCGGGTTCCATCAAGCCGCACACGAACTTCGAGTCCGAAGTGTACGTGCTCACGAAGGAGGAAGGCGGTCGCCACACTCCGTTCTTCAAGGGCTACAAGCCTCAGTTCTACATCCGCACGACCGACGTGACGGGTTCCGTGGAATTGCCCGCAGCCGTGGAAATGGTGATGCCCGGTGACAACGTGAAGTTCACGGTCACCCTCGGCGCCCCCATCGCTCTCGAAGAGGGCACGCGCTTCGCCATCCGCGAAGGTGGCCGCACTGTCGGCGCCGGCGTGGTGACGAAGATCCTCGCTTAATTCTTGTCTTTTTCCCCCGCCCCCGGCCGTTTGGCTCGGGGCGGGGGCCTTGCTCTTTCTCCCCTCCTTCCCCATGGCAACCAAGAAGCCTTCTCCTGCAGCCGCCAAAAAGCCCGCCCCGAAAAAGGCAGCTCCGGCCGCCAAAAAAGAAGTTACCAAGAAAGTAGAAGCAGCTCCCGCCAAGGGAAAGAGCGAAACCAAATCCCCTTCGCTGTCCGCCATCCGCATCCGCCTGTCTGCGTTCGATCACAACGTGCTCGACGAGGCAGCCGGTAAAATTTTGGAAACGGCCGAACGCAGCGGCGCCATCGTCCACGGACCCATCCCCTTGCCCACCAAAATTCGCAAGTTCACGGTGAACAAGTCCACGTTCGTGCACAAGAACGCCCGCGATCAGTACGAAATGCGCACGCACCGCCGTCTCATCGACCTCACGGAAACCACGCTCAAGACCATCGAAAGCCTGCAAAGCCTCAGCTTGCCGAGCGGCGTGGACATTGAAATCAAGATGGCTTAATCGGAAATTCCAATTACCAAGATCCAAACGCCAAAAGCTTTGGATCTTGTTTTTTTAGGTTTCACCCTGAGCTTGTCGAAGGGTTATTTCCACCCTTTGATTTTCAATCCGGCCTTGGCCGCCTCCTGCTCGGCACGCTGTTTGCTGTTACCCGTACCCTCCGCCACCTTCTCTTCGCCCAAAAACACACCGGAAACGAAAACCTTGTCGTGGTCCGGCCCGCTTTCGGAAAGCACTTTGTAGTGCGGCGTGAGGCCGGTTTGCTCCTGAGCGCTTTCCTGGAAAGAGCTCTTGGCGTCTTTGTCTTTGCCTTGGGCTAGAAGTCCGTGCAAGTGGACCAGAATGTGCTCGTCGACGAACTGCCTGGCAGCCTCGTAGCCTTGGTCCAAAAAAATGGCACCGATGAGAGCCTCGACGGTGTTGGCCAACATGGAAGACTTGTCACGGCCGCCGCTCTGTTCTTCGCCGCGACTCATGAACAGGTATTCGCCCAACTTCAAATTCCGAGCGACGCTGGCCAAGTGCTCGCCTTGCACCAAAGCGGCGCGCCAGCTGGTGAGCTCGCCCTCCGTTTTCTCGCGGTACTGGAACAGATGTTCGGTGGCCACCAGCTCCAGCACGGCATCGCCCAAAAATTCCATGCGTTCGTTGTGTCCGTGCAAACGGCTCTCTTTCAAAGCGCTGCGGTGAGTGAGTGCGCGCAACAAAATTTCCTTATCCCGAAAACGGATATTGATGGTTTTTTCCAAGTGAATGAAGGGTTGAGCCGTCATGCGCCTAGAGCATACCCTTCCTTTTTGGCCTGCGCGATGGCATTCAACACGCCGTTCACGAACTTGCCGGACTCGGGCGTGCCGAATTCCTTGGCAATGTCGATGGCTTCGTTCATGGCCACGGCGGGCGGCACCTCCGTGCTGCAGAGCAGCTCATAGGCACCGATGAGCAGAATGACGCGAGCAATGGGGTCCATGCGCTCGTACGTCCAACCGGGAGCGAATTCCTCGGCCACCTGCATGAGCTCGGCGATGCGATTTTGAATACCCGCGAACAACCCTTCGGCAAAGGGAATGTCGGCATGGGGACCGGCTTCGGCCAAATTCTTGCTCAAAGACACCTGCGGATCGGCCGCGCTGTGGCTGCGCAGCTCAAACAGGGTCTGCATGACGCTAATGCGCGAAAGGTGGCGCCGTCGTGCCATAAGAGCGGCGGCTTACGCCTTGACGGTAGTAATGCTCTTGAGAGCTTTGCGTGCGGCGTTCTTGCTCTCGGCCTTCTTGGCGAACGGAGAGTTCTGCAAGTTCTTCAGGCGACGCGTTTGCTTGCGCACGTACTGGGAGTACTGCGCTCGTCCGGAACTTTTGGCGCGGCGCTTTTTGGGGGTGGGTCTCTTGGCCATAGTGGAGCGAAGTTACTGGGTATTGGCTCTACTGTAAAGAAAAATCCCCGCTTACTCCCGGTTTCCGGAAAGCGAGAGCATGAGCCGCAGAACGTAGAGGAAAAGGTTGAAAATATCCAAATACAAGCTGAGAGCCAGTAAAAACGGGTTCGCTCCGAGCCTTCCCTGCTGCTCTATGCGCTGAATGTCATACGCCGTGAAGGCGGCAAAGAGCACGATGCCGAAACAGGACATGACCATTTCGAACACGCCGGTACGCAGTGCCGGTACGAAAATTTGCAGCAACGAGAAACCGATGAGTCCGAAAAGGCCCATGAGCAACATGCCGCTCAAACCGCGCAAATCGCGACCGCTGACGCGTACGAACAGGGCCGCCGAGGCACCCATGCAAGCCGTGGCCACCAAAGCGTTGAACAGAATGGCCGGACCGTTTTCGTACCCGAGCATGATGCCGCTGATAAGGGGGGCGATGGTGAGACCGGAAATAACGGGGAACGCGGCGCCCAATATGACGTTGAGCGGCGCATGTTCGGCCCAATACCCGGCCGTGAACACGATGGCCAAACTGGCGATGACCAAGAACAAGTTCATGCCCGTGGTGAAAATGACGGGCGCGTAGACGGCACCCAAATACACACCCAAGGCCGTAAGCAGCAGAGCAAAGCCGAAATACAGGTACGCCGTAGAGGCGGTGGAAGCGGAGAGAACGAGGGGGCGGCCGGTGATGACGGAACCAGATTGGAAGGACATGAGCTCATTCTACCCCCCGCGGAAGGCACTTCAACAAAATGCCGTTTTCTGCTATACTGATGGGATTTATGTCGTTTTGGACACGTTTTGCCATCGGCGGCCTCTGCCTGCTCTGCGTTGCGGGCCAAGCGCTGGCGCAAGCCGATGTGAACGAATTGGAACCCTCGACGGACTGTCCCATTTCCATTCTGTCGTGTGAATCCGACTTGCAGGAATACGTGAGTTCGCGCTTGTTCGACAGCAGTTTAATTTTCTACGCCTTCGGCGCCGTCCTGTTCGCCTGTTTGGTGATTTCCGGTTTCCAGCTGGCGTTTTTCAGTCGCAGCGATTCGGCTACGGATGAAATCATCAAAGCCTACGGCGAAGCCTTCATCGGTACCATTCTGGTGAGCGGCGCCTTCGCTTTGGCCGACGTGTTCGTGAACATCGGCGACCCGCAAGTCATAGATTTACAGGTCTTCGAACGCACCTTCGTGCAGCAACTCATCGCCTTCGGCGTGCAAATTACGGGCGTGGTCCTCGTGGCCAACATCGTGGTGCAGGCCGCGCGTCTCATCACCGCCCAAGAAGAAGGCGACGTTTCCACCGCCAGAACGAACTTCATCCAAAGTCTCATCGGCGGCGCCATCGTCATGCTGGCCGCGCCGGTCATCAGCTTGGTGATTCCGGGAACGTTCAACGCCCAAATCAACGTGGAAATCGTGGGCATCGCCAACTTCCTCGCCACGCTCTTCGGCACGTTCTGCGTCATTTCGTTCGTGGTGGCGGGCATCATGCTCATCTTCGCCTACGACGACGGCCTCAAAGACACCGCGCGGACCATCGTCATCACGTCCATCGTGGCGCTCATCGTGGTGGTGTCGGCCGCGGCCATCGTGAACTTCCTCCTCCCCATCGCCTAAACATGCATGTGCGTTTCGCCCTTACCGGCTTGCTCACGGCATTGGTGTTGTTTTGGGCTGCACCCGTCACACTGGCCTACACGGACCCCGACTTCAAGGGGGTCATCGGCGAGTTGGGTGACGCGTTCATCGCGCTGGATCAGGGTGATCCCGCCGCAGTCATCGTATACATGACCGACATCGCGGTGCCGCTCATCAACATCGTGTGCATTCTCATGATCATGATTTCCGGCATCAGCATGACGTTCAGCCAGAGCGACTCCCAAGCCACCACCGCCCGCAATACCATTCTCGTGTGCTTGGGTGCCATCGCGGCCGTCTACACGGCCAAAACGGTGAGCTTGGCGGTGTTCCGCCCCGACGGCACGAGCGTCATTCAAGACCCGAGCGGCACGGCCTCGGCTTTGGCGACGGAAATCTACGGCATCATTTCGTACGCCGAAACGCCGCTGGCCGTCATCGCGGTGCTCATGATCGTCATCAGCGGACTGCGCGCCGTGCTCTCGTTCGGCAGTGACGACAGCATCGCGCAAATCCGCCGCACCATCTTCGCCATCCTGGCAGGCATTGCGCTCATCATCTTCAAACTCTCCATCGCCACGTCCATCACCATCACGGGCAGGCCCGAAGACGGCTTCCTCGCGGCCATCATGACGGTACTGGTGTACATTTTGAGTTTCGTCGGCCTCGCCGCCGTGGTGATGATCGTCATCGCGGGCATTTTGATGATCGTAAACATCGGCAACGACGACCAGTACCAAAAAGCCCGCACGCTCATTCTGCGCGTGGCCATCGGTCTCATCGTCATTCTGGCCTGCGTGGCCATTGCCAACGTCATTTATTTCGGTACGCTCGGCGGTCCTTTGTTCTAAACTCACACCATGCTGACTCCTCAAGACATCGCGCGACAGTTGGAAATGCATAACGCGGATTCCATCCGCATTTTGCAAAACGAAGACCATGAAAGCGTTCCCGCCAGCGACGCGGATGCTCTGCGCAGGCGAATCGGCGACCCGAACGTCATCGGGGGAATCGCGGAAATAGACGCGCTGCTGCGCCTGCCGAACGTGCTCGAAGCCATCGGCTTGCTCACCAAAAGCACGCGCGGTTTCTTAAAAGGACTCACGCGCCACGAACCGGAATTCGAAAACGTCTTCAACGCCATCATGCGCGCCGAAGACGAAGGAAATTAAGCCGAGGACAACATACTCAGCGCCCGCTGGGTTTCCGCCACGTCGTGCGTGCGAATGTACGAAGCGCCGTTCATGGCGGCCAAAACCGAAGCGGCGAGGGTGGCGGGCAAACGTTCCGAGGCGGGCAGATTTTTCGGTCCCGCCAAAAACGATTTACGCGAAGGACTGAGCAATACCGGCTGGCCCAAAGCGACGATGCGCGGCAATTGTTCAATTATTGTATACGAATATTCTGGCTTACTGCTTATAAAATGACCTAAACCCGTATCGAAAATAATCCGAGAAGAGTCCATCCCCGCCGCTACGGCCGCCGCTCGTCTCTCCACGAGAAAATCACCGACGGTTTGCACCACGTCAACGTAATCTTTCTCGGCCACGGTCGTACGCGGCGTCGGGTCTTTGCTATACATCATCACGTACGCAACATGCGGATGTTTGGCCATGACTGCGAACATGCGCGCATCCCCTCGCCCGGCCGTCACGTCGTTGATCATGCCTGCTCCGGCAGCGATGGCTGCCTCGGCCACTTCGGATTTGTACGTGTCGACGGAAACTTGCGGCTTGTCACCCTGAGCCTGACGAAGGGTGGTATTTTGGATCTTCTGCAGGACCGGCAGCACTCTGCTCAGCTCTTCTTCCGCACTGATGTCTTTCGAATTCGGCCCCGTGGACTCGCCGCCGATTTCGATGATAGCGGCACCTTGCGCAATCATCTCCTGCGCTCGCACTACGGCCGCTTCGACATGATCGTACTTGCCGCCGTCGTAAAACGAGTCCGGAGTGACGTTGAGCACGCCGACGATACGCACGGGGTTCGACATGCGCACATCTTAGCGCGAGGACGCTTCGTATTCTTGAAGAATCGATGCAAATGCGCCGAGCAAGGCATCGCGGATCACTTTCACGCGAGCACCCAAACGCCTTTCCTCGTCTCGAATTCTCTCCAAATCCAACACGCCTGTTTCTTTCGCACGGAGGTATGCCCTGTTGGCGTCATCGTCGAGGATGAACGACTGGCCGCCGCTGTCGTTGAGTTCCAACTCCAACTTGCGCACAAGCACCATGGGGCTGCCCGCATGTTCGGACTCCTGTTGCAGCAACTGCAGTTGCCTGGCCAGCCACAAGTACGAACGCAAACGATGGCAAATGTCCTCGCGTATGTGCCCGCAGGCGAGATTGAACTTCATGAGAGCGCAATTGCCCGGCACAAGCATGCTCTCGGGATCTTCATGTTTTTTTCCGCAACAAACCACCGTCATTTTGCGCAAATCGGCCACAATGGTCAGAAGTGTCTGTTCACACAACTGCTCGCACCCTTTGAGAGAGACATTCTGCAACGGACTCATGTCCATCGCCTCCAGAAAATCTCCCAGCCGTTCGTTGGGCAGCGGCATGTACATGAAAGGGGGCGATTCTATGACCGCGGCGAGGCAATTCCAAGACTTTCTTAAGCGGAATGCCAAGCCTTGGTGCCGTACTCTTGCACACAACGATGCGTGTTGAAGTAGCCCATGAGCGCGATGGAGCGCTTCATGCGCTTGAGCCAACGCACGCGGTCCGGGTAGTAGTACTCGGGAATAACCTCGTACTGCAGCTGCGTGTACAAATCTTCGGCATCCACTTTGCGGTGCTCCTCTTCGCCGGGCAAAGCCGAAGCCAAGGGGCCTATGCGCCAACCCGCTTCGGGGTCGCGTTCGTACCCTTCTATCCACCAACCGTCGAGCGTGGACAGGTTCAGTACACCGTTCACGCTGGCCTTCATGCCGGAAGTGCCCGAAGCTTCGAGCAAGCGCATGGGAGTGTTGAGCCAAACGTCGGAACCGGAAACGAGCAGCCGCGCGAGTTCGGGATTGTAGTTTTGCATGTAGGCGATTTTCACGCTGTCACGCAATTCCTTGCTGCGTTGCACCATGCGTTCAATGACACCTTGGGAAAACGGGTCGTTCGGATGCGCGTTACCGGCGTGGATTATCTGCACCCGACCGCCGCACACTTCCTTAAGTCGAACAAGATTTGTATACAAAAGTTCAGGCCGCTTGTAGGGCACAACGCGTCTGGCGCTGGAAATAAGCAAGTGGTTGGGATTGAACGGTTCGGACGAAACCTGATTCACCATGTCGATGAGGCGACGCTTGCTGGCCTGGTGCGCTTCCCAAAGTTCTTTGTCCGGCAAATCGTGGGCGTGTTTCGCCAGCTCTTCGGGGTGCTGCCGCCAACCGGGAATGTGCGCATCGAACAGCGCACTCATTTCGGGGCTCGCCCAGTGCACGTGGTGCACGCCGTTGGTGATGGCGTCGATTTTCGCCCACGGGAACATGCGACGAGACACCTCTCCGTGAATTTGCGAAACACCGAAACTGTACCGACTCAAATTCAGCGCCAGTTCCGTCATGGACAAGCGTTGTTCGCCGGCCAACTTTTTAATATGCCACGGCAGCTGATCGCCTGCGATCTTCCACGCCAAATCGTAATCGAACACGTCGTGGCCGGCGGGAATGGGCGTGTGCGTGGTAAACACGCACGATTCCTTCACCGATGCGTCGTTAAAACCGCGTTCACGCAGAAGTTCCAAAGTGAGGAAGGCCGCGTGGCCTTCGTTCATGTGGTAGTTGGCGATGTCCGCGTGCCCAAGGGCGCGCAACATGCGCACGCCGCCGATGCCGAGGACGATTTCCTGGCGAATGCGCATGGCACTGTCGCCGCCGTAGAGGTAATTGGTAATGTCGCGATCTTGCGGCTGGTTTTCAGGCAAATCCGTCTCCAGAAAATACACCGGCGTTTCGTGCCCGCCGTCGCTGCTCATGAGGTGGTACACCCAACACCCCACCGTGACGGTGCGTCCCTCCACTTGCACGGTGACGGTCTGCGGCAACTTCTCGAGGAAATCGGTCTTCTTCCACGACATGTCGCTGTAGTCCTGCTTACCGTCGGCGTGAATGTGCTGGTGCAAGTAGCCGTGTCGCCAAGCCACCGTCATGCAGGCGGCCGAGACGTGCATGTCGGCGGCGGAACGCATGATGTCGGCGGCGAGCATGCCAAGCCCGCCCGCGAATGTGGGCATGCGGGCCTCGAGGCCTATTTCCATCGTGAAGTACGCAACGTGGAGTGGTTTGGACACGAGTGGTGTGGGTGTGAATATGTACTGATATTATACCATAAGAATGGCGAATTAGGAATTAGGAATTCCCCAAAAGATGCTTCACCCTCTAAGCCCCTCTTAACCCGACATCATTCATCATTTCCATCATGATCGATCCTCACATTTTCCGGGCGTATGACATTCGCGGCAAAGCCCTTACGCAACTCACCGAAGAGGCCGCCGAACTCATCGGCCATGCTTTCGGCACCGTGGTGTGCCGCACCACCAAAAAGGAACACCCCGTCGTGGCTCTGGGTTGGGACGCCCGAACCCATAGTCCCCTGTTGCAGGCAGCGGCGAAAAAAGGCCTGCTGGCTGCGGGTTGCGAGGTGTTGGTCATCGGCCAAACGCCCAGCCCCGTGAACTACTTCACCATCTGCGCCGAGCATCTCGACGGCGGCGTGCAAATCACCGCCAGCCATAACCCCAAGGAAGACAACGGCATGAAGTTGCAACTCCACGACGCCGAAGCGCACGCGGGGGAAGATTTGCAGAAACTCCACCGGCAAATTCTGGCCCAAGACTTCATTCACGACCAAGGCAGTGAGCGCGAGTTCGATGCCGTGACGCCATACATGGACCACCTCACTCGCCTTTTCCCCGGCAAAGGTCAGGGATTGCACGTGGTGGTGGACAGCGGCAACGGCGTGGCCGGACCCGTGTACTGCGAAGTGCTCAAGCGCGTAGGCTGCACGCTCACGGAACTGTTCACCGAACCGGATGGCACGTTCCCCAACCACCCGGCGGACCCGAGCAAACACGCCACACTCAAGGACTTGCAGGCAAAAGTGAAAGAAACCGGCGCGCACTTCGGTTTGGCCTTCGACGGTGACGGCGACCGCGTGGGCTTCGTGGACGAAACGGGGGCCATTCGCAGCGCCGACGACGTGCTGCTGCTTCTGGCACAAGACCATTTGAGTCGCCACGAGGGCAAGCCCGTGGTCTTCACGGTGAGCAACTCGGGCACGCTTGAAACGGAAGTGAAGAAGTGGGGCGGCGAACCGGTCATGTGCAAAGTGGGACACTCGTTCGTGGAACACACCATGCGCGAACACGGCGCCCTTTTGGGCGGTGAGCAATCCGGACACTTTTTCTGCGGCGAAGACTACTTCGGCTTCGACGACGCTCTCATGGCCGCTTTGCGGCTGGTGAGCATCGTGCAGGCGGGCAAGCGCCCGTGCTCCGAACTGTTCGCACAGTTCCCCAAAGTCTTTCAGGCGCCCGAACGCCGCCCGCACTGCCCCGACAACCTCAAAACCGCCGTCATTTCGGCGGTGACGAAACACTTCTCCGCCACGCATTCGGTCATCACGCTAGACGGCGTGCGCATCGATTTCGGCGACGGCGCTTGGGCGGGCATTCGCCAGAGCAACACCAGCCCCTGCCTGTCACTTTGTTTGGAGGCTCGTTCTCCCGAAAAGCTGAAAGAGATTGAAACGGTGGTACTCACGCACATGACCGAATACCCGGAGGTGGACTTCAATTCGCACTAATTATGTATACAATTTTTATTCATATGCTATAGTGAACCCGATGATTTGGAATATCTTCTCCTTCTTCCGTCGCAAACCCAAAAAGCCGCATGCCGTTTTGAAGCGGGTGGTGGCGGGCGTCATCATCGGCGGTGCCATCGGTTCCATCATCGGCAAAGCCGCCATTGAGTTGGATAAGAAAAACAAAGAGAAGAAGGACTAGTCATCCAACTCCCCCACCAAGTTTTTCTCCAACAGGTCGCGCAAACGGGGGCCCGGACGACACTGCGTCAGCGCCCACATGAGTTTGACGAGCGCACACTCAAACGACATGTTCTTGCCGGAAATCACACCCAACTCCTCCAGCGCCATTTGTTTGCGGTAGCGGTGCAAGTCCACCTTGCCGCGATAGGTTTGCGAAGTGATGACCACGGGAATATGTGCTCGCGCCACACGGCGAAGCCAAGGCAACAAGCTTTCGGGCAAAAGCCCCGGACCGTAGGCGCGCAGCACGATGCCTTTGGGTTGCGCGGCCAGCACGGCGTCCAAGAAATTGGCGGGAATGCCCGGGTGCAAACTGAGCAGCACCACGTTGGATTCGAACGACGGACGGCAGTCGAGCGTGCGCTTGCGGCGAACGGTACGACCGGAATGCAGGTTCACCTCGGCGCTGAACTCGGCCAACGGCGGGGCTTTCGGCGAATCGAAGGTTTGCAGAATGGAGTGGTCGACCTTGCGCACGCGCACGCCGCGCAGCACGCGAGGGCCGAGCACCACGCACACTTCGGCTATGTCCAACTGCGCCGTGCGAATGGCGTATATGAGATTCATGCGACCGTCGCCGGCAATGTCGTTGATGGGCATGAGTGACCCCGTAAGCACGACGGGCTTGCTGAGGCCCTGCAACGCGAAGCTCAGTGCGCAGGCCGTGTACGTCATGGTGTTGGTGCCGTGCACCACCACGAAGCCGTCGAAGCGGTCGTAGTACTTCTCTATGGTCTGGGCGATTTCCACCCAGTGCTCGGGCATGATGTCCGACGAGCCGACGTTGTTCATGGAGAAAAACTCCAACGACACCTCTTTCTGCAGTTCGGGCAGAAAACGGTGAATTTCGCTCAGCGATTCCAGCTGTTCGATGCGATTGGTTTTCTGGTTCACCTTCATGCCGATGGAGCCGCCGACGTACAGAAGTGCGATCTTCGAACGTGCCATGCGTAAACTTTACAGAGCCGCCTCCACCGCTGCCACTGTTTCGGCAAGTTTTCCCTGCACGTTCACCACCTCCACGTCACACTGTTGGGCGTACGCCAATTCATGATCCATGCTGGCGATGCGCCTTTCCAATTCCTCTTCGCTGATGGGTGCGCGGGTGCGAATGCGTTCGATGAGCTGCGCGCGTGATTCGGGCAGAATGAAAATGGAAACGAGCTTGTACGGCGCCTCCGTTCCACGAAAGAGTTGGTGCGCTGCTATACTTCCGAACCCCTGCACATCCACTTCGCGCACCACGGTTTTGCCTTGTTGGATGAACGGAATGATTTCGGAAATGAGCGTGCCGTAGCGTGCGCCGCCGTGCACCACGGCCCATTCCAGAAACTGATTGTCCGAAAGCAGCCGGTCGAACTCCTCGTCCGAAACAAAGTGGTACAGCTGGTCGCCTTCGCCGTCACGACGCGCGCGCGTGGTGGCCGAACGCGGGAAGTGGTACTCGGCATGCTTCTGTTTGAGCTCCGTAAGCACGGCGCTCTTGCCCGCTCCGCTGGGACCGATGATGAGCGCCAACTTTCCGTGACTCGGAGTATGCATGTGCCGAGGATGACAAAGGATTCCACCCTTGTCCATGGCACGTGTTTCTGGTATACTGTTTGGATTTGTTCTTTTTTTGCAACGTTCCCTTACCTGCAACGCAGGGAGAGAGGAGAAGTGACGCCATGCACACTACGGTGTGCGAGGCTCCGGCTCCGCACTCTCATAGAGGCGTGGTACACAACCGGGACGCAGTTCCGGCCCGACCCCGTTTATTCGGTGGCCGAGACAAAGTCACTTCTCTTCCCTCCCTGCTTGCGCGAGAAAAGACCACTCGCACAATATTCCTCCCCAACGGGAGGGATGATACAAACACACACAAGCCGGCCTGCGGGCAATAGCAGGGCCGATGCCCGAGACATCGGGCTATCCAAACAAACACACAGAGCGGAGGCCTCAAAAACCCTCCACTCAGGTAGGGAGCGGCAGCTTGGTCGCTGTACTCCCTTCAGGAGTCCCTCGAGGAATGCCTGAAGGATACCGGGCCCTGCACCATGTTCTCACACCAGACGAGAGCAGCGTGCAGGGCCCTGTTTTATATGTGCCAATACCGAGATGTCCTTTAATTGAAGGGCTAAATCCGCTATACTGTTTCGATGCGTATCGAACATTTTCCCGAAACGCCGGAAGAACAGCCGCTCGTGCAGGAGCGCACTGTGAACATGCGCCAAATGGTGGAGGGCGAACTGCTCAGCTTGCCCCAGGAAGAGCTGCGCGAAAAACTGCGTGAGAGCGAAACCCTTATGACCGACGTGCTCGCGAAGGCGGGTATTCCTCCGGAAAAATACACTCCGGCGTTGCTCGGACTGTGGGCGAGTGTGGACCCGAACATGTTGGAAAAACTGCAAACGGACCATCTTTCACCCAAAGATCGTCTGGAGATGGCCATGCAACTGTGGGGCGCCGCAGGCGTGAAGTCGGGCATGAGCTACGACCCGGAAAGCAATTGCGGGCATAATGTGGAAATGCCGACTTTTCTGCTTTCGCCCGATTTCCGTCGCGCCTTGCAAACGCGCATCGTGCTGGAAGGAGACTCGAGCAACAACCGAGGGC
>CAZWVP010000005.1:22048-24330 GCA_964636635.1 uncultured Candidatus Peribacteria bacterium
GTGGAAGCCCTGGCGGAGATGATGCAGCAATCTCCCGAAGCCGCGAAAGAACTGAAGGAACAATGCCAAGCCCTGAACATGAACGAATTGGTGGAACGTGCGGAGCAAGAAGTACGCCGGAGTAAATGTGTAGACAAAAAGGGAAACTCTTTGTTTGAAAGAAACGACTCTCCGGAAACCATTCTCAAAAGCCTGGAAGATCAAGACGAAGCCGCCGAGGCTTACGCAGCCTACAGTGCGCGTTCGTACAAACGCCGGCAGAAACGCTATGAAGAGGAAATATTTTCCTTCGGCGACGAGAAATTCGTCGATGAAGAAGAGGAAATCGAAGTGCCGGCGGCGCATGCCGTAAGGGAAGATCTCACCAAAACCGGCGACAGCATGTTCGTCTTGAAACAGCTGCAACGCTGGACGCCGAACTTCATGACTGCCGCCGTGCGTTACGCCAAAGCCCATCCGCTGTCGCTTATAAAGCGGTACGAACCCGAACCGGACGATGCGGACCAAGAGGTGAAAACCTACGACCAGACGGACATACTCATCAACAATCTGCTTTCGAGCTTGGAGAACCTGCCACGGGAAGAGGTGCCGACGGAGGTGCTCGATTTCATCGTGGAGAAAATCGGCGACGCCTCTTGGACCGAAAGGCAGCATCTCAGCCCTTGGCCTTGGTTGAGAGAGGCACAGGAGCCACGCAAGAAGCTGGAACAGTATTTGATGAAAGCCAACGAACAAGACACGGTGGAACGGGCGTTGGCGAAAGGCTTCAAGAAAAAGGCAACGGCGGAAGCGCAACCGAGGGACATTGTCATTTTCGAGCGAGATCCGCGGGCCACCAAAGCTCTCAGCGCTTGGTTGCGCGACCACGAACCGTACGAAATTCACGGACGGGCGGACTTCGAACGCGTGTTGCAAACACTGTGCGAAAAAAGCTTGGCCTGCGTGGATGGAACCACCGAACTCCCAAGGGAAGACATTACCTACATACATTCGGGCAGCAGCCGGGGCTGGAGCAAGCACAGTTGGGAAATTGCCACGGGGATGGCTACCAAGTTACTGCAACTCTGCCAAAAACATCTGTCCGCCAGCGACGCCCTGGCACTCTGCTCGGACTATTCCGGGTACCAACCTTGGACCACAGACCCGCTCGTGAGCGAAATTTACAGCGCTCATGCCGAAACTCCGGCAGACGGCTGGAAAGTGCTTGAGGCAATGAGCCACCTTCCCGCAGCAAGTCGCGCATCTCTCGTGTGCGAACGATCATGGGTGTTTCTCAAGACATTCCAAACGGACTTGCCCCGAGCCTGTCAGTTCTTACGCACACAAATTCTCGAACCGTTGCTGCAAAATGCCGATGAGCTGAACCAAACGCGCGTCGATTTTTCCGCGTGTCTCGAGCTGCTGGCCACGTTCGACCGCGAAGAAGCCAAAGCCATGCTGGAAAAAGCCGCGGCCACCCCGGCTTTCCAAGACGCCCTGCGCGGAAGCGTGGACTGGCCATGGGATAGAAAAAAAATGATCCCGAGCTTGTTGCGCGTGGCGTATGCCGATCTCTGTTACCCCACGCCCGTCAAAAAACCGTACTTGGAAATGGCCGAGGCCAAGGAAAAAGCTCTGCCGTCGCCTTTGGCCATGATGCTGAACTTCGAAGCGCAAGGCGGCACGCCGTGGGCTGCGCGGCCGGTTCAGCTGATGAACGCGGCTTCCGCCGAAGAGACCTGGCTGCGCATCGTGCGAGACCAAACGTATCCGGTTCCGCCGGAACAATCCGCCAACGGCTCGAGCAAAGAAAAACCACCGAACAGCGAACGCGACTACGCCGAGCGACGCGATCGCTTGTTGGAAAACAGAAACGAACCGATGGACACGGGCGACCAAGATGCCGACGCACCGGAAATGCCGACAGCCTCGCGCCCGAGCGAAAACCCGAAAACCGTGGCCACGCTTTCTCGCGCACTTACGGGAGACAACCGATACCTGGCGACGAAAATCTGCGACCGCTTCAATACCCGCTGGCTGGCGCACGAACCGACGAAGCGAGAGGCGAATTTGGACATGCGCGACGTGATGCAACTGCCGGTTCAAGACGGCGAAGAAGTCACCATGCAGGCGCGCATGAACCACGGTGCGGTGGTACCCATGCCCATGGCTGCGTCCGTGGAAGGCATGGAAATGAGCGGAGGACGTTTGCGATGGGCGGGGCATTGGAGCAAGCGCCTGGATTCTCCCGACGGCGCGGCGGATGTGAAACCGATTGCCCACCTGTACAAGACCCAAGTGTA
>CAZWVP010000006.1:0-22498 GCA_964636635.1 uncultured Candidatus Peribacteria bacterium
GCGAGTTTGAAAGTGGAAAGTGCCGGCTTGCGTTATGTGGCTTCGCAGAAAGTGGAAGCTTCCGCCGCCGACGCCGAAGCGGTCATGAGTTTGGTGGAGCTTCTGGAAGAAGACGACGACGTGTCCGAAGTGCATACGAACCTCGCTTAGTCCATGGCCACGCGGTAGTAGTCGCGCACGGAACGGTCGATGTGTTCTTCGCGTGAAAGCATGCGAATGCCTTGCCCCAACGCCACGCACTCGCTGGTGGTGATGTACATGGCCAGAAGCAGCATGGCGAGCATCATGTGCAGCGAGCGTTTTTGCATGTGCGGCAACCGCACGATGCCGTACAAGAACAGACACAGGAAGAGAAAACCAATGAGAAGCAGCCACTGGTCCACCGAGCCGGCACCGAACAAGAGGTACATGGGTCGGCGCGGAATGAACGCGGGAATGGTGACGAGTAGCACGAAAAACAGTTCCGTAATCATGGAAGCTGTGGACGGAAAATAGGAATTTTCCACCAGCACCACGAGCGAGAAGAAGTACATGATGACGGCGGCCACCGTCACGCCCTTCAGTCGCACCTGGAGGGGCAAATGCGTCAGCAGCAGAGGCGAAAGGACGATGAGCAGCGTCAGGCACACCGTCGGCAAACCCAGCCCCGCGAGCACCCCGTAGAGCGAAAAGAGGTAGCCGAGACAGCCGAGGGTGATCCAGAACCACTGAAAACGAAGCATCGAGTCAGTGTACCTTATTTCACTTCCACTGTCACTTCGCGCCACACCGACTCCGTGCCGGCGCGGTCCGTGCTCGTGAGCACCAACGTGTAGGTTCCGGGCGTGGCGGAGCCCCATTCACGCGTGTATGTGCCGCCGCCGTCCCGCAAGCTGAGCAGCGTGTCGCTTTGGCCGCCCGGTCCGCGGACGGAGGCTTCCACCGTGCGCAGTGCGCCGCCGTTGCCGAATTCGGGCAGGGAAAACACCACGGTCAGTATGGCGTTGCGTTCCAACGAAACGGAGTCTTCGGCAGGCAGCATGATGGTCGGCTCCTGCGCTTGCGTGCTGCCGTTGTCGTCGTCCAATACCTGGCCTTGCGGCACCACGGTAATTTGCACTTCGTCTTCGCTCTGTTTCTTGGCCATGTCTTCGGCTACGGCGCGCACGGTATGGGCGCCCGCCACCGCATCCAGCACGTACTCCAATTCGTACGGTGCGGACGGTTTCGTGGAAAGCAGCACGTCATCCAAGTAGAACTGCACGAAGCGAATGCCACCGTCTTCGTCTTCGGCATCGGCACGCAGCATGAGCGTGTCGCCCGCATGCAGAACGGTGCCGTTTTTCGGCGAGAGCAGGCTGACGTCGGGCGCGTGCTCGTCTTCGCCGAAGCGGACGGTCACGTTCTCGGTGACGGTGTTGTAGTACTCGTCCACCAACGTGACGCTCAGCACGTGGTTGCCCTCTTCGTTGATGGAACGGGGGACGCGCAGGGGGCCGCTGAACGGCGCTTCGCTGAATGTGCCGAGAGGCTTGTCATCCAACACGTAGCGCACTTCGCGCACGGACGAGCCCACCTTCGCGCGAATTTCCGGAGCGAACGCGGGGAAGCTGATGATGCCGCCCTCGACGGGCGAGAGCACCGTCAGTTCCGGCTGCACGAGGCGGCCGGGCGTGAGATTGGGGTCGCAGGAGAGCGTGGGGGCGGGCGGCAGTTTGAGCAGGGAGCCGGAGTGGTTTTCCGTGGCGTTCCACACCACCGTTTGTGCCAGCATCCAGTCGTCGACGGCTTTCTGCCAGTTGGGCCAACGGTCAGCGGCCACGCTGGTTGCCTTGAAGAAGGCCTTTTCTTCCTGGGCTTCCTCGGGGCAGGTGTCGGAGGCCAGCAATCCCGTCACTTTATCCACTTTCAGTTTCACGCAGGCGGGGTCTTCCAACGAAGGAGCGTGCTCGGCCAAGAAAATTTCCGAACCGCGCAGTTCCACGGGCGTGCAGTCGGTGGGCAGTTCTCCCGAGAGCAGCGAAATTTGCGGTTGCACCAGTTGGTCCGGCGCCGCGAAGGCGGTGGTGGCAGGCTTGAGAATTTTGTGCGCTTGTACCAAAAATTCCTTCCAGATGGGGCTGGCGGTGGTAAGACCGTCGCCCTTGTCGAACATGGCGCTGCTGTCGGCGTTGCCCACCCACACTCCGGCCGTGAGCGAAGGCGTATAACCCAATACCCAACCGTTGTCGGGCTTGCGCAGTTTGCAGGTGTTTTCGTCTTTCCATTCCAAACACTTGTTGCTGGTGCCGGTTTTGGCGGCGGTTTGGTAACCGGGCACGCTGAGTTGAGATTTCCAGTACTCCGTCGGCCGGGCCGATTCGTCGCTGAGAATGGAAGTGACCTGATACGCGATGCGTTCATCCAACACTTGTTGCGGAGCGGGACGGTCGTCGGAGAAGAGCAGTCCGCCGTCTTTGGTTTTTATGGACTTGATGGCCAAGAGAGGTTGGTATTTTCCGCCGTTGGCGAGCGAGGCGTAAGCGTTCACCATTTCCAGAAGCGGTGTTTCACCCGCACCCAGAGCCAGCGGCCAGCCGTAATCGAACGTGCCGCGTTCGGCGCGCAGCTTCAACCGATTTTCTCGCGGCGCCGTTGCACCCAAACTGCTGGCGACATCCAACACTTTTTCCTCTCCTCCCGCCAAGAAGAACGCTTTCACGGCGGGAATGTTGCGCGAGCCGCCCAAGGCCGTGCGGGCGCTGATGGGCCCGAGGAACGTGCCGTCGAAGTTTTGCGGCTCGTCGTCGCCGAACTTGGTTTTCACATCGAAGAGCACGGTGCCCGGTCCGTAGCCTTGCTCGAATGCCGCCGCGTACACGAGCGGCTTGAACGAGGATCCCGGTTGGCGCGGCACTTGAATCATGTCTATTTTCCCGCCGTGTTCCTGGTCGGCATAGTCGATGTTGCCAGCGTACGCGATGATTTCGCGCGTGGCGGAGTCGACCGAAATGAGCGCGGCGTTGTTCACGCCGAAACGGTTCAACATGTCTTCTTGGTGTTCCTTCAGAAGCTTCTCGGCAATTTCCTGCAACCGCCAGTCGAGCGTGGTTTGAATGGTCATGCCGCCGTGTTCAAGCATGTTCTGTTCGCCCGTTTCGGGGAAGAGTGCCTCCACTTGCTTGCGTACCCACAACACGAAGTGCGGCGCGCGAATGCTCTCGCGCAGCGGCTTGAACGTCATGGTTTCCAGGGCGTTGAGGGCGGTGAGTTTTTCACCTTCGGTAATGTGTCCCTGCTCTTCCATGTTGCGCAGCACCTGGTCCGAACGTCCGCCGATGTACAGGGTGTACGCGCCGGTGCCGAAACGTTTGCCGAGCAAACCGATGGTTACGTCGGCCGAATCGATTTCCGACGTTTTGGTAATTTCCCCGCGGATGATTTTCTGCACGATGTCTTCGGGGAGGGATGTGCGCACGTGTTCGCCGTACGGGTTGAAGTACGACGGACGCTGGGGAAGGGAGGCCAACACCGCCGATTCCGCGAGCGTAAGACCCGTGCCCGATTTACCGAAGTACTTCTGGCTCGCTTGTTCCACGCCGTAGGCGTTTTGGCCGAAGGGAATCCAGTTCAAGTACAGGCTCAAAATTTCATCTTTTTCGTACTGCCCTTCCATGGTGCAACCCAAGAGCAACTCTTTCAGTTTGCGCGTGACCACGTTCTCCGATTTCAAGTCCAACACGTTGCGCGCCAGCTGTCTCGTGAGCGTGGAGGCTCCGCCGCGGGAGCCGAACCCCAGCACCGCGCGCAGCAAGGCGCGTACGTCCAAGCACCCGCGCGTGAAGAAGCGCTCGTCTTCTATGGCCACGATGGCCTTCTTCAAGGTGTCCGGAATTTGCGCGGAAGGCAGTAGGGTGCGGTCTTGTTCGTCGAACAGACGGTAGAGCTCTATGCCGTTTCGGTCCGTAATAACGGTGCTCTGCGAAGCGAAGAAGACGGACGGGTCCGAAATGTCGGGCAAGCTCCACACGAGGTAACCGCCGTACGCCGCGCCGAGCGACGTGCCGCCCGCCAGCAGAAGCAGCAGCCACAAACGGAGTCGGCCGCGCCACGATCGTTTGGGACGGTGACCGTGATGGTGATGATGGCGGCCGTGGTGTTCATGAGCGGCGTGCCGTTTGGGAACGGCAGGTTCTTCCGTGCGACGGACGGTGAAGTTGGAGTGGTGTATGGACATGTTGTAGACTTATTCTATGCACTTTACCGTCTCTTCCGCCATCAAAGAGTTCTTAAACAAACGCGGCATGATGGCCGCAGCCGACCTGGCCGAGGGCCTCAGCGCGTCGGTACAGGAACTGCTGGAAAAAGGCATGAAACGCGCACAGGAGAACGGTCGCAAAACCGTGCGCCCGTGCGATTTGTAAATTACGCCGCGCCGCCCAACCGCTTCAATTCCGCGTCTATAAATTGTTGAATGTCGCCGTCCAACACGCCTTGCGTGTCGCTGGTTTCGGTGTCGGTACGCAGGTCTTTCACCATTTGGTACGGGTGGAGCACGTAACTGCGTATTTGCTGTCCGAAGTCGGCGCTTTTCGTGGCGCCTTTGAGCTCCGATTTCGTGGCCAAACGTTCCGTCTGCTCTTTTTCCAAAAGCTTGGCGCGAAGGAGTGCCATGGCGCGGTTGCGGTTCTGCAACTGTGAGCGTTCGGTTTGGCAGGCCACGACAATGCCGCTCGGAATATGCGTAATGCGCACGGCCGTTTCCACTTTGTTCACGTTCTGGCCGCCGGCACCGCCCGCGCGGAAGGTGTCTATTTTCAGTTCGTTTTCGGCAATGTTCACTTCGCCTTCGGGAATTTCGGGCAGCACTTCCACGAGCGCGAAGCTGGTTTGGCGCAGGCTCTTGGCGTTGAAGGGGGAGAGGCGTACCAAGCGGTGCGTGCCGCGTTCGCATTTCAAGTAGCCGTAGGCCAGTTCGCCCGTTACATAGATGGTGGCGGACTTTATGCCTGCTTCTTGGCCGTCGGTTTTTTCCACTAGTTCGGTTTTCCAGTTCTGCCTTTCGCAGTAACGCAGATACATGCGCATGAGCATGGCCGCCCAGTCCTGCGCTTCGGTGCCGCCCGCGCCGCCCGAAAGCGTCACGTAGCAATTGCCGGCGTCGAATTCTCCGCTCAAGTAGAGCAGTTTTTCCGTTGCCAACCAGCGTTCGGTCAACGCCTGTGCTTCGGTTTCCAACGAAGGCGCATCGCTCTCGTCGGCTTGCATCGCCAGTTCCAGCAAGTCCGTCACTTCCGTATGGAGTTTCAGGGTCGGGTCCCACTGCCCGCGCAGCACTTTCAGTTCGCCGAAAACGCTCTGCGCTGCGCGTTGGTCATCCCAAAAACCGGCGGCCTGCGTCTTGGCATCCAGCTCGACTATGCGTTTTTGTACGCCTCTGGCCTCAAAGAGAGTCCTTTCCGGTGCTCACGGCGCTTTGGAGATCGCGCAGTTTCTGGAGGAGTTCCTGCATCGGGAAGGGGAAAAGAGAAACTGAAGAGGAATATAGAGACGAATCGATGTTTTTTCCACCTTTGTCCAAGGGAAGAGCGTAGTTGCGGTTCATGGACCGCCACTACGGAGCGAGCGTCTGTCCTTGGCCGGATGTGTATTTTGTGCTACAATAATCGGATTCTCTTCATGTCCACACCTCCTTCAACATTGGCCCCAACATCGGCGGCAGACCTCAGTCTGCGCATGTCGCAAACGCTGTTGCTTTGCACGGGCGTTTTGTGCGCCGTGCTCACGCTTTCGTATCTCTTCATATTGCCGCGCATCACCGTGGTGGAAGTGGCGGGGCAAGTGCGCACACCTTCGGGTATTCGCGAGTACCAGCAAGAGCTGCAGGCAAGCTTGCTTGGCATGGAAGAGAAGCGCCGCGAACTCATTTTGCCCGTGCAAGACGAACAGTACCGCACGTTGGTGCGAGAGAAACACGGCACCAGCGACCTGCTTCTCTACTGGCGCTCCCTGCGAGACGTCACCCTGCGCACCCTGCCCGAGAAGCAGGATGCCATCGTGTTTTCGCGTTTGGATTTGCAGCCGCAAGACGGCGTGTTGATTGTGAGCGGCGACGTGCGCAACGTGGGTCCCGGCAGCATGACCGTCCTGGCGCAATTCGTGAATGAGCTTCGCGCCGAAGACTGGGTGCAAGCGGTGCCCAACCCCGTGTATCAGCGTCTGTCGCAGCCCGGCATCGGTACGTACTCGCCGTTTGAGCTCCGCATTTCCCTGCTCGCACCATGATGCGTTCCCTCACGCGCTTCGGCCTCAGTCTGGCGTTGGGTGCGTTGGGCGTGCTCTGCTTCGCCGTCTCGGCCGACCTCATTACTCGTCACGCCGTGGCACTTACGGAAGTGCAGAACGTCTCTCTGCCGCTCGTGGCTCAGTTACCGCAACTGGAGCAACGTTTGGACGGCATGCGCGAACAGGTGGAAATGGCCGAAATTTCGCGCCGTCTCCAGCGCGGTTCGGAAGAGGAGCGTTTGAATTTGTTCGTGTTGCCCAAAGAAATGAACATTCCCCGAGTGCTTTCCGTCATCGAAGCCATGGTGGACGCACTGGTGTCTTCCGAAGACATTCAGGCCTTCGGCCAAGTGGAACTGGGCGAAGACACGGTGCAGCCTTCCGGGCTCGGCGGCCAAGCGGTGCGTTTGCAGTTCGTGGTTTCGGACCAGGGTGCGGCTCAGGTATTGGCGGCTTTCCGCATGGCGGGCTTGCTCACCGTGGCCGATGCCTTCGACGAAGCCCAGTTGCGCCGCTTGCTGGAAACCACGGAAGCCGAAAGTCCGGCCGGTTTGGTGGCTCTGGAGCACTTTCTGGCGGCCGACCTGCTTTCGTTTTCTCTCGAGCCGCAGCCGTATTTGAGCGAATTGTTCAAAATGCTGCCCGGCGAACGCTTTGCCGCCGCTTTCGCCGATATCCGCGACAAATCGCTTTTGCCCGGCGCACAGGAATTCCTCAGCGGTCCGTTCGGCACGCGCCTGCACGAACAGGGCTTGTGGCCCATGCCCATGATGCAGGTGAAGGGGGTTACCGCCGAGGCTCACGAAGGGGGGTGGTTGTTGACCTTACAGTTGCTCATTGCGCACCGTCCGTAGTAGGCTGGGGGCAGTTTTCCTCTTCCCTTCACGCCCTTTGCATCAGAAACGTCATCGCCCATCCCGGGGACCGGTAGTCATTGAAAAGCGCCCGCGCATCAACGGAGAAATCACCGCACCGAAAGTGTTTCTCGTGGGTGACGACGAACACACGGAGACGTTGACTGTGGCCGAGGCTTTGGCGAAAGCGCGCGAAGCGGAGCTGGACCTCATTGAAATCGCTCCGAAGGCCGTGCCGCCGGTGGTGAAAATCGGCGATATCGGCCGGTACATGTACCAGCAGCGCAAGAAGGAACAGCAGCAGCGCGCCCACAGCAAACAGACGGAAGTGAAAACCCTGCGCTTCGGGTTCAAAACCGAGAAGCACGACTTGGATCGCTTGCTTGATCGCGCTCGTGAATTTTTGGAAGAGCGCCACCTGGTGAAGTTCTTGGTGCAGCTGCGCGGCCGCGAGAACACGAACAAGGATTATGCCAAAAAGAAGCTTGCGGCCCTCGTGGCGGAAATCATGGACGTGGCCGACATCGAGCAACCGCTCAAAGCCCAAGGCAACCAGTTCTCCATGATTGTGCGCGGCAAGAGGTAGGAGTGCGACGTTCCGGAAGCACAGGCGCTTGTTTCGGTGTTTTTTTGAAAAACGCATATCGTACCATAGGGGCAATTGCCTCAAAAGGGACTAGAGACTTGATTCGTTTTGGGGAATAGGATCATCGACTTTTCCGCTTTGTGTAGAAAAAAAGTCAGAAAATCATTTGCTTTGGTTTCGGACTTCTGATACGTTGTTATTATGAACAACAACCTAATACCTCGTCGCAGTCCTCTCCAAACCCGCAGTGTCGTGGTGCAACTGCCCGTCACCCCCAATGTGACGTCGGTCACCACCAGCATCGCGGATTTACTGGGCTCGAGATCCATGGCTGGCAAGGGCATGACCCCCGATCGCAGCGTATACACCGTCAGCTTCAGTGACGTGAGTGTGAGCGATGAGCAATTGGCGGAGGAGACGGGTGAGGTACGCGCGCGCATTCTGGCCATGGGCGCCCTGAGCGTGCAGTAGCGCGTGTTTCGAAAAACGCGTCTTTTTCTTTGCTTTCCCACGTTTGCTCTCTAGAATCTCCCGGTATTTCCGCCTTTTCCCGTGCCTAAGATCAAGTCCCACAGCGGTGCCAAGAAGCGCATTCGCAAGACAGGCTCCGGCAAGCTCACCATGAAGCGCAACAGCCGCAACCACCTCTTGCAGCAGAAGAACAAGCGCCAGAAGCGCCTGAACCGCACGCTGGTGGTGGACGGCACCGAATACAAGAAGCTCACTGCTCTCACTCCTTACCTCTAAACCATGCGCGTTAAGCGAGGCATCGTCCGTCGTCGGCGACACAACAAGGTCAAAAAGCTTGCCAAGGGTTACCGTGGCATGCGCAAGAGCACGTTCGTCATGGCCCAACAGGCCGTGATGAAGGCCGGTCAGCACGCCTACCGCGACCGCCGCCGCAAGAAGCGCGACTTCCGCGCTCTGTGGATCGTGCGTTTGAACGCCGCTCTCAAGGCAGAAGGCTTCGCCTACACGCGCTTCATCAACGCTCTCAAGAAGAAGAAGGTCGACTTGAACCGCAAGACGCTCTCCGAGCTCGCCATCCACGACCACGCGGTGTTCGTGAAGGTGGCCAAGGAGGTGATGGCCTAGGCGCGTTCCTTGCGAATGTGTTTGAGAACTTCGAGCATTTGCTCGCGCAGATCGGCATCTATTTTTACAAGCTCGCGTTTCGGTCGAATGTCGATGCGCAGTGACAGTTCTTCGTTGAACACGTCTTCGTCCATACGTGCCGGACGTTCCTTTTTTGGCAGCCGTTCCAGGGCAATGAGTATGTCCTGCACTTTTCCGAGCTTGCGATTCACACCGTCCCAGTAGGCAAACGCCGCCAAGGCAGGCTCATTTTTGTGGAAACGCTTGTGCAGACGATAGACGTTGGCGATGTGGCGCACGCCGTCTTTGCGCAAATCGTGAAATTCGGGGAATGACAGCTTCCTTTTTTCCAACTGCTTGCGCACCGCCTTCGTCACGTCCTTCATGCGTGCCAGGCACTCCTGCGCATTCAATACGCACGGCAATGCATGCTCTTCGCGTTTTTGTACATAGCGTTCGATGGCCGTCGTATCGATTTCGCGTCGCTCCTCCATTTGAGCGTTGTCTTTGGTATCGCCGATGGCTTTGAGAAAACGACGGAACGACTTCGGTGCTTTGTGGTCCGCAGTGAGCATTTCCAGTCCGGTGCGTACCTCCAAGCCGCGCTTACGCAAACGGCGCAGTGTTTCCAATTCCACGGGCGTTACGGCGCCTCGTGCGACGACGTTTGCGAGCATGTCGGACAATTCTTCGTTGTTCCACACGTCATCGAAACGTGCTTGAGCCACTTCCAACAACGCATGGGGTTCCTGCAGCGCCGTTTGCAGAGTGGGAAATTCCTCCGGTTTCATATGCGTATTATAAAATAAAAATGAATTAAAGCAATCATCCGCTTTTCTTTTCCGGTGTTACATTTCTCGTGCATGGCACGCATGAAGCAGTCTCTCGGCGCCATTTTGCTGGCCAAAGACCGCAAGTTCGGTCCGGTGGTGGCACTCACGCACGTGACCGACGAAGGCGAGGGGTACTACTCTTTCCCCAAAGGTGCGCCGGAAAAAGAGGACGGAGGCTCTGCGTTCGAAACGGTGCTGCGGGAATTGAGAGAGGAAACGGGGGTGCATCGTCGGCATGTGCAGTTTCTGCTCGGTGAGGATGATCCGCTGCTGAACTACACTCGCACCGGCATGAACAGTGGCGACCGGAGGAAGCGCATTATGCTCTGGCCGGCAGCGACTCAATACTCGGGTCCTATGCAGCCGGTCGAAAGTGAAAAGCATACGCATGCCGGTTTTTATACGCTTGCGCACGCGGCTACGTTGCTCGGGCATGAGGAAGACAGAAGGCAATTTCTGGGCGTGATGCAACGACTTGCAGAAATGGCTCAGGACATCGCCTGGCGCGTTTCACGAAAAGTGCCCGTGGTTAAGCCGCCGAAATCTCTGAGGTGACGTCCGTAGAGTCCTGGAAGGCTTCCTGCAGTCGTCGAACGCACGGCGGAATGGCGAAAGGGAATTGGTCTATGTTGGCCACGGGCATCACTTTGCTGCTCGTGCTCGTGAGAAAAAAACCGTCGTACGTGGTGATGTCGGCCAAGGGTATGGTTTCGTAACGCACTTCCAGTCCCAGCTTCGCCGCTGCCTGCAGCACGTGTTTCCGCGTCACTCCCGCCAGTATGTGCTCCTCCGGCGGGGAGACTATGGCGCCGCCGCGCACGGCGAACACGTTCGTGCGTGAGCCTTCGGTAATCTGTCCTCTGTGGTTGATGAGCAAAGCGTCATACGCGCCTTGCGCGCGCGCTTCTCTGTAGGCGACGTAACTGCCGAGCATGCCGAGCGTCTTGGCTTGGGGAAAGGGGCGTTCGTAGGCATACGTCACCACCGAGCAACCGTCGCGCCACAGTTTTCTTTCCGGGAAATAGGCCGGGAGCGGCAGAATGTACAACGAGGCTTCCGCGGCCGTTTTGCCGCCGATGAGCAACATTTTCAGGTTGTACGCTTCGGCGTCGCAGGTGGCCGTAAGTTCCGGTATCCAAGCGGCGATGTTTGTTTGCGTAAACGTATGCTCCAAACCGATGATGCGGGCGGAGACAAGCAAGCGTTCGCAATGATCTTCCATAAAGCGCACCTGTCCATGGTCCACGCGCAACGTTTCGTACACGCCGAAACCATAACTGAATTCCAAGGAAGTCAGCGGCAGCAGCGCTTCGTGCAAAGGCATGAGGGTGCCGTTTTTGGAACAGTGGGAGAAGGTGTTCACGAGTGCGGCATCATAGGGCGTTTTCCCTTTTGAGCATAGCCTCTATTTCCGGCCAGGCGGCTTCCGTGGCGGCCTTGCCGGCATCGGCCAGCAGCAAGCCCCGGTCGAAGCGCCAGTGAATGCCGCGCAGACGAGGGCGAATGACGTAGTCCGCCGCCGCCGTTTGTTCTTCGGCCGACGCCCAACAGTCCCGCATGAACCGTCTGGGTCCCGCGAACAGAAAGGCCCGATACTTCTGCGTGAAACGCGGCATGGTGTCCGTGGCAATGAGTACGTCGGGATGGTGTGCCGCTCGCAACTCTCGAGTGGGAATGGCGCCGAAGTGCAGCAAATCCATGAACATGTCCTGCCCTATGCGTACGGGCGGGAAGATTTTCGGGACGGCCGCACTGGCGGCAACGGCATCCAGCAGGCGGGTTTCCGGCGGGAAAACGTACGTTTCCACGCACTCATGAAACAGTGCGGTCGAGCCGTTCCACAGCATGTGCGACCACGAGAACGGTTTGATGATGCGTCCCGCAACGCAGACGAAGGGAATGCGGCAATCGCCGACGGTGGCTTCTCCCACATAGGGCCCGAGCAGTTCTTGCAGACGATGCTGCAGCAAGTTCGTGTCTGTAGGCGCGCGGCCGAACGCACTCGTCATGCGCAAGCCGCCGATGATGTTTCTGCACACGGAAGCATTGTGCCCCGTGGCGGCCAACGCTCCCACAATGGCGCCCATGGAGCTGCCTGCCAAGCAGTCCGGACGCACGCCATGAGCTTCCAAGGCCTCCAGCACGCCGACGTTGGCCAACCCGAAGGCTGCGCCGCCCGACAGGGCAATTCCTATCTTCATGAAGGCATCATGAGGCTTGTCGTCCGTTCATGCCAAAAGAAACATACTTGCGTGCGGGGGCGTTCGGGGTATTTTATGAACTCATGGGCATCACCACACCTGAAGTCGAACTTTCCGCCGAAGAGCGCGCCGAGAGAAATTTGGTATTTTGGCTGAAGGAAGACCCGCGGTACTTGCCGCCCGTCGAAAAAGCTCTGTGGGAAAGTAAAAGTCCGGAACAGCAGCGGGCGTTTTTATTGCAGTACAACATCATCGCCGTGTTTTCCGGCATGGAGGAGCACGCCACGGCCATAGCCGAACATCATTGTCGCCAAGAGAGGCAGGAACCGGCCGCTTGTGTGGCACTGCAAACGAACGGCATCAGTGCCGCGTGTGAAGCGTGCATGCGAGGGGTGAGGCGCGACGCCGTTCATCACCCTATTTTGCAGCAAGCTCTGCCTCGGCTCGTTCAAGGCTAGCCTTGATGCGCATGGTGGAAATGATGCCCGCGCGCTCGGCTTCACCGAGCTTCATTTGAATATACTTCACGGTTTCTTTGAGGTCGGGAATCATCTTGTGTTCCAAGGCGTTCACGCGGCGGCGGGTGGTTTCCAATTCTATGGCCATGTTTTCGGCTTGCTTCTCTATTTGCGCCAACTGCACCAACATGGCGAACGTTTCTTCGAACGCCGTGATGGCTTCGTCCAAAAGCGCGTTCGTGCCGGCGTAGCCGTACGTGCGCACGCGACCCTGCTTCTTTAACGTGAACACGGGGATTTTCACACTCATGACACTTTTGGTTTCCACATTCAACTCCACCGTGGCTTGCGGGCTGCTGAGCGCGTTTTTCATTTCGGCATCCGAAAGCCAAGAAGAGGCGAGCAGGAAGCGCTTGAAGGCCGTGCCAAGCTGCTCTTCCACTTGCATGCGCAGGTCTTTGGTCTGGCGGATGATGGCCAGGAACTTCTGCATGAGACCGTCCTGCTTGTCTTTGAGCAGCTTATGACCTCGTTGTGCGGACTTCGTTCCGCGCTTGAGATCCATAAGCGCCATGCGCGTGGGGTTGACGTTAAGCAGTGCCATGAGCGGAGCGGGAGAGGAAAGACTTGTAGATGAGGGTGAGGGCGAGTGTGAACAGCAGCGTGCAGAAGGCCGAGCCGACGGCGGAAACGATGTCGGTCAAAACCGACAAACGACTGTCCAACGACGTGGCGATGACCTCCACACCCACGATGACGGTGATGATGGCGAGCATGAGGAACAAGCCGACACCCAGTTGAGCGCCGAACAAGCGCCACAATTTGCCGCGAGCGATTTCCGCACTGCGACGCAGCGCCGCGCGGTATTCTTTTTTCTCACAAACCAACACGACATTGGCGAGAGAAGTTTTCAGGCGGTAGACGATGGCGAAGAACAGCAGCGGCGTAAGGGCCAGGGCGGCGAGCAGAATGTGGTGCTCTTCTTCCAGGCGCAGGGCGAAAGCCACGGCGAAGAACGCCACGATGTAGGGCAGGCTGTAAAACAGTGCCACGCATTCGCGCAGCAGTGAGGTGAGAACGAGCGGGATGAGCAACCGGCCGGCTTGGGAGCGCACGGTGGCGAAAGACGTGCGGGAGCGTCCTGCAGGGCTTTTGACGATGCGTTTGGCCACGAGTAACACGGCGGCAATGCCCCAACACACCCAAAGCAGGGCGGCGAGTTGCACGAAGCCGTCCAAAAGCATTTCCACGGGCGCAGGCCTCAGCCCCCACGTGCCGTTGATGTTTTGAATGGCGAAGCGGGAAAACGTACCGAGCAACGAAGGCAGGAAAATAAGCCACAACAAGACATCGTTGAGCACCGGTTGTTTCCGGAAGAAATTCCAGGCCTCGGAAAGGTAGAGGAGAGCGGCGGACATAACGGCTTACAGCTTTTTCATATACTTCTCCACATGAGCGCCTTTCACGCGCTTGAGTTCGGACTTCGGCAGCTCGGTGAGCAGGCTCCAACCGATGGCCAAAGAGTCGTAAATGGAGCGGTTTTCGTGCTCGCCTTGGGCGATGAATTCCTTTTCGAAGCGGCTGGCGAACGTGAGGTAGGCTTTGTCCACGTCGTTCAAGGAGGACTCACCGAGAATCACCGCCAATTCGCGCACTTCCACGCCGCGAGCGTAGGCGGCCGTGAGCTGGGCGTCCATACCGCTGTGGTCTTCACGGGTCTTGCCTTCACCCTGAGCTTTGCCTTTCAAGCGGGAGAGCGAGCCCATCGGGATGACGGGAGGCGTCACGCCTTTCTGGAAGAGACCGCGATCCAAACGAATTTGTCCTTCGGTGATGTATCCGGTGAGGTCGGGAATGGGGTGCGTCACGTCGTCTTCCGGCATCGTGAGAATGGGGATCTGCGTAATGGAACCCTTGCGACCGCGAATGCGACCGGCGCGCTCGTACATGGTGGCCAAGTCGGTGTACAGGTAGCCCGGATAACCGCGGCGTCCAGGCACTTCTTTGCGAGCGGCGGACACTTCGCGCAACGCTTCGCAGTAGTTGGTCATGTCCGTCATGATCACCGTCACATGGTAGTCCTTTTCGTAGGCCAGGTACTCGGCCGTCGTGAGGGCCAAACGCGGCGTGGCAATGCGTTCCACCACCGGGTTGTCGGCGGTGTTGATGAACAGCACCGCGCGGGAAAGGGCACCCGTGCGTTCGAATTCCTGTTGGAAGAATTGAGCTTCTTCGTACGTCACGCCCATGGCCGCGAACACCACGGCGAATTTGTCGTCACCGGCCACGTCTTCCTTGCCGCCGCCTTCCACTTCGTCGGCGCGCAGCACGCGAGCCTGGCGGGCGATTTGCGCAGCCAGCTTGCTGTGCGGCAGACCGGCGCCGGAGAAGATGGGCAGCTTCTGACCGCGCACCAACGTGTTGAGCACATCGATGGTGGAAATGCCCGTTTGAATGAAGTCATCGGGGAATTCGCGGGAAGCGGGGTTGATGGGGTTGCCGTTAATGTCCACGCGCTTCTCGGGGAGAATGGCGGGGCCGCCGTCGATGGGCGCGCCGGCACCGGAGAAGGTGCGGCCGAGCATATCTTCCGAAACGGCCAACTCGAACGAGCGTCCGAGGAAGCGCACCGCCGTGCCCTTGAGGGCCGTGCCTTGCGTGGATTCGAAGAGCTGGACCACGGCCATATCCGTGCGCACTTCCAGCACTTTGCCCAAGCGCTTTTCGCCGTTGGACAGCTGCACTTCACACAGTTCGTCGTAGCTCACGCCGGCAATGCCCTTCACGATGATGAGCGGTCCGGTAATGTCGTTGACGGTCTTGTAAGCGGTGATAGACATGGGAGTGGGGGAGAAGAGCGCGATTAGGCGGAAAGTTTGAGAGTGGAAATTTGCTGTTCGATTTCCTTCATGAGGTCCGTGAAGGCTTGTTCGTCGTTCTCTTCAAACAGGTGAGCCTGGGAAATGCGTTCGCGAACGGTGAGAGCGCGCAGACGGCTGAATTCGAAGTCTTCCTGGAACACCACGTCCATGGCGCAATCCATGAAGTGCAAAATGGCTTTGAGAATGCGGTATTGTTTCGTGAGCGAGGTGTAAGCGTCCTTGGGGTCGAAGGCATTTTGGAAGAGGAAATCTTCGCGAATCATGCGGGTGATTTCCAGCGTGAGCTGCTCCTTGGGAGACAGCGATTCCGTACCCACCAAGCGCACGATTTCCTCAAGCTTGCTTTCGTCCTGCAGAAGTCCCAGCGCGCGTTCGCGGTTGGCAGGGAAGTCTTCCGCGATGGTGCGGGAGAAGAAGCCGGCGAGGTTTTCGCTGTAGAGCGTGTAGCTCTGCAGCCAGTTGATGGCGGGGAAATGGCGCTTGTAGGCCAATTTGGCGTCCAAGGCCCAGAACACTTTCGTCACGCGCAGCGTGTTTTGCGTCACCGGTTCGGAGAAGTCTCCGCCCGGAGGGGAAACGGCGCCGATGACGGTGAGCGAACCCTTGCGTTCGTCGTTGCCCAAACAGTTCACGATACCGGCGCGCTCGTAGAAGCCGGCGGTGCGGGAACCCAGGTAGGCGGGGTAGCCTTCTTCACCGGGCATTTCTTCCAAACGACCGGACATTTCGCGCATGGCTTCCGCCCAGCGGGAAGTGGAGTCGGCCATGAGAGCCACGTCGTAGCCCATGTCGCGGTAGTACTCGGCGATGGTGATGCCCGTGTACACGCTGGCTTCGCGGGCGGCCACCGGCATGTTCGAAGTGTTGGCGATCATCACCGTGCGCTTCATGAGCGGTTCGCCCGTGTTCGGGTCCTTCAAGTGCGGGAATTCCGTGAGCACTTCCGTCATTTCGTTGCCGCGTTCGCCGCAACCGATGTACACGATGACTTGCGCGTTGCAGTACTTGGCCAAGCTTTGCTGTGTCACCGTCTTGCCGGCGCCGAACGGGCCCGGAATGGAACCTGCGCCGCCTTTGGCCATGGGGAAGAGCGTGTCCAAAATGCGCGTGCCGGTGGCCAGCGGTTCAAGCGGCAGAGTCTTGCCTTTCACGGGGCGAGGAATGCGGATGGGCCAGCGCTGCAACATCGCGATTTCTTTCTTGCCGTTTTCGGTTTCAATCACCGCCACCGTTTCCTCCACCGTGAAGGAGCCGGACTTCACTTCTTTCACCGTGCCGCCCATGCCGGGAGGCACCATGATTTTGTGAAGAATGAGCGTGGTCTCCTGCACCGTACCCAGCACGTCACCCGCCACCACCGTGGAGCCGACTTTGGCCACGGGCTTGAACTCCCATGCACGCTTGCGGTCGATGCCCGGCACGTTGATGCCGCGCGTGATGAACGGGCTTTTGGCTTGTTGCTCGATGAGTTCCAGCGGGCGCTGAATACCGTCGTAGATGGACGTGAGCAACCCGGGAGCCAACTCTACGGAGAGCGTGGTGCCCGTGCGTTCCACCGTGTCGCCCGGCGTGATGCCAGACGTCTCCTCGTATACCTGAATGGAAGCGCTGTCGCCGTGCAGCTCAATGACTTCGCCGACCAACTTCTCTTTCGAGACGCGGACGACTTCGTACATTTTCGCTTCGCTCATGCCGTTTGCGACGACGAGCGGACCGGCGACCTTGGTAATGATGGCGGACATACGAGGAATGGGAATGGAGGATGAAAAAGTGCGTTATTTCAGAATGTCGCTGCCGATGGCGCGCTCCACGATTTTCTTCAGGCGCAGCAGGCTGTAGCCGGAAGATCCGCGGTGGGAAGGGAGCGGAATGATGGCAGGCAGGGCTCCACGAGCGAGTTTCTTTTCTTCGTCGGGGGAAAACTCGCTCATGAAGTCCTCGGATACGAACACGATGCCGTAGGCCGGGCGGTCCAAACCGCGTTCGTCTTTGCGGGTCTCTTTTTTCAATTTGTACAACGCCGTCACGGCTTCGGCCGTGGTGGTGGCGGAGACGATGTCCACTCCCAGCAGCGAAAAACCCGCTACCACTTCCTTGGGGCCGACGATGGCGATGCGGGCGATCATGCGGCGAAGGGCGAGGTGGAGAGGAACGGCGGGAGCATGGTGCGAATTTCTTCGGAGCGAAGTCCTGCGTTCTTGCCGATGAGCACCGTGCGCAAAACCTTGAGCTGCGACATGGCCACCACGCCGTAGGCGAGCAAGCTTTCCACGGAAAGAGGGATGCTGCGCATGGTAACGACTTCGTGACCGATGGCTTCGCCGATGGCGCGCTCCATTTCCAAGCCCGTTTCGGGCGACTGACTGAAGAGGTCGGTGAGGTTGGCGTTGAAACCGGCCAAGCGCAGAGCGGCGGCGATGCTGGCGTTGTTGCGACCGGTTTGTTCGAAATCGATGCTGCCGCCGGGGAGCAAATGATCTTCGATGACGTCATCGGAGTGCAAGCGGTGTACCGTGCGCAGGTTCTGCAAATCGATGAGATGGCGCACGTAGCGTTCGATGAGGGTCTTGCCGCTGCGATGCGCGATGCGTACCTGCTCTTCGGCGACGAATTTGGCCACGAGCGTGTCGATTTCCGCCACCGTGAGTTCCGTTTTCAAGCGCAGGGGCAGAATGAAATCGGCCACTTCACTCATCACTTCGCCGGATTCGCCCTTGAGCACCAAGTGACCGAGAGGGGAATCTTCCACGTTCTCATCGCTCGGCAGTTGCAGGTTGCTCGTCAGGTGGAAATGCTTCTTCAGCAAGTACGACAAACGAGCGGAATCTTCGCGCAGCCACAGAATGGAGAAAACCTCGTTTTCCGGTTCGGGAAGCATGGAGTTGAGTTCGCGGCGCAGCCACTGCTCCATGCCGGCCACCATTTTCTGCACCGGCATGCCGCGGACGGGTTCGGTGAACGCAATTTCATTCAACACGCGTTCGAACTCCGCCGGAGAGTGCGACATCACCAGGCGGTCCACGTCGTTTCCCGTCAGCAATTTCTGCTGCAGGATGCCCAAACGGCCGTAACCGTAGGCCGTGTTCTGCCCGCCGAGGAAAGAGGAAACGCTCACGAACTACTGGGGGAGAAGAGTGCCGAGCACGGAAAGTTCCGTGCGCGGTTTAAGCACTTCGCGGATGAGGAATTCGAAGGTCAAATCGTCTTCGCGTTTGTCGCTGGAAACGATGAAGCCTCCTTGTGCTTCGATGGCATCACCCAACGTGTGGTGCGTGCCGTGACAAGCGCGTTTCAGCAGCGCGACATGCGCTTTGGCCGGACGCACGACACCCGGAGTGTCGATGCGCTCCAAGCAGTGCTTGAAGAACTTTTCCAGCGTGGCTTCCGGCAGAGCCAGGAGTTGCTTCATCACTTCGCCTTCGTAGAGGGCGGAAATGACTTCCTGTTTCTTTCGCAACAACGAGTGACGTTTCATCATGATGCCGTGTCCTTCGGCACGGGCACGCATGCTGTCTTTCTTTTTCTCCTTCTGGTGCTGGATTTCTTCCAGCTCGGATTGCTGCTCACGCTCGGATTGGTGGCGCAGAGCGGCGATGGTCTGCCGCTGGGCGGCTTGCGCATCGGCAATCTCCTTTTCCGTATTGGCGACGATGAGTTCGAGAATATCTGGCAGAGCCATGGCTCGGGGGAGGAAAAAAGCGGGTGGTTTAGCTCATCAAGTTCGTCTTCAAGGCGTTAAGCATCAAGAACGAAATCAAGAAGCCGAGGAGAGCGTACGTTTCCACGAGAGCGGCCAGCGTGATGACGCGACCGGCCATGCTCGCGTCCTTCGCCAACATGTGCATACCGGCGGCACACACCTTGCCCTGGTAGGGGGCGGAGGAGAAGCAGGTGATGGCTACGGGCAAGAACGAAGCGAAGAGGGCGAAACCGTCGCTCACCGTGAGCGTGATGGTGCCTTCGATGAGGGGCATGCCGAAGCTGAAGAGGAAGAGCAAGGAGATAACCATGCCGTACAAACCCTGGGAGCCCGGGAGCACCGCGAGAGTGATGACGCGACCCGTCAATTCGGGCTTTTCGGTCAGCAATCCGGAACCCGCCTGACCCACGGTGCTCACGCCGATGGCGGAACCGTAGCAAGCGAAACCGGTGGCCAAGGCGGCTCCAAGGAAGGAGAGAGCCAAAGGCCAGTGAGAGGCGGCCTCAGCGGCGACAGCCACGGGCTGACCGGACTGAGCCAAAGCGGCCGTAGGCAGCGCGAGGGCCAGCGTGCCGAGGGCGAGAAGCATCTTGTTCATACAAGGAAGGAGAAAGAGAGTAGAAGAAGGAAGAATTAGGCGTTGCCAATGGCGCGCTGGAACGGACGGAAAGCCCGACCGCCACCTTCGAAGAACTGGCCGAAGAACTCCACGAATTGGAGACGTCCGGAGTGAATGAAGGCGCCGAGAGTGTTGAGAGCGATGTTGACCGTGTGGCCCACCACGTAGATGAGAATGCTCACCGGAATGGCCAAGAACCACGGCAGGAACGAGCTGATTTGTTCGGCCACGAGGTTGACGGCCAGAGCCAAAGCACCGGTCACCAAGCCGAGAGCCAGCAAGCGCAGGTAGCTGAGTGTGTTGCCGAGCATGCCCATGGCCAGGTTCAACAAGCCGAAGAAGCCGTTCACCGGGCGCATGGCCAGCGAAGAGCCGTAGCCTTTGCCCCACCACACCAAGGCGAGCGAAGCGTAAATGGAGTACAGGGCGAACGTCTGGAACTGGGCCGGTACGAAGAAGTACGCGGCGACGGCGGCGAACAAAATGAGCGTGCTCCAGTCCACCCAGAAAGCGGCCATCTTTTCATCGACGCGCCACTTCATGTAGCCGGCCATGAAAATGCCGAGCGACAGGTGAATAAGACCGAGAGCGATGGAGAGGTTCTGGAAGAAGTTGATGCCTGAGGTTTCACCCAAGTTCCAAATTTGGCCTTTGAACAACTTCGAACCGTCGGGCATCACTTTGGTCATGATGTCCGGGGCTTGGTCGGGCGTCATGCCGAACCAACCTCCGAACGGAATGCTGATGAAGAACGTGGCGATGCCGCTGAAGAAGAGCAACCACCAGAGCGGTGCCTGCTGAATGCTCAGTTTCTTGTGCCACAGGTAGGCACCCATGATGATCGCCAACACCGCGCCGTAGCCTGCGTCCGTAAGACACAGAGCGAAGAACAAGATGAAGAACGGCGAGAGAATGGGGGTCGGGTCGATTTCCTTGGCTTGAGGCAAGCCGTAGAGCGTGGTGACGCTTTCGAACGGAGCGATGAACGGCGCGTTCGAAAGCATGACGGGCGGGTGCTCGTCGGCATCGGCCTTGATGCGCACCAAGGCGGTGGCGGTGGAAATTTTGTTCAACTTCGTTTCCAAGGCGTGCACCTTCTTCTTGGCCATCCAACCCATAAGCGTCACGGTTTGCTTCGTTTCGCGCATGGCTTCGCGCACGGCCTGCTTGCCGTCCAACCAGCGCAGGTACTGACGAGCACGCACCAAGTTCGGCAGTTCTTCGGAGAGGCGAACGAGACGCTGCTTGTTCTCTTCCAAGTCCTGCTTGAGCGTGCGCTCTTTGGCTGCCATTTCTCGGGCGGATTCGCGCGCGGCCGGCGGCAAGGACATGGTGCCGGTGGTGCGGTGTTCGTGCGCCACGTTGCCGCGCAGCAACGCCGCGTCCTGCGGCAAGGCACCGGCGATGTCGGGGTCGAGCGGTCCGCCGTGCTGAATTTGCTTGATGTGTTCGTGGTCACCGCGAATTTGCGCTTCGATTCTGTGCACCTCGTCCAAAATGCCGCGCATGTCGGTTTGCAGGGCGGCGCGTTCCACTTCGTCTTCCGTCATCGGTTTGCGAAGCGCAGCTTGCACCTGAGGCGGAGCGAACGGCAGCAAGGCCTGAATGGCGAACTCCAATTCCGCCTCGCGGAACTGCACTTCACCGTGGTCCACCGGCACTGCACCGCGTGCTTCCGATACTTCCAGCACGCCTTCGCGCTGAAGCAAGGAAATGACTTCCTCGCGGAGGTCTTTGAGGGCGATGATGGCCACCTTCTGCATCTGGACTATAGCCATGGGACAGGGGGGAGAATAAGGAGAAAAAAATTACGCGGCGGCGATAAATTCCGGAGTCACCAACTCCTGAGCCAATTTTTTGGCGATTTCGGGCAAGCGGGCCTTGGCGGCGGATTCGATTTGCTTCGAAGAGTCATCCGCCTCTTGGGCGAACCGAGCCACGATGACCGGCACGTCGTTCTTTTTGAATTGCTGCAGTTCTTCGCGGGCTTCCTCGCGAGCTTTTTCGCGGGCAATCATGCGGCGTTCTTCCAGTTTTGCAGCGGTTTCTTGTTCTTCGGCGGCCAAAGCGGCTTTGGCATCTTTCACACGCGCTTCCTGCGCCGCTTCCACCTCGGCAATTTGGTCGAAAGGAGTGGCTCCGTGATGATGATTTCCCGATTGATTAGAGGAAAAATCCGTATGCATAGTATGCTTGGCAAAAAGTGCGCGGACTCTACACACGCACGTCAAACAAATCAAGGCTCTAAGAGGGGCTTTTTCCTCCTTATTTACCGGAGGTTTTTCAGTTTACTGGCTTTCTCTCGGCTTTCAGGTGTAAGCGAAGGCTTCGGGCGGACGTTCGGCAGAAGGCCTTCCAGGCGAATGTAGAGGTCTTTGACGGCCTGTTTTTCCAAGGGGAGGAGTGCAATGCCACAACTGAGCCTCACTGCGATACTCAAAGCCTCGATGGCCTTGGTTTTGCGCAGTTCCACATCTTCCTGCAGGTCTTCAGCCACACTCAGGCAGGCTCGGGCCGTTTCAATGTCGTTTCTGTAAGAGGGGGCGATGTTCATGGAAGTCTACGTATCGCGCAGCACATCTTGCATGCGTTTGCGCTGCAGGGCCATGGTTTTGAGCACGGCGACGGTGGAGGAGAGCTTCTTTTCGGGCAGAAGTTCGCCGGCATGTTCGTTTCCGTGCGAAAGTGCACGGTAGGCACGGTGCAAAAAAGTGCTGCCGTGGCACACACCTCCCAACTTGAAGTGCATGTCTCCGGAAGAAATGTCCGTAAAGTCCGTGGTATTCAGTTGATCCACGGTTTTGCCTGAGCGTTTTGCAACGTTTTCCAAATCCGTGATCAACGCGTCCAACGCTTTGTCCGTACCCGCGCGCAGCTCCTCCACGAAGTATTCGCGACCAAGCGGCAACAAACCGGGGTTGGCTTCTTTGCAGGTGTTGAGCACCGTATCTATGGAAGTGACCGCCTGCGCATCTTCTTTGGTCAAAGTCGTGTAGTAGCGGCGCAGTTCCATGGGAGACAGACGCA
>CAZWVP010000007.1:0-12978 GCA_964636635.1 uncultured Candidatus Peribacteria bacterium
GTAGCAAGTAGCAAGTAGCAAGTAGCAAGTAGCAAGTAGCAAACAAGCATGCACAATTTATGACCACATTCCATATTCAACATTCTTCATTCATTTTTATTCGTCCAAGCATTCCAATCCCTCACCCTGTTCTCGTCAGGCTCGAACTGACATGGTCGTAATACGTAATCGTAATCTTCACTACTATTTCATGCCCTGCTCTTCGTACATGCAACGCGAGCGGCGCACGCCCGAAAACACGGAACACGAGTGGGAGCCTTCCTGCAACGCCTTGATGTACGACGTTTCGTTCACCGCTTGGCGACTCAAGCGACGCGGACGATCGGGGCCGGTGTGAAAAGTATTCAGGGTGTTGCGAGCTTTCACTTCCTGCGCCGTTTTGCGTTCCTGCGACTTGCGCAAATCTTCGTGGTACTCGGCGAAGGTGTTGGCCGAAGGCATGGCCGCTCGGGCGCGTTGTACGAAGTCGCGGCGCGTGGGTTTGCTGACGATTTTACGCATGAACGCACCGAACTGCGCTTCCTTCGATTTCACGGTGTCGGCGCTGGTGCTGACGGACTGCGCGGAAGCTTGCAAAGCGACGCCTCCGAGGGCGATGGCGAACGCGAGGCAGAGGAGGAGAAGAGGGTGTTTCATAGACGGGAAGTGTAGCGGAAAGGGCGGAAGTTGGCACTTGTGCGCGGTGCGCGGCGTGTTGGCGTCACTCTTGCGGCGGTGACCATGGCGCTATGGAAAATACGCCCGGCGACGAAGCGGAATCTTGGCCCACCACGTAGCCGTCGGGCGCCAGGAACTGCAGACGTACGCTTTCGGGGCTGCGGGGCGCCGCCACGTTCACCCATTTTTGCCACATCACCGTGGCCATTTGTTCCTGCAGCGACTGCTTCTGCGTGAACCAGTTGGCTTTCAACGTCACGCGCATGAGCAACGGGTTCTGCTCGTCGCGCTCGGTTTGCAAAATGAACTTCTTCAGCTCACCCTCGAACACCGCCTGCTCGAAACGCGGCAACTTGGCCGCTTCGTGTTTGCGGGTTTCCTCCACCTGCACTCGTATGGCTTCCTCGCGTTGCGCTTGTTGTTTTTCCAACACGATGCGCGTGTCTTCCTCTATGGTCGCCTGTGTTTTCGGGAAACCGGCGCAGCCCATGTAACTGGCGCGATCATCCACGGCCTGTCGCCAGTTGAGCAGTTGGTTTTCGGCTTCCTGGTCGTAGAGTTGTTGCAGTGCGGTGCATTCGTCCACACTCTCCAAATACCCGATGTTCACTTGTTCCTGGCAGGCCTTGCTGCAGCGGTTCACCCAGGGGATGGTTTCGGAGTACACCGAGAGAATCTCTGTCTGCGTCAGCATCATTTCGCGCACCACGATGCCCACGGAAAGCACGGCCAACACCACGGCGAACGTCATGGCCCAACCGCGTTTTTCAATATGCTTGACCTCCTCGGGCGTGGCGTCCCGTTCCAGGTTGTCCCAATTGATATTTTGGAATTGAATTTCACCCATTCCGCTTATTATAGCAGAAAACCCCCTAATGGTGGTACCCCTTTCCGGCCAGAATGCTGAAAGCCCGGTAGAGCTGTTCCAGCAGCACCACTTGGCAGAGTTCGTGGGGCAATGTCATCTTCCCCAGGGAGAGGTGCTTGCCCACGAGTTGTTTCACTTCTTCACTCAGCCCGTACGCTCCGCCTATCACCAGCGTGAGCGGCGTGCCGGTGTCGATTCGTTTTTGCAAAAGCGTCGCCAGTTCAGGCGAGGAATGCTGCTTGCCGGAGTCGTCCAAAAGCCACGCTTCGCCTTTTTCTTTCGCGAGCAATTTTTCCAACTGCAGGCACTCTTCATGCCGCTGCTTTGCGCCGTCGTTCTGTTTGCTTGCGGGCACTTCGGTTATGGTCAACGTGCAAAACGCCTGCAGGCGCTTCACGTACTCGTTCCGTCCGTCGCGCAGCCACGGCGTTTTCAGATTGCCGACGGCAATGAGGTGCACGGGCAGCACTATTTTTTCAAGATGGCCACGGTTTCGATGTGCGCGGTGTGGGGGAACATGTCCACGGGCTGCAGCGCCTGCAATTCGTACCCGTGTTCCATGAAGTACCCGAGGTCGCGTGCGAAGGTGGCGGTGTTGCACGAAACGTATACCAAGCGCTTGCAACCGTGTTGCACCACGGCCTCGCGCGCTTCCGGGTGCAACCCCGCGCGCGGCGGGTCCACCACCATGAGCGAGAAGGAGTATTTTCCGCCCGCCTTCAACTGGTCGTTCATCACTTGTTCGGCGCGTCCGCGGTAGAAACTGATGTTGCTGATGCGGTTTTTGCCGGCGCTCTTCAGGGCGTCTTCTATGGCCGTGGGATGGCTTTCCACACCCACCACCTTGTCGCAGAAGCGTGCGAGGTATTGGCCGATGGTGCCCATGCCGCAGTAGGCGTCCAGCACGGTGTCGCGGCGGTCGATGTCGGAAAGTTCCACGATACTCTGGTACAACTTTTCGGCACCGAGCGTGTTCGTTTGGAAGAACGAACCGGGCGAAATTTCAAACGAGAGATCGAACAACCGTTCCGTGATGGTGGGCTTGCCGGCCAACACGTGAATGGGCGGATTGTCGGGCTTGTCGTTGAGTCCCAAGTTTTCGATCATGAGCAGCGACGCCAACCCCGAGCGGCCGGCGAAACGCATGAAGTGCTGGTAGAGCGGTTCCATTTCTTTCTTGCGACCGTTCACCACGAAACCGATCATTTGTTCGCCCGTGTTCACGCCGCGGCGCACGAGCAGGTTGCGTAGCATGCCTTTGTGCGTTTTGGGGTTGTAGACGGGCAACTTCGTGTCTTGCATGAAACGGCTCACGTCGGCCAAAAGCGAGCCTATCTGCTCGTCGTACAGGTGGCACTCCGTAATGGGCAGAATGGTGGACCACTGGCCGGGCTTGTGAAAACCGAGGCCGGGGTTTTCGTCGAAGTAAATGCGTTTGCCGTTCTGCTCTTCGGCGCGCATGTTGCCGAACCCGAACGAGAGCTCCAGTTTGTTGCGGTAGTGGAAGACCTGCGGGCTCGGGATGATTTTCAGCACGCGACCGGGGAGCTGCTTGCGACGTTCGGGCGTGGTGGGCGTGAGGTGTTCCAAGGTTTCGCGAATGATGTCCTCTTTGTACTCCAGCTGTTTTTGGTACGAGAGGTTTTGCCAGGTGCAGCCGCCGCAGTCATGAAAGTGAGCGCAACGGGCGGGAATTTCGTCTTTCGACTTGCGGATGACTTTCGTGACTTTGGCTTCGAACGAACGGTCGCGCGCTTTGGTGAGCACGATTTCCACTTGCTGGCCCGGAATGGCGTTTTCCACGAACACCGCCACCCCTTCCACGTGCGCCAGGCCGGCACCGCCGAATGTCAGCTTTTCTATGGTGACCGTATGGTTTTGGCCCGCTCTCAGCTTCGTTTCTTCAATAGTTGACATAAAATAACAAATAGTGTAAAAAGTATCACCCCCTTTACCTGAACATGCGCAGAACACTCGTAAACATCATCGGCGTTCTCGGGCTTGTGTGCGGTGGGGTGTTCCTGCCGTTATGGCAGGTGGGAAGTATAGCGACCGAGCACGGCACTGCAAGTGTTTTGCCTGTTTCCGAGCCGATTTCCCTGCAGCCGATTGCGCCGTTGCAGCATGAGAAACCGGTGGCGGAGAAGGCCTTCTTAACAGAGGAGGAGATTCCTACGGAGGAAATCCCTAATCGTAATCTTAATCCTGACCCCAACCCTAACCCTCAATCCTATCCCGTGCTGGCTTCTCCGCTTATTTTGGAGAAGCACAAACTCATGGCGGCCAAGGTGCTGGATGCCTTGCCGGAAGCGTGTCGCGGCGTGTTGCAGAACTTCTTCGTGCGCTATGAAGGCGCCGAGAAGCGAGGTTTGGCCGGGAAAAGCACCATGATTTTGGACGGCACGGTGTCCGATGCCGAATTCGGCGCACTCTTCACGCATGAGCTTGGCCACGTCATGGACCTCAACCCCGACGTGAAGTGCCTCGGTGGCTCCGCCAAAAGCGGTCGCAGCGCCTTCCAAGACGGTCCGGACCCGGTCTACGCCGATGATCCCAGCGCGGAGTTTTACAGTATTTCCTGGCTGAATGCCGAAACGCCGAAAGCCAATATGACCGCCGATGATTTCGTTTCGGGCTACGCCCAAAGTGACCCGTTCGAAGACTTTGCCGAAAGTTTCGCGTATTTCTTGCTCCAAAACGAAGCCTTCAAAGCGCGAGCGGACGCAAACCCGGTCATGAAGCGCAAGTACGAGTGGTTCCGCATGCATCTTTTCGCTCAGCTGCCGCAGCTGGCACGCGGTTTCCATGTGTGGGGCGGGGAAGTGCCCTGGGATGCCACGAAATTGCCCTATCAGTGGTTGTAGGGTATACTTGCATAAATATTTTAATTTGTTATAATATACATTGTATCTTCACTTTATTCTTATGAACAACAGCACTCCAGATAACACCCGAGACGAAGACGATTTTTTGCCGAGTGAGAAGCATTTTGAATACATGAAAACCGGCGGTGAAGTGAAGTTTCTTTTGGGGCAAGACGGCAAAGTGTCCGTAACCGACGGCTGGGGAACGGATTTGGAGACGGACGTCGATGTTACGTTGCCGGTTTCGGAAATCGGTGAAGTGACGAGAGAGAACCTGCTGCAAGCCTTGGCTGCGGTGCAGGCCGGCGTCGACGGCAAGCCCGTACCCAAGGGTGCCGAACGGTTGTACGCCGCGGGTCAGAAATTGGCGCAGGACAAGCAGGCCGCTTAGTGCGGTGGCAAGCCGCGCCATGAACGCGTAGACTCGGGTCGCATATGCACCCGGTCGTGTTGCGCATTCTCTGGCTGCTTGGCGATGTGACGCTCTTCGTCTGTGCCTACGTGCTGGCTTACTTTTTGCGCGTGGGCTTTATTTTCTCCACGGATCTGCGCTTCGATTTGTACCTGGCAACCACCCTGCTCACGGTGCCGGTGTGGCTGTGCGCCATGACGGCCACGCGCACGTTCAGCCTTACGCGCAACCAGCTCACGTGGCGGAGCTTCGCGTACTGCGTGTTTGCGGGCGTGTTCGCCGCCGCCGTGTTCACGCTGTTCAACTACTTCGGGTTCAAGCTCATTCTCAGCCGCAGGTTATTGTTCTACATCTTGGTGTTCACCACCGTGCCGGTGTGGACATGGCATGTGGCGGTGCAGCGCGCCACGCGTGCGTGGCTGAGCAAGCACAAAGTGTTCCGGGCGCTCATCGTTGGTCTCACGCGCGAATCCGCCGCGCATATTGCCCGCATGCAAAAGGCCAAGCACCCCATTGTGCCCGTGGCCATCGTGGACGCCTACGGCACGAAAGAAACTTCGGTGCACGGCGTGCCCGTCGTGGGCAAGCTCAACAAACTGGAAGAGGCGTTTGTCACGTACGGCATCACTCATCTCGTGCAGTGCGCCCACGTGGAGCAGAGTTTGAATTTGCTCAGTGCTTGCAGGCAGCGCGGCATCACCTACATTTTATTGCCGTCGGTTTTGGGCATAGTGGAGCGAGATGAAACCGTGGATACGCTGGAAGGGCTGCCCGTACTCTTCGTACCGCCCACGCGCAGCCTTTGGAACTGGTTTTTCCGTTAGTCGTCTCTAGAGCAGGCTGCTGGTGAAAATCTCTGTTTTCTGGTACAATGTTCGCGATGACACAAATATTCACCGCAGTCTGGGAAAGTCTGTCGCAAGGATTGCCCGTGCAAGTGTATCTCGGCAGCGGCTTGATTTTGGCCATCGGCCTCATCGCCTTGTCGCGCCAACGAGCCGTGCATTGTCAGCATTTGCAAGATTTGCCGCTGAGCGAAGTGGAGAAAAATCACCCGTACATCCCCTCGGCCCGCCAGGTGTTGCGTTCGGCCTGTCTCTTTCTGTGGTTGCTCTTTCCCGCGGTGGTCGCGTTGTACGGCAAGCCGCCGTTCACGCAGGAATTTCACTGGGTCATGATTGCCGGCACCGTTTCCGTGGTGGCCGCTTTCTGCATTTTGGGAGAACTGCACAACCGCGCTGCCGCCGGACTCACTTCCGCTTTGCTTCTGGGGCTTTCCACCGGTTTTCTCATAAGCTTGTTCCTCTGGCCGGAGCCGCAGTCCGCCGCCGCCGTCCATGGAGCCAGTATTTGCGCCAGTGTGCTCATCCTCATCTCGTGGTGGTCGCTTTGCACCTGGAACGCCCGCACCGTCACCGTTGTCGTGGTGAGCAGCTTCGTGTGGGTCATTCCGTTCTTGTCTCGCTAGGCATTGGATCTTCCGGCAGGGGGTATCTACTATAGAACCGTGCGTGCGTTCATTCTCGCCGGCGGTTTTGCCACCAGGCTTTGGCCGCTGACGGAGAGTCGCGCCAAGCCGCTTTTGCCGCTCGCGGGTACGCCCATCATTACGTCCATCGTCCGTGGTATTCCCGCAAACGTGCCCGTGACGGTGAGTACGAACGCAGGTTTTGCGGATGCGTTTCGCGAATGGGCGCAGCAGCTCGGTCGGGACGTGGAAGTGTTGGTGGAAGATACCGCCCACGACGACCATAAGTTGGGAGCGCTGGGGGCGTTGGCGCATTGGCTTCAAACGCAACGCGTGGAAGACGACGTGTTGGTGCTTACCGGAGACAACTACTTCGGGTTCACGTTCCAGCATTTTCTCGCCGCTTGGCGGCCGGGAACGGCCCTCTTGGCGGCGTACGATCTCGGTTCGCTCGAAGCGGCCAAGGCGTTCGGTACCGTTTGCACGGGTGCAGACGGTAAAACCGTGACGGCGTTCGTGGAAAAGCCGGCGGTGCCGGAGTCTGCGTTGGTGAGTACGGGTTGCGTGCTTCTGCCCAAAGAATGCCGTGCGTTGCTTCTGGATTTCGCCCGTCGCAAACCCGACAACCTCGGCGGCATTTTCGAAGAGCTGCTCGCGCAGGCCTTCCCCGTGGAGGCATTTCGTTTCACCGAGCCGTGGTTCGACATCGGTTCGTTTCCGGCGTATTTGGAGGCCACGCGAGCGCTGGTGGGGGAGCGTGCGGTGCTTGCCGAAGGGGCTGTGTGCGAAGACTGTGCGTGCGTCGGCAGCGTGGTGCTCGGCAAGGGCAGCCGGGCGCACAAGTGTGAACTGACGAACGTGGTGCTGTTCGATGACTGCGACGTGGAAGATTGCGTGTTGCGCGATTGCATTCTCGACAGCGGTTGCCGGTTGCGAGGGGTGGACTTAACCGGACAAATGTTGCGGGCGGGTACGGTGCTTCGGCAGGCGCCTTTCTCGGGGGCTTGATGCGAAAGGCGAGAAGTTGTTTGCTCATCTTCTCCGGCCTCTTTACACTCCGCGCTATATGCGCTCTTCATCTCTGATTTTTTGCCTTTCCGCCTTGCTTCTGGTCGCCTGCGGCTCCGCAGGTCCGGGACCCGAACAGCCGGTGCTCGGCACGCCGGGTACGCTCACCATGAACTTCACCATTCAAACGCAAGATCCGCAGCGTCGTTTGGACGTCATGTCCGCCGCCACGCGCACCATGAAGCGCCGTTTGGAGGCTTTGGGTGTGCCGGTGGAAGACATCGGCGTGCAGGTGAACGACTCGAGCGTGGAGCTGAAGGGTCCCACGGAAGCGTTGAATCGCCTGAAGACTCAGTTGCTCCAGCCGTTCAGCTTCGTTTTCATGCATGATGCGCCTCTGGAAGGTGCCGAAATCGTCATCGGTGGCATCAAAGGCTTCAATTCCACCACCCTGAACGAAACGCATGTCGATTGGCTGACCGCGCAGGAAGGTGCGGACGGGAAGAGCGGCACGGTTTCCGTCGCCTTCACCGCCGCCGGCAAAGCCGAAAAGAAGAAGGTGTTCGAGCAGTACAAAGGCCAGGATTTGGGCGTCTTCGTGCTCAAGCGTCCGGTCTACAAATTCACCGTCGAGTCGGCCGACATCGCTTCCGACGGGTTCGAAATTAAAATCCCGCAAGGCGGCATTGCCGAAATTTTTGCGGACGACATGAACATGTCCCGCTACATTGAGTTCCACTCCTCTTAAACTTCATGGCACCTCCCAAACGCATCGCCTTTCTGCCCATCGTCACACTCGTCGTCGGAGTGATGTTCGCGGTTGTTTCCTTGCCGCAGGAATATCGTTCTTGGTTACCCGGCTTCCTGGGTTCGGCCAAATTCCATTACGGCTTGGATTTGGCGGGCGGCACGCAGTTGGACTTCCGCATTTCCGAACAGGAAATGGAGAAGCAAATCTCGTCCATCAACGATGAAATCAAAGCTTTGAAGGCCTCCGGCGGCTCCGCCGATCGCATTCTGCAGCTCGAAGCGCAACTTTCGGCCATCGCCACGCAGCGCGCCAACCTGACGGAATCCATCCGCACTGTGCTGGAGCGTCGCATGAACAGCCTTGGTGTGAGTGAGGCCGTCATTACGCCTTCGCAGGTGGGTACGGAAAAGCATTTGTTGGTGGAGTGCCCCGGCGTCGTGGACATTCAGAAGTGCATCGCCACCGTCGGCAAGACCATTCAGTTGGAATTCAAAGAGGAATTCACGGATGCCACGCCGGAATTCACGGCCAAGGTGCAGGCAGATGCCGAAGCTTCTTTCCGCAAACTCACGGCCAGCGGCATTTCCTTGGCGCAGTTGGGGCAAGACCTCGGCAGCGACTTGGGCGTGGTGTACCGCGACCAGCTGCCGTTGTTCCAGGATCAGTTGCCCAAGGGCTTGGAATCTTTGTGGAATGCCCAACCGGGACCCGCGCGCAAAATGGAGGGCAGCATAACCATGTTGCAAGAAACAGCCGAAGGCGGCACGGAGCAGGTGGAAGTGCCGGGCATCTTCTTGGTGGAAGTGACGGGCGCTCGCACGGCAACCGGACGCACCATCAACGAAGCGCCGGCCGCATTCAAGCTTTTGGCAAGCGAGGAAGAGGGGTTGGCGTACGCCGAACACGTGGCCACCAAACTGGATGACACCGTGCCCGCGCCCGTGGTCAACACGCTGCGCGCCATGAAGCAGGCCGAACTCAAAGAAGTGGAGTTGGACGAAAACTCCGCCGCCATTGTGTTCCAACGCTCCTTCACCCCCGGCCAAGAGAGCATGGAGGCCAGTCACATACTGGTGGCCTTCTCGGGCGCCCTGAAGGCCGAACAGACCGTTACGCGCACGAAAGAAGAGGCCAAAGCCTTGGCCGATTCGTTGAGCGAGCGCTTGAAGAACGGTGAAAACTTCGTGGATTTGGCCAAAGAGTTTTCCGACGGCCCTTCCGCTGAAACGGCCGGCAGCCTCGGTTCGTTCGTCCGCGGACAAATGGTCGCGCCGTTCGAAAAGGCCGCCTTTGCTTTGAAAGAAGGAGAATTGAGCGCGCCGGTGGAAAGCGAATTCGGGTACCACATCATTCGCAGCGACAAAGCCCCCGTAAAACAGCTCGACACCGCTTCGTACGATCAGCTTACCGTCACCGGTTCCGGTGCCGTGGCTCGCGCGCAGGGTCTCATCGCTCGCTTGCAGTCCGGCAAAGTGAAGCGCCAGGAAGAGCAGGTGCATTTGCGCAGTCTCTTCTTCTCGCTCCAGCCCAGCGGCTGGAAGGACACGCCGCTCAACGGTACGCACTTCCGTTCCGCCAACGTCACGTTGGATCCCGGTACGAACTTCCCGGTGGTGCAAATTTCTTTCGATGACGAAGGCGGACGCTTGTTCGAAAAACTCACGAGTGAAAACATCGGCAAGCGCATCGCCATTTTCGTCGGCGGTCAGCTTATTTCCGCTCCCACCGTGCAGAACGCCATTACGGGCGGCACGGCGGTGATAACGGGCAGCCGCAACTTCGAAGAGGCCAAAACGTTGGCGACCGATCTCAACACCGGCGCCATTCCCGCGCCCATCTTCCTCGCCGGTCAGCACACGGTGGAAGCCACGCTCGGCCAAGAGGCGTTGTACAGCTCGCTTCGGGCGGCTTTGTACGGCGGCATCGTGTTGGTCGTGTTCATGTTGGCCATGTACCGCGTGGCCGGTCTCATCGCTTGCGTGTCTTTGGTCCTGAACACCTTGGTGTTCTTGGTGTTCATGAAACTGCCTCTCTTCCTCTTCACATCCCAGCAAATCGTGCTCACGCTCGCCGGTATCGCCGGTATCATTCTCAGTATGGGCATTGCGGTGGATGCGAACGTGCTCTTCTTCGAGCGCATGAAGGAGGAGTTGCGCAAGGGCAAGCACGTGAAAACCGCGGTGCGTTTGGGCTTCGAGTTCGCTTGGTCCAGCATTCGCGACAGCAACGTTTCCACGCTCATCACCTCCGCCATTTTGTTCATCATCGGTACGTCCATCGTTCGTGGCTTCGCCATTACGCTGAGTATCGGCGTGTTCCTGTCGTTGCTCATCGCACGTTACGTTTGCTTGCCGTTGATGCTGGCCTTGGCCGATACCAAATTGGTGTCGAACAAGTGGGTATTGCCCCGTTAGGCCATGGCCGACATGCTCTACATTCGCGAACTGGAGGTGTGGACGCGCCTGGGCGTACCCGAGGCGGAGCGTGCCGAGCCGCAGCGCGTGGAGGTGAACGTGTGGTTGGGTATGGACTGCGCTCGCGTGGCTGAAACGGATGATGTGGCGCAGGGGTTTGATTACGATGTGGCGTTGCGACTGGTGAAGGATGTCGCCGCTGCGGGTGAGCGTCGCACGTTGGAGAAGTTCGTGGAGGACTGTGCGACAGTCTTGCGAACGCTTGGCGCAAGCAGCGTGACCGTCAGTGCGACGAAGTTTCCGTCTTCACACCCGCAAGGAATCACGCTTACCGTCACGCGACCATAGCCCGCGTCTTCATCGGTATCGGCAGTAACGTTCGTCCCGAACGGAACATACCTCTCTGCATGCGCATGCTGCGCGCCGTTTGGCCGGGCATTCGCTTCTCGTCCGTGTACCGTACGGCGCCGCAGTTGCTTTTGGAGCAGCCGGCGTTCCTCAATGCGGTTGCGGAAATACACGTCGACAAGTCTCCGCGGGAAGTACTGGCCGAGCTGCGTCGCATAGAAGTCGACATGGGCAAGCAAACGGCCGTTCGTTACGGCCCTCGCACCATCGACTTGGACGTGTTGCTCCACGACGATCTCGTACTCGAAGAAGAGGGTTTGACTGTGCCGCATCCGCGCTTGCACGAGCGTCGCTTCGTGCTGGAACCCCTGTGCGAATTGCTCGATGACGAAGTGTTGGTGCACCCCGTGCTCGGCACGGACATGCGGGACCTTCTGCGAAAAACGAGCGACCAGGAGTGCGAACGGGTGAGCGAGGCATAGCGACAGACTTCGAAGTTTGCGCACTGGTTTTTTGGGTGTGGCGGGGGAGTATAGTAGTGGATCTGCTCTTTCACAGGGTAGAAAGGAGGTGCGTATGGCAAAGCGCAGAAGGACGCCGAAATGGCTGGCCGAATGTTTCGATGTTTGGCGCGAAGTGTGTCACTGGTTGGGTGAGTATTTCACCACGCCGGAGGTCATGTTCGGTCTCATGCGGGCGTTTTTGGCTTTGGTGCTGGTTTTTCTCTTCTTCCAAGTCGCTATCATTTATCTTCATCATGAGCGCAACGAAGAGAAGCAACCGGAACCGGAGCCTGTGCCCGCGGTCACGGAGTAGGTGACCCTGTTCGCGGCAGATCCACCGGCCTCGTACTTTCCGGTACGGGGCTTTTTTTGTGCATTTTGCGCCCGATTTTGCGTAGGATGGTGCCGTGCAAGACCTGCTGAAAGCATTTCTCCGGCAAATAGGGGAAGACCCCTCGCGCAACGGTTTGCTCAAAACACCCGAGCGCTTCGAGGAATCGATGAAGTTTCTGACTTCGGGGTACGACCAGAAATTGGATGAAATTGTGAATGGCGCTCTGTTTCCGGCCGAAACCGACGGCATGATCATCGTCAAAGACATCGAGTGTTACTCCCTCTGCGAACATCATGTGCTGCCGTTCGTCGGCAAGGTGCACGTGGCGTACGTGCCGGACAAGCACATCATCGGCTTAAGCAAAATCGCACGCATCGTGGACATGTTTGCGCGCAGGTTGCAGGTGCAAGAGCGCCTCACGCAGCAAATTTGCGACGCGCTCTGGGAAACGGTGCGGCCCAAAGGGCTCGGAGTCATCGTGGAGGCGGAGCATTTCTGCATGATGATGCGCGGGGTGGAGAAACAGCACAGCAAGGCCGTCACCAGCGCCATCAAGGGGCTCATCAAGGATGATCCGCGTACGAGAGACGAGTTTCTGAGGCTGGTGAAGTAGTAGATTCTACGTGGCCAGCTGCTGCAAAACCCCGGTCAGGTCTTTTTTCTTGAAAGCCTCATCCATGGTTTGCTTGCCCACCTTGCGCTCCGCCGCGTCGTAGGTGCCCACATGGCCTTTGTACTCGTCGCTCACCTCCATGCTGCCGCCTTCGGCACGCACGCCGGTGCTCTTGACGGTTTTACCTTCGATGAGCGCCGTGCCTTCTTTGGTTTCGCCGCCGACGATTTCCGTGTGTCCTCCCTCTTTATGAAAAATCTCGTGTCGCAGAACGAAACGAATATTCGCCGAAACCTCCGCGGGGGTGCTGCCGGAAACGAGCATGTCCTCATCCACCGCTATTTTTTCGCCGGAGTTCTGCCCCGCCACGTTCTCCGGCAGGTCTTCCACTTCGGCGATCTGCGCCCGACTTTGCGTCACTGCGGCCGTGACGGCCCGGGACAGGCTTTTCAACTGCGTGCGCGTTTGCTCACTCACTTCCGGCGCTTCGGCTTTCGTTTCGGCATCTTTCAGAACGTCGGTCAGCTTCGCACGGCTGCCTTGCACGCCGTTTTCCAGTGAATTTTTCACCACGTCTTGCATGGAAGGTCCTTGTTCAATGCCGGTTTCTCGTTCCGGCGCATCCGGTGTTTCGTATGCCGATGAAGGGGAGAGTGTTTCTGACATGTGCGTAGCATGTTCTTAGAAAATATCTTTCGCAAAAGCGCAACCAATCGAAGTTTTTCATGGTCGTTTTTT
>CAZWVP010000007.1:12988-13792 GCA_964636635.1 uncultured Candidatus Peribacteria bacterium
TAAAAGCAGCAAGATTCCTGCAGTCATTTTGTTGTTTTTCATGGTCGTTTTTTTGTCTTCAATAAGGTCTTAAACGCGTGTAGTCGAAGTCGGACGAACCCATGTTTCGAACGTAAAGGCATGGGCATGCGTCGCATCGGCGGGGTGATTTTTTGTTTCGATGAGTTGCCATTCTTCAGGGTTGATGTTCGGGAACGTGACGTCGCCGGGCACCGTGGCATGCACGCGCGTGAGGTAAATTTTCTGCGAGAGCGGCAGGGCATGACGGTAAATCTCCCCTCCGCCGATGACGAAAATTTCATCGGTGGACTGAGATTCGCCCAAAGCCAAAGCGTCTTCCAGCGTGTGCACCACCGCCACGTCGGGGTAGGAAAAATTTTCGTTGCGCGTGATGACGATGTTCAGGCGGCCGGGCAGCGGTTTGCCCAAGGCGGCGATGATGGAATCGAAATTCTTTCTGCCCATGATGACGGGGTGGCCTTTGGTGGTTTCGCGGAAGAATTTCAAATCGTCAGGCAGGTGCCACGGCAGAGCGTTCTTGTTGCCTATCACATCGTTTTCGGCCGCCGCTGCGATGAGCGAAACGATCATACGGCGATGGGGGCTTTGATGCTCGGCCATGGGTCGTAGCCCGTGATTTCGAAATCGTCTATTTTGAAGTCGAACACGGATTCGCGTTTGTTCTTCAGCAGGAGTTGCGGCAAGGCTTTGGGCTCGCGGCTCAACTGTTCGCGCGCTTGGTCCAAGTGATTGCTGTACAAATGCGCATCGCCGAGCGTGTGCACGAATTCACCCGCTTCCAAG
>CAZWVP010000007.1:13802-21352 GCA_964636635.1 uncultured Candidatus Peribacteria bacterium
GTCACCTGGGCGATCATGTGCGTGAGGAAGCTGTACGAGGCGATGTTGAACGGCACGCCCAGGAAAATATCGGCGCTGCGTTGGTACAGTTGGCAGCTCAGCTTTCCGTTGGCCACGTAGAACTGGAAGAGTGTGTGGCACGGCGGCAGCGCCACCATGTTCGCTTCTTTCGGGTTCCAGCCGGAGACGATGAGGCGGCGACTGTCGGGGTTCTTTTTAAGGGTTTCGATGAGAGTGGATATTTGGTCCACGCCGTCTTTGCGATAGGTACCATCCGGGTCCAACGTCGCGCCGAAGTTGCGCCACTGGTGGCCGTAAATGGGGCCCAAATCTCCCTCCTTGCGACCGAAGCGTGCGCACTGTTCGGCGGTCGCCCATTCGTCCCAAATCGTCACGTTGTTGGCTTTCAGGTATTCCAGCGTGGTTTGCCCGCTCAAAAACCAAAACAGCTCGTGCAAAATGGCGCGAACGGCAAGCTTCTTGGTGGTGAGCAACGGAAAGCCTTTCTGCAAATCGAACCGCATTTGGTAGCCGAAAGCAGACAACGTTCCCGTACCCGTGCGGTCGTCTTTCGGCGTGCCGTTTTCCAGTACGTGCTGCAGCAGATCCAAGTACTGTTTCATGGGCGCATGGTACAACGGCGACGCTGCGGACGACAGAACTTTGCGCGGCGAGTAAAGCATGGTTGTCCAAATGCCTGTTTTGCGCTATAATTCTTGGATTTATGCCAAACGATACACCCACATCCTCACCCGAAGCATCTTCCACGCCCCCGGTCGAAACACCGGAGACTCGTGTGGATGCTCTGCCGTCACCGGAAACCGAAGCCGCCAGCCTCGAGCGTAAGGCCAAGCGTGAACAGCATGAGGGAGTTGAAGCTGCCGAGCGCGATGAGGTTCTGCCAAAAGTGGAGAAGAAAATCGATGAACAGGGGAATCCCATTGAAGGCGAGGCTGCCGAGGAAAAACCGAAAGACCCCATGGGCATGTTGGACGGGCTCATGCAGAAATTCGAAGGGTTGAAAAAGCAGTTTTTGCCCATGTTGGCCCAAATGGCGAACGTGCTGCCGTTTTTGCGCAAAATGGTCTTGGATTCGGGCATTTTCGACGGCAAAGAGTTCAGTCTGCTGCAGGCATCCAAGAAGCACTCGTTCGAGTTTCATGAGAGTGTGCTGAAGAAAAACGAAAACGGTTCTCAATCATTCATTCTGCCGCCGGACATGGACAAACTTTCGGCCGATGACGTGCTTGGTATGTTCGACAAGCAGAAAGTCGGCCCGACGCTGGAGCAGGAAGAGTTGGTGCAGATTGTGCAGGCGGCGGTAGGCAAGAAGGAGGCCGCAGCCGCGGAGGCAGCGAAGAAGGCGGCTGCCGCCGCACCGGTTGCAGGCGTGCCGGCGAAGCCGGGAGAGGCTCCGGCAGAAGTGAAAGACAACCTCACTCTTCCTGAGGCCGTTACTTTTGATCAGTTGAAAGATCCGAATGGTGTTCAATTCGGACCTCACAAAATACACGTTCAAGAGCCGAACGTGATTGAAGTGGATGGTAAAAAATGGGAGCTGAAAGCTTTGCGTCCGCCCGCAGTTAAAATTGATCCTTTTTTGGGAACGGAGTGGCCAGCAAAGATTTTCATCAAAAATATCGCCTGGGTGAACAACGCGTTGCAGTTGCACATTGATGGCAGCCTAGCGGGGATCTCTGGCAATAAGCCCGCGGTTGAAAAAGACCGAGCATTCGCTGTGAAAATGATCACGCATTTGGCGACAAGCGGAGACAATTTGGACATCGTCAATAAAAATCCCACGACGAATGCCCCGGAAGATTCCGGCGTCAGTTTGGTCAAAATCGGCTAACACTCACACATGGCACCAGACACTCCAACAACGGCCCCGGGCACTGCTCCGGTTGAAGCACCAAGCACACCGGCTTTGCCCATAGCCACACAATTGGAGCAGCTTTTGGCATCCGTCACCCCCGACGCTTCGGCTGAAACGTGGAAGAAAGTGAACGAAACGCTGAAAACCGCTCGCGAACAGGTTTCGCAGCAAACAGGGGAGCAGTTGCAGGAGCTGACCAAGCACGTGAACAACTTGATGTTGAAAGTTTCCAGCATTCCCGAATCGCTGGCGTACTTGCAAATGAAGACGGATATTCAGAAACACATTACGGATATCCGCACTTCAACCGCAGCAAAAATAGAAGCGCTGTTTTCCGGTGCGCCAGCCGTTGGACCGGACGTACTCACGCAGCTCGACGGCCTGACGGGCGGTACTTTGAAGAAATATTTGCCCATTGAAAGCATCGGTTCGTTTTTCAGCGGCCAAGGTACCGGCGGTTCCGTGATGCGCGGTTTGCGCGGCATGTGGTACAACACGGTGCTCTTCTTCGGCAAAACGGAATTGTTCTTCGGCGTGAATTTGAAGTCCATCCTCGGCGACGTGTTCGCGGGGCACGAAGAGGCCTTGAAAATGTTGGCCGTGGAAGGCGCCTTGCAGACGGCCATTGGCAAAATGAACGGCGACAAGAAACCCGCGCCGTTTAAGCTGGCGGCAAACTGGGACAAAGACCCCGAGGCGCTGCAGTTGTTGCAGGCAAAGCATCTGCAAACGGCAGCGAGTCAGCCGTTTGAGGATTTTGTGGCCGGTAAGTTCGTGGAATTTGCGAGGATTCTCGGGCAAGGCCCAGTCGGCTTGCGGGTGATAGAAGACTTGGCGGAAGGCAAGGCACGACTTATGCCCTCACCGGTAAAGCCGGCCCCCGCAGTCATTGCGACCGCTCCACCAGTCACACCCGCACCAGCTACACCCGCTCCTTCCGTCTAATATGGAACGTACGCCGAACACCCACGAACGGCAGACAAGCGGCGATGAGACTGTGAATACCGCTCGCAGAGGAGTGGCGCGCGATATTTTCACGCTTATAGACGGTGCCGTGGAAAACGTGGCCGTGAACGTGGGTGATGCCGTGTGGCAAGGCGTGAAGTCTTTTGGCAATCGCTTGCGCAATTGGACCACAAAATCACATTCCTAAATTCGTATGCTGCACAAACACACATTCTTCAACGTGGAACGTGAGCATCGCTTGCTGCACGAAGCGACGGGCGTGGAAGTGTTGCCGGCGACGGTTGTGGAATCGTTGAAAGAAGAGGACAAAACCAAGTTGCCTGTCGAGCTGTTGAAAGCGCAGTTGCAGCAGGCCGAAGCGGACAAGAGTAACCCCGCCAAATGGCAGGAAGCGTTGAGCGGTTTGAATGAAAAAGTACTGGCTGTCATCGACGACAACCTGCGTCTTTTGGAAGCGAACCAGGCCACGAACGCCACGGGCTTGGATTTGCGTGGCCTGCGTGCCGCCATCGGCACCGTGCGTGCGAACAATATTGCCGCAGAGGCCAACCCCGAAGCCGCCGCCGCGGCGGAGGTGGCGGCTGCACATCCCGAAATTCCCAAAACGTTCATCGGTCAGGCGTCCAAATTCGCCTCAGACGTTGTCACGGATTTTCGTGAGGGCAGTGCCTGGACCAAGGCCGGATACATCGGCGGTGCCGTGGTCGGCTTTTTGGCAGCGCGCTGGCTTTGGCACAAGGCGTTCGGCGACGGTGAGCATGATGGTTTTTTGAAGACTTCGGCCAAATGGACTCTTTCTTTGGCAGCCTCAGTGGGTGCCGTGGTGGGAGTGAAAGGCGTCTTGGATTGGTGGAACAATAAAACTTCCGCAGCGGGCATGTTGGATACGCTGGCGGGTTACTTGGGTATGGGTGGCCAGAAGAACCCCGACGGTACGCCGAAAACGCCCGACCCGAATGCTCCGCCGACGAACCTGGGAACGGTGCTGGACGCGACGCGTGACGGAGCGGGCGGCATTGCCCAAAGCGTGACGGAATACGGCACCGATGCCGTAGCCACAGTAAATGCGGCCTCTGAATTTTTGGCTGCGGTGGTGGAAAATCCGACCGATGCCTTGGAAACTTGGTATAAAAAAGGCGGTACGCTCTTGCTGACGGGTGGAAAATTCATTCTGTATGATAATTTTGGTAAGCCGCTTGTTCTGGATGTCGAAGTCGTTGCCCAAATGATTCGTTACTGGACGGGCAATCGAGAGCAAGGTGATAACATTTTTTTGGCTTGGACGGCGGCGGGCGCAGCCTACCTCATACCGAAGCGTCTTATGCAAATGGGCGCAGGCATGAAGCCGAACGTTGAATTGTCCATAAAAGGTGTTTTTACGAAAAGTCTTACCGAAGCATGGGAATGTTTGAAGGGGCCTGTCACTCAAGTGCAAGACGCTCTGGCCATGGTGGCCATATTGAGAGACGCTCAAGGCTTGAAAGCTTTGCGACTCCGCTTGGTTTCGAACAACATGTTCGTGAACGTCGGACGCAGATTTACCTCCAATATCGGTGCCGTGTCTTCCGAGGCGCAAGCTCTTTCATACATCGAGGAAATGGTGCGCTTCCAAGATGACGCCAAAGTGATGGAGCGTTTCACCACGAACTCCAAAGTCGCCGACATGTTCAGTGCCGCGGATATCGAGTATTACAAAGACTGGGCGAAGGAGTACACCGCTCAATTGCAGGAGTATGCAAGGACTATGGACGTGACGGCGGACACTCCCGAATTGCTCAAAGAAATGAAGAGAATAGGGAACCTGGAAGTAGTGGAATTCGCCAAAGAACTGCGTGCCGCTCGTACTCGCGTGAATGTCGCCGCAGGTTTGCCGGCCGATGCGCCCGACGTCATCGATGCCGCGCTGGATGCGGCAGCTCGCACGGGTGCCGGTGCCGCGGATCCGACCGTTGTGCCTGGAACCACCGCAGCCGATGATGCCTTGGATGCAGCCGCTCGAGCGACGACAATCGCACCCGATTCAATCGATGCCGCGCGTGTGGCCACGTCTCTTCCCGGCGGACCAAGACTGCCCATAGCCACACCTTTGGCACCCGGCGCAGTTGTGGATGACATCGTGACGGTTTTGCCCGACGGCTGGATGACCGGACTGGATGATTTGCGCAGTCAGTATGCCGATGATGCGCTGGAGATTTTCAATCGTGCCACCGAGCGTTGCGCGATGATGGGCATGGAATTGGCCGATGCCAGGAAAGCGCTGCAGAACCCCGCGATGTTCGGCGTACTCGGCGAAGACGTGAGCGGCATTCTCAAGTTGAACGATGTGTTCAAAGTGCACAAGTTGCAAGGCGTGCAGCGCGTGGCCGAATACGTCATCAGCTTGGATGCTCTGGCCAATCCTGCGCTTTCCGCCAAGCTTTTGGATGAAAGTGTGCTCAAAGCCGTGGCCGCGCTGGACGGTCCCGTCGCGCCGGGTCTGCTGAAGTTTTTGGGACAAGCCGACGATTTGGTGAAAATCAGTCCCGATGTTTTGGCCATCGTCATTCGCGAGGCCAGCACTTTGGCAAATGCATCGCATCTTATGAAAGGCCTGTACGCGTTCGGCGTGGGGGCGGAGTTCGTGAGTGTGTACATGGATTACAAGTCTTGGGAGGAGGCAAACAAGCGCGTGAACGACACCATCAACAATTTGGATGCCACGCTTACCAATGGTGGTTTCGTCAAAATTTCCTCCGGCGGCAAGGTACAGCGTTATCGTCATCAGCAAACAGGAATGGAGGTGGATCTCGGTTCGCTGGAGAAATCCATTTCCGCGTTACAGAACGAAGAGCTGGGCACCCTCGTGGGCGGCTCCGCTTTGTCTGCGCTCTCGCTCGTGCCTTCGATTGCCCTTGGCCCTGCAGGCTTGGTGATTCTTGCGGCTCAACTCACGTTGCACGCGGTAGGCCACGTGGCCAACTACTTCAACGATGCCGAATTTTTGGACAAAACTCCCACTCCGGTTTTGGCGTTGCTCACGACCGCAGGCACGGTGGGTAAAAGCAGCAAAGGCGTCATCGATACCTATTACTCAGATAAAGGTTTGCTTTCCACCGGTACGGAAACCGGTCTGCGTGAGAAAATGTTCCGCCTCATGTTCGCCGAACAGGTACAGAGTCTTGCCAAGCAAGACCCCGAGTTGGCGGCGGAAATTTTGCAAGGCCAGGACATCACCACCCTGCTGCACGAAACCCAAGGGTCTTTGACGGGAACCGCCGATTTCGATGCTGTGTTGAAACCGTACATCGCGGCTCGCATGTTCCAGCGTTCGCATGACGGGAACGATGGCGTGACGGTGCCGGGTGCAGGCTACGATCCGACGGGTGGCATCCGCACTGTCGAAAGTGCCATACGTTTGAACAGTTCTTTGACTTGGGATTCCGCCAAAAACCTTTCCACGTACGACCACTACTTCGACTGGGGCGAGAACGTGGATGAGCAGAGCTTGAAGGAAATTATGCGTGAAGCGGCCATTCTCTACGCCCAACACCGCCGTGAGAAGCGTCACCTGGCAGATGCCGCCGCCGTGCGCGCCCGTTTGGCCGCGCCGCGTCCGGCCGGAGTGGTTTCGCAAAAGGAAGACGTAAAAGTGCAGGCTCAAGCGGAAGTGGAGCGTTCTCAGTACCAAGCGCAGCAAAAAGCCGATGCCAAACGGTACATCTTCGGCAAGCCGGTGGCAGAGCTGCCGGAGGATGCCCGCGGCAGAACCAGCGTGGAAAAGGCAGTGGCAACGTACGTGGCCAAGCTGGACGCCCTGGCGAAGAAGGGGCTGCAGACACGTCCGCAGATGGTGCAAGAAGACCCGAAGGCCTTTGTGACCACGGCGTTGCCCGACGGCAAGACCGAAGTTCCCCTCGGGTCGCTGTCCGCGCTCAGTTTGCGCGGCGGTACGGACGTTCCTGTGGAACAAGCCGTGCGTGCACGGATGTTGCAAAGGGCGCAGGAGATGTTCGACAGTTTCCAGAGCGACCGTTTGTACAGCAAGCCTCTTTCCGTGGAGATCTTCAACACGCTTTGGTCCTATGCGAACGCACTGGAGCAGTATCCGGCGTTGGATCCTGACCAGTGGTTGCGCAAGCAAATTTACGCGCTCAAGCAGTACCACCAGGGCGGCATGCTCAGCGGTGACGCCGCTGCGAGAGATACGGCATTCAACAACATACGAGACAACTTGCGTCAGCACATGCGCATGCTGGCAGCACGTCCGGAAAAAGGCCCGACTCTCGAGGAGATGCAAAAGGGTGACGGTTCCTTGGATGTGGAGCCCGGTAAAAATCAATTCTTGCCATGGGTGAACGGCGCACGCTCGGTGGAGGTGAACGGTACGGTGTACAAGGCGTTGCCAGGCAAAACCACCACGTACAATATTCCCAACGTGGGCACGCTGGTGTGCGAAGCTTCCGTCAAAAACAAGTTTTCGGAGTACCAGTGGTACGTCACCACCAACTCCACGTTCAGCGGGTCGTGCGTCATTGCCGCGCGAGACAGTGAAAATGCCACGTATCTGCACAAACGAGCGGTGCGTGAGCTGTCGTTGCGCGAAATGTACAGAAAAGACGGTTCTTTGTACTACGTGCGCGAAGGCTACGGCGGAGAGTACGTTCCGCAGGCGGACGGCACGCTGTTCTATACGGGTGGCAAGAGTGCGAAATCGGGCAAAGAATATTCC
>CAZWVP010000008.1:0-20988 GCA_964636635.1 uncultured Candidatus Peribacteria bacterium
TACCACCACGTTGCTGCAGCCCAAACGATGCTGGGCGGTTTTCAGCGTCCACAAACGCTTTTCCTGCACGTCGTTGGCCACCACCACCCCGGTGTTGCCCATGAGAGCGGACATTTGCGTGGTTTTGCTGCCGGGTGCCGCGCTCATGTCCAAAATGGCTTCGCCGGGCTTCGGGTTCAACATGGAAACGGGCAGCATGGAGCTTGCTTCCTGCAAATACACGTGGCCGAGCAAGTGCAGAAGATCTTTCCCCAAGGCTTCACTGCGGTCTTCGCGGTCCACGAAAAACCCTTCGCTGCACCACGGCACGGGCAGAAGCTCCCACTTCTTTTCCGCCGCCCACGCACGCACTTTCTCCACCGACGATTTCAAGGTGTTCACGCGCAAGCATTTGCGCAGCGGCTTGCCGCTCGCCTCAAGCAAGGCATCCAAATTCGTAAACGCCGCGTACCGGTGAAAAGGATGTTCGCGATTCACGTCCGCATCATGGCAGAAAGCGTGCGACTACCGCCATATATTCTCTGCCATTCCTTTGACTGTTTCTCTCGCCAAGATGAACAATGGACGCATGGAAACACGCAGCCTGCTTCTCTCGAGCCAAGTCTATGCCAACCTCTGCGAGGAGACCGGCATGCTCAATGAAGTGCGGGGGCAAGAAGCAGCGGAGCTGCAAGCTCGCTTGGAACGTGTTCGGCACATCTTGGGTGAGAAGGCGCGCGTCATACTGAGAATGGCAGGCAATATGTGCGACTGTGAAGCGTTGGTGAAGGAGGTGCGTGCGTTTGAAGCCGGCGTTTGCAACAGCACCTCGGAAATGAACATCGACCCGCAGAAACTTTTCCAAGAAGAAGCCCTGGAAAGCGGCTTTGCCGCAGCCATAGAGCCCAGCGTACGTGAGGCGCGAGCACGCCAAATCACCGAAGCTTCCGGCAAACCCGCAGCGAAAAAATCATTCACGACCATCGCGCAGTACCAAGACGAGCAACGTCAGTTGGAATTGGAATTAGACATGCTGCAAAGACTCAGCAAACGGGAGAATGCCTAATGTGCCGAGGCGGCGTGGTCTTCTTTTTTGGGATACAACGCTTCGGTTGTCAAACAGCGAACCAAGTTCGCTTTTATCTGGTTGCCGAGAGAAGCCACCGTGTGATCATTCGCCTGCGCGTCGTCGATGGTATGAGAAATTTCTTCCGCGGCTTTGGCCGGCATAACCATGCCTGCATTCTGCAAGGCGGAGGCAATGCTGGTTCCGAGCGAGCAACGTGCCAAAGAATCAATCGCCAAATTACTCACCTTCGTTTCCCAGCGAATGGTACGACGGACGTGCTCCGCGTGTTTTTCGGACTCGTCGCCGGACTCGGCGAGGACGTGTGCGACCAACTGACCTCGAACGATATCGCAGACCTGCGTGCCGGAAAGCGAAAGACTTGGCTGAGACCTGTTGACCATAGACAGTGGGGGCGTTTAGCGCATTCTACATTGTTTTATAAATTGCGCAAGTACCCTCCGGCTACACCACAAAGCTGACCAATTTTCCCTTCACATAAATCTGCTTTTTTGGCTCTGCGGTAAGGTATTTTGCCACATTTTCCAGGAGTTTGGCCGCCGCCACTATGTCCGCTTCCGGCGTTTCGGCCGCAACGTCCATTTGCCCGCGCAACTTGCCGTTCACCTGCACCGCGATGGTGATGGTGGAAGCCACCAATTTGCTGGCATCGTACGTTGGCCATGGCTGTACACAAGCAAACCCTTTGCCGCCGCTTCGCTCCCAAAGCTCTTCGGCAAAGTGCGGCGCGAGCGGAGAAAGCACGAGTGCCAGGGTCTGCGCCGTCACGGCATCCAAGTGCGGCTCGCCCTCGGCGGCGTTCAAAAACTCCATGATGGTGCTTAAGGCCGTGTTGAACTGCAGGCGCTCAATGTCTTCACCCACTTTCTTGATGACCTTCTGCATGCCTACGTGCAGCACTTCCGTCGCGGTCGCGTCCATGTTCAATTTGGTCTCGTACAAGCGGGCCAAGCGTTGCACGAAGCGGTCGATGCCCTTGATGCCGGTATCGCTCCAGTCGCCGCCGTCCGTGAACGGACCCATGAACATGAGGTACATGCGAAACACGTCCGCACCGTGTCTGTCTACGAAGCTGTCGGGCGAAACCACGTTGCCTTTGCTCTTGCTCATTTTGGCGCCTTGGTTGGTGATGAGCCCCTGATGAACTAATTTTTTGAACGGCTCAGAGTGAGACACATGGCCGAAATCCTTCAGTGCCATCATGACGAAGCGCGCGTAAATAAGGTGCATGCACGCGTGCTCCGGCCCGCCGATGTACATGGAAACAGGCAGCCACTTCTTCTCAATCTCCGGGTCAATCAATCCCCCGTTGGCATCGGCCAAGTAGCGCAAATAATAAAAACTACTACACACAAAGGTATCCATGGTATCGAATTCCGGTCGCCAGCCTTTGCCGAAAATACGCTCCGTGCGTTCCAAAAATTCCTTGCTGTCGGTGAGCGGTGATTTTCCGGTGGGCTTGAATTCCACGTCGGTAGGAAGCTTCCACGGCAAGTGCTCTTCGGGAATGGGGTGAGCGTTGCCTTCGGGATCGTAAACGATGGGAATGGGAGCGCCCCAGTAGCGCTGGCGCGAGACGAGCCAGTCACGCAAGCGGTAGTTGACCGTACGGCGTCCCAGTTGCTGCTTCTCGATGTAATCGATGACCGTCGATCGTGCGTCTTTCCATTTCATGCCTTTGGCAGGCTCCGGTGATTGCAGTATTCCGTCATCCGCCAAATAGTGCACTTCCAGATTGCGTACTTTTTCCGCCAGCGCCTCATCTTCGGGCAGCAGGGCAATTTTCAGGGGAATGCCGAACTTCTTCGCAAAAGCGAAATCGCGCTCGTCGTGCGCCGAACAGTTCACAATGCCCGTGCCGTAGTCGGCCAGAACGTACGAACACACCCAAATGGGCAAGTCGCCCGTCCCGAACGGGTTCTCCACGTACCGTCCCGTGAAAATGCCTTCCATGTCTTTTTCAATTTCAAACTTCTCGGCCATTTTCCGGGCTTTGATGTTCTCCACGAAATCCAACACGTCCTTTTCGTACTTCGTGCCTTTCACCAACTCGGGCAGAAGCGGATGTTCCGGCGCAATGATGGTGAACGTCTGTGCCAAGAACGTCTGCGGAATGGAGTCGTACACCTCGAACGAAATATCCATGTCTTTCACCTTCTCCCGGAAATTCACGCCCTCGCTTCTGCCTATCCAGTTGCGCTGCATGGTCTTGGTTTTCTCCGGCCAATCCAAGCCCTCCAGTCCGTCCAGAAGTTGCTGGGCGTAATCCGTCGTGCGCCAGTACCACTGCTCCAAAGGCTTCTTCACGATGTTCGTGCCGCAGCGCTCGCACGTGCCGTCTTGCGCTTGCTCGTTGGCCAGAACCGTCTGGCAACTTTCGCACCAGTTCACGTTGCCCTTTTTCTTGTAGGCCAAACCGTGCTTGTGCATTTGCAAAAACAGCCACTGCGTCCAGCGGTAGTACTCGGGCTTGCTGGTGTTCACCATGCGGCTCCAGTCGTACATGCAACCTATGCGAGACAATTGCTCCACCATGGTGCCCACGTTCTGGGTGATGGACACGTCCGGATGCACGCCGGTTTTAATGGCGTAGTTCTCGGCGGGAAGGCCGAAGGCATCGAACCCCATGGGCGAGAAGACGTCGTACCCCTGCATGCGCTTGAAACGGGCGTAGCTGTCGGCCGGTGCGAAGTTGTACCAGTGGCCCACATGCAGCTTGTCGCCGCTTGGGTACGGGAACATGACCATGGAGTAAAACGGCTTCTTGGCGCTTTGCAGATTGGCCGCATACACCCCTTCTTCCTGCCAACGTTTCTGCCATTTCTGTTCGGTGGCGGTGGGTTCGTACGAAAAGTGTGACATCGGCGGCAGTATAGCTTGGCCTCTGTGAAGAGAAAAACAAGATGACACGGACTTTTGAGATCGTTGGGTTTGACGCCTGCCTGCGGATGCCCAAAATGGGCCCACTTTCATTCCACGCCATGTCACTCTCCGAACTTCACGACAAACTCGACGGCATCTACCGCGACTACGCGGGCAAATTCGAAAGCACTGTCGACATTCGTCATCGCATCGGCACAAGCATGGATTTGGCCATGGCTGCCGGGGCACCGGAAATTCGCGACCGGCTTGTGCAATTCCTCAACGTGCTTTCGGCAAGCCCTGCGGACGCAGGCATTGTTCTGGAGGATGCACGCTTGCAAACCATGAAAAGAGGGGCATAATATACTCCTATTTTTTTAGCATTCCTCATGTACCAACAAAACCTCGCTCTCGAAGCCCGCTGGGTCCCGGAAAATCTCATGGTTGCAGCCGACCAAACGGAGCAACGCATTGCTTCAGCCAGATGTGGCTGCCCGTTTACGACGGAGAGCGAATTGCGCACACTGGAAACTTGCCTGCAGTTCAACGAGCAAACCCTGCGCGCTGCCGGGTTGCAATTCGGTGAAGGCATAAATGACGTGCGCAGTCTCATTCAAAGTCAACAAGGAAATACGAGCCCGCTGCGAGACAACGCCGAATACGCGCGCCTGCCGGAGCTGCTCCGCGCCGCCGCCGCGGACCGCGAGCGGTTGCTGGCACCGCTTGCAACCTCTCAAGCGAAGTAAGAAAGAAGCCCTATTTGTAGCCACAATGCGGGTTCTCGTTTATGCTGCGCGCATGTCTCGCTTGCCCGTCGTCGCCATCATCGGCAAACCCAACACGGGTAAATCGACCTTGTTCAACCGCATGATAGGCCGTAACAAAGCCATTGTCAGCGCCACGGCCGGCACCACGCGCGACCATGTGGCCGAACGCATTACCGGTGAAACGGCGGATTACCTGCTGGTGGATACCGGCGGTATGGGCGGGGGCACGGCCGACAAAGACTTCGAGCAAGACGTTCATGCACAGTCGCTTCTGGCCCTCGAGCATGCCGATATCATCGTTCTCACCTTGAGCAGCCGGGAAGATTTGACCAAGAACGATCACACGGTCATCGATGTATTACGGAAGAAAAAGCGCAAGCACGTGCCCGTCGTCATTGCCATGACCAAGTGCGATGACCCCGGTAAAACCGAAGAAGCCATACAAAACGGTCTGGGCCTCGGCATAGCCGACCATGTCGTGGGCGTAAGCGCCACACACGGTTTGGGCACGGAGGAACTGCAGCAACTGCTCGAAACACAACTCACGGAACTGCACTTCGCCCGAGAAGCGCCGGTACCCGACGCCGCCCCGCGCGTCGCCATCATCGGCAAGCCCAACGCCGGCAAAAGCTCGCTCATCAACGCGCTCATGTCGCAATCCCAGCGCGAAACCTCGCCGCTGCTCGTTTCGCCGGTGCCGGGCACCACGCGCGACAGCACCGACACGGTCATTCGTGCGCAGGAAAAGGACTACGTCTTCATCGACACCGCGGGCATCAAACGTCACGCCAAAACAGACCCCGACATTGAAGTGCAAGCATACTTCCGCAGCATCTCCGCCGTGCAACACTGCGACGTGGCGGTGCTGGTGGTGGACCTGCACGAACCCATCAGCAAGCAAGACAAGCGCATCGCGGGCATTGCGGTCGATGCCGGTGCGGGGCTCATTGTGTTGGCCAACAAGGCCGACCTCATCAAAGGCGAAGAGCGCAAAGAGGCCCTGGAATTGCTGCACAGCGACCTGCAGTTCTGCAAGTACGCCACCATCATCCCCTGCTCCACGGTCACGCGCGAAAACCTGCTGAAAATTTTCCCGCTCATCCAAGTCATCTCCGAAAACCGCAAGCGCCGTCTGGCCACCAAAGACCTCCGCCGTTTCCTGGAAGACGCCACGCACGGACGACCCATGCGCTCGCTTGCGAGCGTGAAACACATCGTTCAGGCCGACGAAGTGCCGCCCACCTTCGTGCTCTTCACGAACAACCCCCTGCAAATTCAACCCTCCCAACTGCGCTACTTGGAAAACGCCCTGCGTCAGACCTTCGGTTTCGAAGGTTCACCCGTGCGCTGGGTCATTCGACGTCAGCAGAAAACCGAGAAGTAGTTATCCGCGCGAGCCTTGGTCGTTGCACCACCAGTCGCCGCGACGACAGAATTTGCGGTCGATGACGCGTCCGTCCTCATGAATGGGCATGGGGTACTTCTCTATCACCTCTTCCAGTTTATCCATGAGCTTCACGGGGTCGTCGTCGAACACCATGTTCGGCGGAATGGTGCGGCGACAGAGCTCCACGATGACGTGCGGAATGGCGTTGCTGATGCCGCCGGAGTTCGTGACCACGCCGATGGCACGACCTTCGTCGTAGGCCACGGTCAGTTCATTGAGCGTACCCACGCCGCCGCTCACGATGACAATGCCGTCGGAGCTGCGGATGTTCAGAATATCGCGCTCCATGAACCCCTGCCCGGTAAACAGAATAATATCGTGTCCGAGCGGAGATTCGTACTCCTCCACGTGTTCTTTTTCCGAGAACGCCGGCGAAATGCCTATGGTCCACGCGCCCGCTTCTTTGGCGGCGAGCATGGCCTCGTGCGGAATGCCCGGACAAGCGCCGTTCAAGAAAATGTGCCCGCGCTTGCCTATTTGCTCACCGAGTTGACGCGCTTTTTCACGAGCTACCGGGTCCAGCGTTTGGGGTCCGGACGCGCTGCCCATGACTCCGATTTTCAACCGACGTTTGGAAGCGGCGCTCATCTTGGAAGGAGTGCGGAAAGAATACGATACGTTCTCGCTGCCACTATGGACCGCTTGCCCAGGCTGCGCCACACAAGAAGAGTGGCGACGAGTGATAAACGAGTGAGGTGTTTCATGTTTGTGCCTACATTATACAATATTCGCTACTGTAAGTATAGGCTGCGGTTCACGTTGTGCTCTTCATTCGTAACCGCGTAACGAATGGTGCCGTCGCGGCCGTGCAAGTAGTACCAGTAGCCGTTCGGTTTGGGGTGCAAAGCCGCCAGAATGCTCTTCAGACCGGGGTTCGCTATGGCCCCCGGCGGCAGCCCTTTGAACTTGCGGGTGTTGTAGGGGGAGTTGCTGTTCAAATCTGCCAGCGTCAGGGGCTCCGAAAACGGTTTGCCTACGGCGTAGTGTACGGACGCATCCACGCCCAGCCCCATGCCTTCGTCGAACCGCTTCCAGAGAATATCGGCAATCATGGGGCGCTCTTCGTCGGTTATGGCCTCTCTTTCAATCAACGAAGCCATGGTCACGATGTCATGCAAAGAGCGCTTGGAATCGGCGATATCCGTCTTCAAACCATCCACGATGTTTTCCTCGAATGCCGTGAGCAGACGTTCCAAAAACACCTGCACGGAGAAATTCGCCGCGAGCACGAAGTAGGTATTCGGGTACAAGTAGCCTTCCACTTTGCCACCCGGGAGCAACCCCGAACCGTTTGGCAAAAAGGCATAGGCGGAGAGATCGCAGGTTTGGACGCAGTCCACAAACGCCCCGGAGGCGCTGAGCCCTTTGCTTGCCAAAAGGGCGTCGATATCGGCCGCCGTGAAGCCTTCCGGAACCGTCAGCACCATTTCGGCGGCTTTGCCCGTGCGCAGTATGCGGATGATTTCCTCCACCGATTGCGATGCCTGCAGCACGAAACTGCCGGCCTGCAAACCGCTTTCACTGGCGTTGAGTCGCGCAAACACCTTGAACGCCAACGGCGAACGTATGAGCTGTTTTTCGGCGAGCAAATCGGCAATGGCACTCACGCCATAGCCTTTGGGTATCAGCACGGTCACGCGTTCCTCGCTTCCGGGGGCAAGCGGCGAAACACTTCGCGCATACCATGCATACGGAACCAGCGCGCACAAACACGCAGTTCCAAGCAACAGGAACACAAACGTTCGCCCGAATGATGATTTCCGCCTAGGCCGCATCACTCAAGCCGCGAAGTCCCGCTTCACCCGTAGGCATGCCCATCTGCGCCATAATTCCCTGCATTTTCTCGGCGGAAACGACCTGAGCCTTCTTGATGGCACGGTTGAGGACATCGGGCAGCACGCGCTGCACCTCGGCGGCGCTCATGGCGGGATCGATGGCAATGCTTACCACTTCCAACTCCGCAGTCACCACCACTTTTATGCCCGGGGCCTCGGCTTCCACATGAATGTTCTTCAGCTCTTTTTTAATTCGCTTGGCTTCGCGCTGCATCTTGAAGAGATCGCGCATTTGGGAGAAAGAGGTCATGACCAGAGTATTCCGCATTTCGAACGCGGTGGCCAGTCTTTCCCCTTAATGAATGATGCCGATGCGGTCCTCAATCTCCTGATCGACAAACACTTTCTTGCGCCCGTACTTCATGCGGCTGTACTCACGAATGAGCTTGGCCAACTTGTCGTTGCGCTTCGCTTCGTCCCAAATGGTTTCCATGCTGAACGGCCGCGACTGCACGTTGTTGATGGTGAGCTTGCTGTAGCAGTTGAAGTTCGGGATGCCGATAACGTCTTGTTCCGAAAGAACGGGAGCCATTTCCTTGGCCATGTACTCGGCGTCTTCGGCGCCGATTTTAAAACTCATGATGGTACCCACGTTACCGAACACGGCGTCGCGCATTTTGGTGTTGCTCTCGCCGTAGCCTGACGTCTTGCCCACCAGCTGGCCAATGTACTGGTGCGCCATGATGAGCGCCAGTTCGTACTTGCGCGCCTCGGAGAGAATGGTGGCGAAGGCATCCGTCACGAAGTTCTGGAACTCGTCCACGTACAGGTAGAAACGCTTGCGTTCGTCGCGCGGCATGTCGGCGCGGCTCAAGGCGGCCATGGAAATTTTGTTCACGAAAATAAGGCCGAGCAGCTGCGCGTTCGTGTCGCCTATTTTCCCCTTGCTCAGGTTTACCAAAAGCACCTTGCCTTCGTCCATCACCTGGCGAATGTCGAACGCGCTTTTGGGCTGGCCGATGATGTTGCGCATGGTGGAGTTCGTGACGAACGGCCCGAACTTGGCGCTGAAGTACGGAATCATTTCCTCTTTTTCACGAGCGCCGGTTTTGGCAATTTCATGCTCCCAGAAACTGCGCACCACGGCGTTCTTGCACTTGCTCACTTTGTAACGCTGGAAATCTTCGTCCACGAACAGGCGCGGCACGTCTATGAGCGTGGCCCCCTCCTCTTCGTCGTCCATGAGGGTGAGACAGCCGTTGCGGAAATAGTGCTGAATGCGCGGTCCGAAAATTTCGTTGCCGAACATCTTGATGAAAATTTCCATGGCGTCGAGGGACGCGCGGTCTTTCTCCTCGGGAGTTTTGGCTTCGAGCAAATTCAGCCCCATGGGACGCTCGCTGTCGGACGGGTCGAACACGATGATGTCTTTGGCTCGCTCCTTGGGCACGAATGCCAAGGCGTCTTCTATCAAGTCGCCGTGCGGATCCACGATGCACACGCCCGAGCCGTTGGCGATGTCCTGGCGCGACATGTAGCTGAGCAAAGCGGACTTACCGGAACCGGATTTACCGATGATGTAGTGATGACGAGTGCGGTCGCCGGGAGCGAAACGAATGGGCGTCTTCACTCCGCGATGCACGTTGTTGCCGAGCACTATGCCTTCGCTCGGCACGTTGGGCGGGGGCGGCAAGACCTTGTACGTCATCCACTGAATGTTCGGCACCTTGTTGTAGCGGCTGTCGGGGAAGTGATACAACCCCGCCAACTCCTTCTCCACGAGCAAGTTGCGCTTGTGCAGGAAGCCGTTCAAACGGAGTCGCCACAAGTGGTAAAAGAACACCGCGTTCCAAGAAAGCGGGAAGAACTCCGTAAACAGGCGTTTATTGTCCAAGACGTTGCCGTACATGTCTTTAAAAGCGTTGAACGCCACTTGCAGGTTGCTCGTTATTTCCATGGCTCTCGTGAACGTGCTGCTGCTGGCGGCCAGGCGAATGGAGCAATGATAAAAACTCATGCCGCCTTTCTCACCCATGCGTTTGAACAGCTCTTCCTGCGGCTGAATCATACGCACGAAACTGTCGCCGCCGCTGGAGCCCGGAGCCAAAGACTTGCCGTCGGTGCCGAAGAACAACACATCGAAAACCGGCGCGAAGAAACTGAGCACCGGAATGCGGCTGAAGAACGACTCCTTCTTGCCTTTGAACGCGATGGAAGCGAAGCGCTCCACTTTCTTGCCCCAGTTGCCGGAAAACGAAGGCGTCAACACGAGCTGAATGGCCGCGCGGTCCTTCGTATCCAACTTGCTCAGCACGTTGGCGATGCCGTTGAGCGGATCGTCCTGCATGTGATCGTAGAAGCGCAGCGGATACATGAACGGCTTCTGCATTTGCATTACAAGCCCCATGAGCTTTTCACCCTTGGGCCACATTTCCGGCGTTTCCTCGGGGACGATTTCGGCATCGGGGTAAAACGAGGTGATTTGCTTTTCCACGATGGAAGCGAGCTTCGGCAGCGTGACGACGTAGAACGTAATGAGACCCTTCTCCAAGTACAACTCGAAGCTGATGGTGCAGTAGCGCCAGAACCAGAAGTGAATGACCTGATACACGTCCAAGCTGCGCACCTCGTAGAGCGTGCGGTACAACTGTTCCATGATGGCGACTTTCTCTTTGAAATCTTTCTCCGTGCGCTTCTCCTGGTCAATTTTGCTGTCCGTACGAGGCAGGATGATTTTCATTTTCACCAACGAACGCGCATGCACCACGGCATAGAGGTAGCGCGCCGCCCAGCGAAACAGCACCCAGCCGAGCCAGACGTTCAACAGCAAAAAGAGTCTCTCCAAAGGCGCCACGCGGAACCACTCCCAAATGACGAGCCAAATTTCAGGATCGAAAATCACGCTCAAGGCTATGGCGGAAGCCCAGAGAATCGGCCAGAAAAGGATGCGGAGAACGAACTGCATTCGGGTCGGAGATATCCTGCGTGCAGGTATCGGACTATTCTAGCAGGTTTTGCTTGTCAGAAACAGCCTATTTCGGTCTGCGTATAGATGATCTTGCGATTTATGAACACTATTTTTACTCAGTACAGTCACGCACCGTAAAGCTGAATGCCTTACGCCTGCCCTGCTTATCCGCCACCGTCAGGCCGTAGGTGCCCCGCAGAGACGGGGTAAAGCTGTAGGTTTCACCGGGGTTCACCCAGTCTTGCAAAATCTTCTTGGTACCATCGGGGTACGTTGCGCCCCGAATGACGAATTCTTGGCTACTTCGCAACGTTATGTCTTTACCGAACGCCAACACGTGCGGCACACCGCGGTCAAACCGCAGAGTGCGAGAAACGCGCTTCTGGAACAAGCGAGAGAACGGTTCACACGCCGGCACCGGTTGGCCTTCGCTGCCTACCAACGAGGCATCGCCCAAACGTTCCAAGGTGGCGCGTATGACGCCTTTGGAGCGCTCGGCAATGCTGGTAAAGGCACCCAGGCTCAAATCCATGGACCGCCCTTCCACGAAGGGTCCGCGGTCGTTTATACGCACCACCACGCTCTTGCCGTTTTCGACGTTGGTGACTTTCACCAACGTGTTGGCGGGAAAGGTGCGGTGCGCAGCCGTCATGGCGTGCATATCGAACGTTTCACCGAAGGCAGTGCCTTTGCCATGGAATTTTTCGCTGTAGAGACTCACTTCATGCTCCTCTTTGTCGAGCAAGACATCGAGGGCGTTGATGATGGCGTTCATGTCTTCGGCGCTTTGGACCATGCCCTTCAAACTCTGCTTGGAAACGAAGGGATACCGGTCGAGATAATCGGGCAAAGTTTCCAGCGTCACATCACCGGGGTCATCCACATTACGCGCATTCAAAAGCCATAAAGCTGCTTCCGCCACGGTCACCGGTGCGTCGGGGGAAAAACGTTCGGTGTCTTCCAAAAGCCCTCGCCGTTTGGCATAGATGATTTCGGCGTATCCGGGAGTATCGGGCAGAACGTCGACGTAGGGCTTTTCTTTCGTTGCTTCAACAGGCCTGCGAATGGACTGCCAAATTTGCAAAAACGCATCACGCCTGCTCAACCCCGGCTCTTGAGCCGAAACGGAAGGCAAACAAAGAACGCACGCAGCCGCAAAAATCATGACACCCGAAACAATCTTCATGAGACGAGTCTAACCGCACCCCGCGGAAGTACAATTGACAGGAAGTCACTCTCCGAACCTCAACCACGACGGAAGCAGACTGCGTATTTCCTGCTAAGCAGTTGCCTGTTTTTGCTTGATCTCCGTTCCGGTTGCCTCCGGCGGCACAACGGTTTTCAATCGGCGTAACACATGCAAGGCTCCGGGGCTCTTGCGAATGGCGTGATGATCGTTCAAATACAACGCCGATTCGCTCGCCGAAAGCGGCCCCAAAGAAACTCCGTGCATGCCGTCATATTCAAAAATGCATAATGCCCCCTCCGCATTGAGAAACACCAAAACATACGTGTCCATGACCTCGCCGGCTTCGCCCACCTTGCCCAATCCATACTTGGATTGTATACCCTGGAGAATTGCGAGCAGTTCATCCAACGGCGCTCCATCGAAAAACTGCAACTGCTCGCTGGTAATGGCCTGCGGACGCATGTTGCGCTGAAGCACATGCTCTATGAGCTGCTTTGCGATGCCAGGAGACCAGTGAAACGGAGATTCCGCCGATGATCGTGAAGATTCGGACATGTTTTTAGAGCGTGGCAAGCGCCTTCCAGCCTTTGGCTTTTACCACGAGCAGCGCCTTGGCTCGCTCTTCACGCATCAACTGATTCAGCGTCGTGGCACCCAAGACGCCGGCACCTTGAGAGGTGGCGCTTCCGATGATTTCACGATCCACCTGATACGCCGCCAACGCAGACTGCGTCAGCTCGCCGAAGTTGCCGTTAATTTTCTCGGCCGGGAAGAAGCCGCGGTCTGCCAGGAGTTTTTGCAAGGTGCTGACGGAGGGACCGGTTTCGCCATACGAAAGATATCGCCAAGGAATGATGCGTTGCTCTTTTATAGCCGTGTTCACGCGTTCGATGTTTTCGTATGTTTCCGCATCCAATTTCGTTATAGCCCTTACCCAAGAGGAATTAATGGCATTCTTGGTCATGGGTCCTATGCGTCCGGCACCGGGCAGGTCGGGTCCGCCCACCAATTTATGGTCTTGCTGAAATTGCAAGATGGATGCCGCCAAACGATCGTCGTATTCCCCCGTCGTCTTGCCTTTGTAGTAGCCGAGAAAACGCAAAATCCGCTGGGCTGTGTACACGGAGCTTCCGTTCGACCCCGGCTCCACGAAAGCGGTCACGGGAGATTTCGCCAGACTGTTGCGCAAGGCTGCATGCAGGAGGGCAGCGGTGCGAACGGTCAACACATCACTCGGTTCTTTGGCATCGTGTTCTTGCAAAAACGTTTGCAAGGCCGCCTGCGTTTCGTCTCCGTACACGCCGGTAACGGCGGCATCGAAGTACCCCAGTTGTTTCAAGGCATTCTGCAGAGAGGCAGCACTGCGGCTTTCGTCGCCTTTCTTCAAAGTCACGCCAAGCAAGCCGGGGCTGAGAGCGTAGTCATCCAAGTAGTGATGCGGAGCCGGCAGCGCGTCCAAAGAAAGTTCCACGCGCGGGGTTTTGCTGCCCACGGGGTACACCGTGCCCTTGATGCGCTTCACGCCGAACGCCAAAGCCCGAGCGAGGCCTTCCTCGCCGTAACCGGCCCAGACGTCCAAACGATGCGCGCCGCTGTCGAGTACCTGAATGGCACCGCCACGGTCATGCACTTCCATCACTCCGAGAGACGGCAAGTTGATGACCGTACCGAAATCGTATTCCGGCGGAGCAGCCAACATGCCGGGGTACACGCCCGTGCCATCGGCAGCCGTATGACCTTCGCCGTTCAAAATTTTATCCGCTTCGTACCCACCCTTTATGTAGCAACACTGCCCCGGCAAGGGAGAGTAGTAAGCCGTAAGGACGAATTCCTGCTCGTACGGCTGCAACGGGTCTGCCCCCAAACCCAAGGCCGGAGCCAAGGTGAGCAATACGGCAACCATGCCGCAAACCTTCCAAGGGAAGCGGGCGTACGTGCCTTTACTTGAGTATAAAGACCTCTTGTGAAATTGGGTGTGTGTTTTCATAAATCTGGTTATTCTATCAGAACCCTTCACATAGGGCTAAACACATATTACTGATAAAATATGAAAAGCATTGTCTGCTATACGTTTGTCAGGAAACGATAACTTCCTGCTCCACGCGCATTCCCCACTCTCCCGGGAAGTACACACCCGGCTCTATGGTAATAATTTCCCCTTTCCGCAGAGGGCCTTCTTTCGAGCGCCTGCTTACGCTTGGAGCCTCGTGAATTTCCAACCCCACTCCATGACCCAAAGAGTGAATGAAGAATGACTCCAGGTCATGCTTTGCCAGCATGGATCTGGCAACCTTATCCAAAGATGAAGGCGGCGTACCCGCCTTGGCCAAAGCACTGCAGTGACGCATAACTCTCTTGAGAAGTACGAGGGTCTTTCGTTGTTTGGCAGTGGGCGTACCGGTAAAAAACACCGCACTTTGGTCGCTGCAGTAGCCGTGATACAGAACACCGCAGTCTATTTGCACGATGTCGTCTCGCTTCAACTTCCTGGTTGTCGGCGAATGATGCGGCAAGCTTGTATGTGTGCCGAAGGCGACGATGGGATCGAATGAAAGTCCTTCTGCGCCGGCCTTGTGGGCGGCCTCGCGAATGTTCCACGCAATGTCGACTTCGCGCACACCGAGCTTCAGCCACTGGGGCACGGCGGCCATGATGCGACGGGTGATGCGTTGAGACGTACGAAAAGCTTTCAATTCATCGCCTTGTTTCGTTCTCCGAAAACTCTCGATGACGCCATGATAATGAACAAATTTAGTGTTCTTATATTTCTTTTTCATGAAGGACTCTTCTTCAATAGTAGTTTTTACAGAATCGAGACCGACACGGCGCAATTTTTGCAGGGCTTCGGGAAACTGCGTCAAAGGCCGCACGCGAAGAACCGTAGTTTCAACGTGCTTCGCACCTTCGTAATACCGGCCATCCAAAAACAGCGTCGCCTTGGAACCGTGAACCAGCAGGCGGGCCAAAGAGAACGACTCGCCCGTGAGGTAGCGAATATTCACGACATCACTTACAAGCAATGCCGGAAGTTTGGCCGCACGAAGTAAGGTCTTGGGAGCAACTCGCATGGAATGGGGTTCTGTGGTAGAATACTTCGAATGAATCTCGTAGCGCAATTTTATAACGGCAGCGGCGTGGGCGGAGGCATAAACCTCGGAAACTCCGTGCCCAACGGCGGCGGAAGCATTCGCAGCTTCATTCTGGAAGCCATGTTCACGGTGCTTTCGTACATGGGCCTCGTCGCGTTCATCATCATCTGCATCGGCGGCATTTACCTGCTGGTCAGCGGCGCCGACGAAGGTACGCGTGAAAAAGTGCGTACGATGCTCTTCTATCTTATCATCGGCTTGCTGCTCATTTTGATTGCCGATACGTTCGTTATTCTTGTCAGCAGTTTCGGCTAAACCATGAACGAAGCTGCCGCTCAAACGTTCACCGGCGAAGGGTTTCTCGGCGGATTGTGGGCGTTGAATCTTCTGAACTTCAGCCCCAACCAAAGCCTGCGCAGCCTTATCCTCAACCTCCTGTTCACGGTGCTTTCCTTCGTGGGATTGCTGGCCGTGGTCGTACTGGTCATCACGAGCATCATGCTCATACTGAGCCTCGGCAACGAGGAAGCGCTCACGCGGACCAAAAAAGTGTTTCTGAACGTGGCCGTGGGCCTCATCGTCATCATCATCTCCGACAGTCTGGTGGTGCTTTTCAGTACGCTCGGCAACTAGTGGCAAAGAATCGGGCTTTATGGTACAATGTCTTGATTTATGTACCGCCTGCTTTTCGCCCTTCCGGCAGCACTTTTTTCTCCGGCGTTCGCCTTGGCGCAAACGTTCACCGGGCCCGGCTACGGCGGCGGCGCCAGTGTGGTGAATACGGGTGGTGGAGATTTGAGCGTACGTGCCGCCATTTTGAATTTACTCTTCACGGCACTGTCGTTTTTGGGCCTTCTGGCGGTGGTGGTGCTTGTCATCGTCAGCATCATGCTGGCTGTAAGCCTGGGTGATGACGCGGCGCGGGAACGTGCGCAAAAAGTCTTCCTCTACGTGGCTATCGGGTTCATCGTAATCGTCCTTTCGGATGCGCTCGTCTACTGGTTCATTTCCATAGGCCTGGGCTCCGGCTACTAACACATGCGCGGTATCCTCTTTTTCATCGGCTTGCTCAGCGCAGCCTTCGCGGCCAGCGCGATGGCGCAAACCCCGGTTACAACTCAGTTGCGACTGGAAACGGGTACGGTGTTTGAAGTCTTGGCACCGGACTTGCCCGCCATTCAAACGCCGAGCTGGTCGCTCTCGCAGGAAAAAAGCTTCTTGCAAGCCAGTCGCAATCGCATCTTCCGCACGCGGTTCATCAGCCCCGGAACGTACACGCTCAACTTGGAATACGGCCGCTTGCCCAACGTGGAATCGCACACTCTGCGCATAGTCGTGGAAAGCACACCCGTTTCGACGAAAACGGACTCTGCCGCAGGTCGCAGCATAAGTGCCACCGTGCCCGCTCGCGACGCATACGGTCGGGTGGTGTTGCCAGGCGGCACCGGCATCGTGGGTTTGTACCCCTACCAAACCCTCAGCGGCAGCATGATGAGTTTGGACATAGACGACACGCAAGACGCCGACGGTGACGGAGACATGCAGAACGACAACGTGGTGGCCGGTACGTACTTCAGCGTACGTGGCACGCCGCTGTTCCTGTGGTACCTGACGCCGAACGGCAAGCGCGTGGTTACCGTGGAAAGCGGCGGCGGCAACCGAACAGTCGTGCCGGTGCTCGACGCAGCCACGGCGCTGGAGCAGGAAAAAAGCGGTGAGCTTACAGCCGTACAAGCGGAAACATTGCCGCCTTTGGAAACTGCGCCGCCGGTACTCCTGCCCCCGACGGAGGAGAACGAGGAGTTGCCCATCTTGCAAGGAAACGGCGACGTGATGGCACAAACGCTCACAGGCACGCTGCTGCGCTTCTCTCTCACCGATAAGGAGCCGAATAGCCAAAACCTCCTGCTGCGCTGGACCTTCGGCGACGGCACGGAAAGTCTGCTGGACGCACCGGTGCATCGCTACGCCCGAGCAGGCACATATACCGTGCAAGTGACCGCCACGGACTTGCGCACCGCGCGCATCGTGGGGACCGAAACCATTATCGTGCAAGTGGAAGAGCCGACGAACGGCCCTATCTCCGCACCCGGGGAAAACGCCTCTTCTTCCAGTGCTCCAAACAAAGAACCCGCCGGAAACGGCGGCACAAACGCCGGTTGGTTCAGCGGAATTCTTTCGTTCTTCGCCATAATTTGGAAGTACTTCTTCTGGTTCCTGCTCAGCGCACTCGTGGCCATTGCCGTGCGGCTGTTCTTCGGCCTTACCCGACGCATGGGCTCCATTCCCGACTTGGTGGCCAAAGTGGAAAAAAGCTTCACGGAACCCGGAAGCACCAAGGGTGCCGACATCGCCGATATCATCGCCTCCCCTGCCGCGCCGCTGGCACTGAACGTAGTGGAAACCACGGCCGAAGAAGTGGCCCCCGAAGAGGCCGCGGAAACGCCGCCGGAACGCGAGACTGCGGCTACGCCCGATTGGCTGAAAGACGGCTTGGAAATGGCCGCCGCCACGGGGCAAACGCCGGACAGCCCGCCGCCACCCGCTTTGAACATTACCGTGCAACCCTCTCCGCCGCTGGAGAACATTGCGGCAGCACCAACGCCGGAGCCCGTATACACGCCCGAACCCGAGCCTCTGCCGGAAGTCGTTCTGCCCGAGCCGGTACCCGAGCAAACACCCCAGCCTGTTTTGGAACCTGCGGTGGCCGAAACGCCCCCCATACAAAATTCTGCGCCCGCACCCGACTGGCTGACGGCACCGTTGCCGACCATGAATAACGCCCAGCCCGCCGAAGTGACAACGAATGTTGCGGCACCTGCAATTGAGACCGTCGAGCAAGAAAACCCAACCGCACCCGTACCCGACTGGCTGACGGCTCCGCTCCCGACTCTCGATGACGCGCCGCCTGCGGAAGCAAACACCGAAGACCGACCGCAGCCGCCCGCACCGGAGACGACGGTGACCGTCGTTCCCGAACAAACCCAAGCAACGCCAGAAGCCGCCCAACCGACCGAGGCAACGCAACTCGCGGAAGAAGATGACGAAACTGAAACCGCACCTGCGGAAACGAAAGCCTGGGCCGACATGACGCCCGAAGAACGCGAGCGCGAAAAGAAACGTCAGAAGCGCAAGCGTTACCGGCAGAACAAAAAGCTGCGAGAAAAAAACACTGCTGCCGCGCCTGCGACCGCCGCCACGACGGCAGAAACGACGCCGGAGAAAACGAAAGAGAGCGAACCGGAAAAACACGACGATGAAGACGGTCCGACGTTCGTCATTCGTGCCGACAGCATCAGCTGAAACTGCAACGCTTTTTTTCTTGCGCTCACCGCTCACATCTCTAGGATGCGCGGTCTATGGACAATGCGCTCAACGCCATCGGCGAGAAAGATTTGGGAGTCATCGTCATTGAAGGCTGCAACGGATCGCCTTCCGTTTTCAGTAAATATTTGCCCGGAGCCATGACGAAAATGTTCGGGGACCTGATTGCGCAGTGCATCGTGGTGGACAGATTGGCCGCCCGAGAGGAAACACATCCCGATGCCAAGGCAATACACGATGAAAGCTTACAACACATCACCGGCTACCCTCACGTCATCGTCATCGGCAAAGGCAACGTGTACGCACACCTCAACAAACCCACCGCCGTCGAGGTAATGGAGGAAATACAGCGACTGGCTCGCGAACTGAATATTCCGCAACTGCCGAAGAGTAACGCGTAAACCGAAGAATTCCCTCGGGAACACTTGGCACAAGCGATGTTGGTGTCTATTCTAGCGCGGCACTTCGGTGCTGATCTTTGTGTGTTCCGTGGCGATCGTAGCTCAGTTTGGTTAGAGCATCTGGTTGTGGTCCAGAGGGTCGTGGGTTCGAGTCCCATCGATCGCCCCATTCGTTTTCATCCGCCACTAAAACTTCTGACGGTATTGTCAAAAAGGCCGCAGGCGCTTAGCTTGTGCTCCATTCATGAAAAACGCCGCTGTCTTCGTCGAAAAAATGTTGAATAAGCAGCAACAACGGCTGCCCATAGACCGACTCGTGCCCGAATTGCTGAGTACGGGCGAGGCCACCGTCATCTACGACGTACCCGAAGAAGCCCGACGCGATACGCACATCAAACTTCGCAAACTGCTTGAGCAAGCCAATGTCATGAGCGCGCAAGTGGTAACCGTAGGCGATATGCACCATCAAACGGAGCGCGTGAAACTTTTTCCGGTAACACTGGAGCCGGGAAGGCTGGAAGACCCGAAAGTTTTCATGGAGTGCTTGGTGGATTATGCCCGCTCCACCGTGGAGACCAATGCCGCAATGCCCCTCAGCGACGATGAGCGAGGCGAATTGGAGCACATGTGTGACCAATACGTGGGGAAATATTCGGACGAAACCGACAAGGTGGTGGCCATTATGGGCCAAACGACGGAATTTCTGTTCGCCAAAATACTCAAGGCATATACGAACGAACCGCTGCTGAAAGACAGCATGTCAGTGGTAATCCCACCCAAGCAGAAAGACGACGACTGCCGCGTGGCGGAAGGCTGGCATCTGGTCTCCAAGCACCACAGTCCCTACAGCTGCACCTTGCAAAACGGCAGCCGAGACGTGGAAGAATACGATGCGGTGGTACGTACGGAAAACGGCTTCATCGCCTGCGACGTTACCTGCAGCTCGAACCTCAAGGAAAAAATGCGTCGCGAACACGTGCTGCCGAAAATTCAGAAAGACAGCGAAGTGGTCATCGCCCATATCGGCAAATCGTTCACCGACGTGCAAGACTCGCGAAAGGGCAAACCCAAGGTGAAAGTACACCTGCCCTTGTTGCAAGCGTCGCAACGTTGGGGGGCTTCGGTTTATGAGCGAAACTACGCAGGGACAAAGGAGAAGTTCTACCAAACCGTGCGCGAATTCGGCTGGTAATGCCGCCGAAGAGGAGGGATTTTACCCCTTGTTACAAACGAAAAACCCGTATAGAATCCGCGGGATGGCCGAGCCGATGTTTCGCACTCCCAAAGGCACGCACGACACGTTGCCGGAAGACAACCGGTACATGACGTACATTAAGAAAGCCGTGCGTCACCGCGCTCGCCAAGCAGGTTTTCAGCGTATCGACCCCCCTATTTTCGAGAAGCGCGAGGTGTTTGACCGCGGCATCGGCGAACACACGGACATTGTGGAAAAAGAACTGTTCACGCTGGTAGGACGAGGCGAAAACCCCGACACCTTCGCTCTCCGCCCCGAATTCACAGCCGGCATTTGCCGCGCCTACGTGGAGCACGGCATGCAGCAACTGCCGCAGCCCGTGGAGCTTTACAGCATCGGCCCGTGTTTTCGCTACGACCGTCCGCAGAAAGGCCGCTACCGACAGTTCAACCAAATAGACTTGGAAGTTATCGGCCTGCGCGACCCCAGTTTGGACGCCCAGCTCATTCACGTCGTCACCAAGATTTTCGGCGACTTGCGTATTCTCTCTCGCCTTTCCCTGCAAATAAACAACATCGGCACTGCGGAAAGCCGCAAAGCCTTCACCGCTGCCCTTAAAGACTACTTCATCGGCAAGGAAAGGCACTTGCCCGAAGTCGACCGCGCACGACTGGAAACCAACCCCCTGCGCTTGCTGGATTCCAAAGAAGAAGACACGCGCATTCTCGTGAAAAACGCGCCGAAACTGGCCGATTTCCTGGATGAAGAGTCCAAGCAGTACCACGCTTTGGTTTTGGAATACCTGACGGAACTGGGCGTGACCTACACGGAAAACCCGAGCTTGGTGCGCGGTCTAGACTACTACTCCCAAACCGTGTTCGAGTTCTGGGACGAATCCACGGGCG
>CAZWVP010000009.1:0-423 GCA_964636635.1 uncultured Candidatus Peribacteria bacterium
GAACGCTAACAACAACTATGCTTCGGTATACGAAGGCATGAAGAGTTGGAGCACGCCCGAGGCGTGCAAGTAGTTACGAGAGGAGCCAGAGCACCGCTTGTGTCGTTCCCAATGCGGGAATCGCCATAATCACATCGTCAAACATGACGGAGAAGGCGGTGTGCTGCCTGTCGAAGTGGCTGGCAGGCCAGAGCTTCGCCACGTCGAAAAAGCGGAAGGCGAAAAATGCCACCGCGTAGTGCCACCACACCGAGCCCAGCAGCAAACAGGTAATGCACATGCCCACCGCTTCGTCGATGACAATGTACCCGGGGTCGTGTTCGCGCGTGCGTGCCAGCTGCACCTGCGCCGCCCACCAACCGATTCCAAATACGCCCAGTGTAACCAACAGGCGTTCAGGGAGATTGAGCGTGGGAAACGCCA
>CAZWVP010000009.1:433-11666 GCA_964636635.1 uncultured Candidatus Peribacteria bacterium
CCGCCCACCAACCGATGCCGAACACAAGTAGGGTGATGCCTACGCGAATAGGGAGTGTGACTGACGGAAAGACCAAGGCCAAAGCCACGGTCGCACCCAAGCTGCCCCACGTGCCCGAGGCGGGGCGCAGGCGCCCCAATCCGAACAGCGAAACGATGAGGAAGGGGAGTGAGGTCATTGGCGAAAGTGTAAACCTCGAACGCTCGGGTACATAGGGTGTTTATGGCAGTGGAGCGGGATACGGGAGTCGAACCCGCCTCTCAGGCTTGGGAAGCCCGCGTACTACCGATGTACTAATCCCGCATGAGTGTCGTTTCACCGGTACATTGCAAAAACCACCTTCCGGACGAAAGATGGAGCGGATGACGGGGCTCGAACCCGCGACCTGCGCCTTGGCAAGGCGCCGCTCTACCAACTGAGCTACATCCGCAAGAGGTCAACCTCCTTGTTTGGTGAAAAGGAGCCAACTCGCCGATGCTACGAATACGGGCATCCAAACGCAAGCGGAAAGGGGGTTTTCCTCTCTGTGAACCTAGGACGGAGGCCTGTTTTGTGGTACAATGTCCTGATGTTTCCTTTCTTTCGCACGCAGGCGAGTCGCATGGCTTTCTGGCTGGCTTTGGCTCTGGTCTTGGCGGTTCTGCCACAACTCAGCTTGGCGAAGTGCGACGGCGTGCCCATTTTGGAACCCATCGGCAACATGCCCGACTGTATTCCCATCGAAGATTTTCTCGGCACGTGGTTGGCGTACTTCGAGCCCGCTTCCAAGTGGCTCTACAACGTGGCCGTGGGTATTGCCGTGCTCTGGACGCTCATCGGCGGCATTGAAGTGATGACTTCCGGCGACGACCAGGGCAAGCGCAGCGAAGGTTTCGACAAAATGAAATACTCGATCGGCGGCTTGGCCATGTTGGTATTCGCCGGCGTGATTCTGCGTTCGCTCAACAGCATTTTCTTCACCACGTGAGCACGTTCGCTTCCATCGTCGGCGCCGCTTCGCACTGGCTGGTGCCTCTGGCCCAAGCGCAAGGCGTGGCCTGCACGCTGGTGCCCGGCGGTTGCGCGGCGGAAAACCCGCTCGTGGCTTTCGGTACCAGCATCGCCAGTCTGTTCCTCTACATCGCCGCCGGTCTGTGTTTTCTCTTCGTGCTGTACGGCGGAGCACAAATGCTCATGAGCCTCGGTGACGAAGGCAAGGTGACGGAAGGCCGCACGACCATTTTCTACTCGCTTGGCGGCATGGCGTTGGCGCTCGCCTCGCAGAGCATCGTGGTGTACGTCATGGGCGTGGCCAAGCAGGCGCGTGCTTCGGAAAACCTCATTCTCGGCACCATGGAAATTATCGTCGATACCGCGGCGGGGCTCTTCAACATCGTGTTCGTCTTGGTGGTGATATTCGCCGGTTTCAAGTTCGTCTTGGCGCGCGGCAATTCCGGAGAATTCGAAACCGCCCGTCGCATGGTCATTTACGCCGCCATCGGTGCCATTTGCATCAACCTCGCCCGTGCCATCGCGGAATCCGTCTTCTACCTGAACCTCTGATGCGCGCTCTCGCCCTCGCTCTTTGGCTTTTCGCGGAACGGGCGTACGCCCAGTCTCCCATTTCCACGTACTGCAACATCTTGCACCCGGGCTGCGGCGCCGGACGTCTGTTTATCATCCAAATCGCCAACCGCGTCATCGACATGGTGGCGGTGCTCATCGTGGCCTTCGCCGCCACGCAAATCATCAAGGCCGGCATTCTGCTCATCAGTTCCGGCTACAACGAAGAGAACCGCGGCAAGGCCAAAACGTACGTGCAGAACGCGCTCATCGGTTTGTTTTTGGCGTTCATCGGCAGGACGGTGGTGTTCTTCGTCGCCGATTTCGTTTGCAGTACTCGCCGCCCCTCTAAGCGTCATGCCTGTTTACAATTTCACGGCCTATTGCCAGGCCTCGGCGGATAACGTGGAAGCAGCGAAGAGATTTTTGTCGGACATTAACGCTGAAATGCTGGAACAAGCGAAAGGAGTAACCAATGAGTCTCGTCTCAAAATGGTCAGTTTGTTTACGGATGCCAGTGCCAAAATTCTTTCTGGGGAATCCAATCTCATGAGCGTCTTGGCCTTCTTGTTGAATGACAATGTGTTTACACCCGCAGATGCCGATGAGGTTGAACTCTCGGCACTCGCTTTCTCTCATGCACGGGCTCACGCGGACTCCAATCGGATGTTTGTCCTCAGCAATACCGTCTCGGCTCTCGATCCTCTTCATCCGCTCGCCGTTCGCATGCGACAGGCATTGCAACGCTACAAGCAGTTGCTTTCCTACAAATCCAATCGTGCAGCCGAATAGCGGCACACGTGCTGGCGAGGTCGGGCGAAATGCTGAATACTGAGCGCATGCGACGCTACGTCACCACCGCCATCGATTACCCGAACGCCGCTCCGCACATGGGGCACGTGTTGGAGAAGGTTCTGGCCGATGTGTTGGCTCGCTGGTTCCGTTTGTGCGGCGACGACGTGCGTTTCCAAATAGGCACCGACGAGCACGGCATAAAAATTCAGCAGACCGCTGCGCGTGAGAAGGTGACGCCGCAGGAACTGGTGGACGCGAACGTGCCGCTCTTTCAGGAGTTGTACGCCAAGCTGAACGTTTCGGCCGATGACTTCGTGCGCACCACCGACCAAAAGCGGCACTGGCCCACGGTGCAGGCGCTGTGGAAGAAGTTGGCGGATGCGGGCGTGCTGGAAAAACGCACGTACACGGGGCTCTACTGCAGCGGTTGCGAGCGCTTCGTGACGGCGAAAGATTTGGTGGACGGCAAATGCCCGGACCACAACGTGGCGCCGCAGGAAGTGGCGGAGGAGAACTGGTTCTTTCGCCTGAAGGACGAGCAGGTGTTTCTGGAAAAAATTCTCACGGACGGCACGTATAGAATCGTGCCCGAGTACCGCGCGAACGAAACGTTGCAGCTGCTCAAGAGCGGCCTGGAAGACGTGTCGTTCTCGCGCCCCAAAAGCAGTCTCAGCTGGGGCATTCCCGTGCCGGGCGAAGAAAACCAAGTGATGTACGTGTGGTGCGACGCGCTCACGAACTACATTTCCACGCTTGGGTTGCTCACGGACAATCACGCGGCGCAGTACTGGAACGACGCCGAAGTCACGCATGTCATCGGCAAGGACATCGCCCGTTTCCATGCGCTCATTTGGCCGGCCATGTTGAAGAACGCGGGACTGCGCACGCCGGACAAGTTGCTCATTCACGGGTTTCTGACGAGTGAAGGACAGAAGATGAGCAAAAGCCTCGGTAACGTGGTGAGGCCGGAGGAGGCGCTCGCGCATTTCCATGGGAATCCCGACCCGCTGCGTTTTTACCTCACGCACGAAGTGCCCGTGGGCAACGACGGCGATTTCAGTTGGAAGCGCATCGACGAGGTGTATACCTCCAAACTTGGCAATCAGCTCGGCAACATGCTCAACCGCGTGCTGGTGATGCTGAAAAAAGAGCAGACGACACTCACGGTGCCCGTGAACGATGCCGATGTGCAGGCCACGGCGGGACAGTGGGCGACGTGGAACGAGCGTTTCGCGGAGTATGATTTGCACGGTGCGTTGGGGCACGTGATGTCCGGCGTGGACGCCATGAACCGAGCGTTCAACGATTCACAACCGTGGAAGCTGGCCGGCGCGGAAAAAATAACGTCTCTCTCCACCTTCGCCGAATGTCTGCGCCATGCGGCACTCATGCTTTTGCCGTTTGTGCCCGAAACCGCCAAACGCATGAGTGAGCAGCTGAATGTGCCGTATGCAGGCGAGATGTTGAACAAAAATTTTGTTCTAAAAAATACGCAAAGGGATCTTACAAAGTGGGGCGCGCTTGGAGATGCCTGGCAAACGACGGGCGAACCGAGCATACTGTTTCCACCTCTTTCCTAAGGAACGGTGAGTGATCCCGGACGCAGGAGTGCGCCAACGATCGGCATCGCAATGGGGGAGCGGTCCTCTCTATTTTTCCCCACACAATCTCATGTTTGATCCCATGTCCGAACTGACCGGCACCGGTCCCACGGCAGATTCATCTTTCGGCTCCAGCCAGCCTATGGGCGGCGGCGCCCCGCGTGCTCCGCGCGCGCCTCGCGGCGACGGCGGACGCTTCGCCGACGACGTGCACAGCGTCACGATTCACGCTCGTCAGCGTACGTTCTACATAGATTTGAAGCAGTCCGGCAACGGCAAGTTCTTCAAAGTCTCCGAGAAGTCCCGCGGCGGTCAGAAAACCACCATCATGTTCGACTCCGAAGATTTGGAGAAGTTCATCGCGGCTTTCGAAGAAATGAAGGCGCATGTCTAAGATTCAGTATTACGATTACGTATTACGGATGTCAGATCGAGCGTAGTCGAGATCAGGGTTGGGGCTTGGCCTCAGCCCTTTTTTAAATACCGCGCAGCCACTCGTTCACAGCCATGGCTTTTTTACCGGGCTCTTGCAGAGTTTCCACGTACAGCGTCGAGCCTTGTGCGCAGGGCAGCTCCAGGCAGTCCGCGTGCGGCTCCAGCCGGGTGCGCAGCAGCTTCACGCCATGTCCGCGCACCTCGCAGGTCACTCCCGGCCAAGGGGTGAGAGCGCGCACTTTGCGATCCACCTCTTCCGCAGTCATGGCAGTCGGGTCCACGATTCCATCTTCGCGTTTCAGCTTGTGGCAGAGGGTCACTTGGCCTTCGTCTTGCGGCGTTTCCACGAGCGGCAAGGCTAGAGTTTCTACGAGTGTGACGGCGCCGATTTTTGCCAACGCATCGTGCAGTGAAGAAAATGTTTCGCGGGGGTCCAGCGTGTACTCCGCTTTTCCCAGCACCGGCCCGGCGTCCAGCGCTCGTACCATGCGTTGCACGGTCACACCGGAAAGAGTATCGCCACCAAGCAGCGCATGTTGCAACGGCGAGGCGCCGCGCCAGCGTGGCAGGAGCGAGGCGTGCACGTTCACCGGCGCAATGCGCGGCCACGCCAGAACGGGTTCTTTCAGCAATTGGCCGTAGGCGACCACCACCAGAAAATCCACCTGCGGCGCAACGGACGGCAGGTCCAGGGTATTGATGCTTTCGGGTTGCAGGACGGGAATATTCAGTGCTTGCGCGGCGATTTTCACCGGGGGTGGAGTGAGCTCCTGTTTGCGACCCACCGGCTTGTCCGGCTGCGTGATGACCGCGTCCACCACGAAGCGTTCGTCTTTCGCCAGAGCCAGCAAGGCGGGTACCGCGAAGTCCGGCGTACCGCAGAAAACGACGTGGAAAGGGGACATAGTGCAAGCATACCACCCTTCGTTCAATGTACACTGGGTCCGTGTCCACCCGTCGCTTGCGTCTGGCTTCCGATATTCGCGCCCTGCTCGGGCCGTGGCTTACGCAGGCACCGCCTGAATGCGAAGTGCTCACCATCACCGACGTGCGCATTTCTCCCGACGACGCCTACGTCACGGTTTCCGTGAGTTCGTGGAAAGAGCAGAAGAAAGCCATGGAGTGGCTGAAGGAATTCAAACCGCAGTTGCAGAAAATCGTTGCGAAGGTTTCCACGCAACGCGTGCCGCGACTCCGTTTCGTGCTGGATACCGAAGGCGAGAAAGCCGCGCGCTTGGACGACTTGTTGAAGTAAAGCATCACTGCACCGCACCTGTGGAGAATGTGCAAGGGCTGTCTCTTGTTTGCCGTACGTCTACGCCGTAACGTTCATTCCTTTCATGATCGACGTTTCTTCCCTGCAGTCGGCATTGGAAATTGTGGCTTCAGCCAAGCGCATTCATTGCATTTGTCATCGCAATCCCGACGGTGATGCCATCGGCTCCGTGCTGGCGGCGGGCTTGCTGCTGGAGCAGCAGTATCCCGACGCGCAGGTGCTGTTTCATTGTGTGGACCCCGTCCCCGAAACCATGCGCTTTCTGCCGAGTTGGGGTCGTATTCGTCCGGACATGATGTTGGAGGAAGGAGATGTGGCGGTGGTGGTGGACAGTGCCGAGCCGAAATTGACCGAATACCACGAAACGCACCCGCAGCTGTTCGACGGCACGGTGCCCTGCGTGAATATCGATCACCATTACAGCAATACCAAGTTCGGCGCCGTGAACTTCGTGCTCAACGCGTCTTCCGCTTGCGAAGTGCTTACGCAGTTCGCCGAGGCGGCCGGTTGGGAATACGATTCCGACATCGCCACGTGCTTACTTACGGGCTTGTACACCGATACAGGAGGACTGTTGCACAGCAACACCACCGCCGAAGTGTACCGCACGGTGGGGAAGTTGCTTCGTCACGGCGCGCGTCAGCAAGAAGTGGTGCAGAGTATTTTCCGCACGGCCAAACTGAGCACGCTGCGGTTGTGGGGCAGGGTGCTCGAGAAAATTCATCTCACGGACCAAGGCGGAGCCATCACGGCCATCACGGCGGCCGACTTCCGCGCCACGGGTGCCGACTATTCCGAACTGACGGGTGCCATCGATTACGTGAACGCCGTGCCGGGCATGCGCTTCTCCCTCGTGCTCTCGGAGCGCGGCGGGCAAGTGAAAGGGTCGCTGCGCACGCTGCGCGACGACGTGGATGTTTCGGCCATGGCCGGAAAGTTCAGCGGCGGCGGGCACCGCAAAGCGGCGGGCTTTTCTCTGCCCGGAAAGTTGCAGCCCGAGCTGCGCTGGAAAGTGGTGGAGGAAGAGTAAGTTCAGAGCCCCGCCATTTGGCGAAGGTGTGCGATGCGTAGCGCATCGTCTTTATTTTCGCGTGCTATTTCGGCCGACATGGCGGCATCGGCGGTGCGTTCTTCCTCAAGTCCCGCTTGCGCCAGCAGAGGATTTCCTTCGTAGGCCGTTCGTGAAAGGCTTTTTTGCATTTCATGCTTCGCGCGAATGCGGTTTTCGCGCATGCGCATGCCTTCGGCTATTTTTCCTATTTCCGCTTCGGCTACGGCCTGCATTTCCGTTTGGCGATCTTTCTCCCATTGTTTTGCCAGTCGTTCGAAGGCGGAGATGTTTCCGCCTGAAGTCTCGAGCAGAGGGAGAATGTCCTCCGCGCACTGCTGCAGTTCAAAACGCCAATCGTCACTCGATTGCGGCTGAGTTTTGTTCTTTACGGCTCGTTTCATTTCTCCCACCAGACCCGGTTGATCCATTTCTTTCAACGTTTCAACCACGGAAGAGTTGGCCTGGAGGTGTTCGTATAAGGCTATGCGCAGATCTTGATTCGGTTCCAAGTTGCGAATGACGTCCCAGCCGGGAGCATTGCGAGCCGAGTCGCCGCTTATACCCCAAGTGGAGAGTGCGCCCAGCACGCGTTCGGCTCCGTAGTTGCGTACCAGGGTTTCGACATCGAATATTTGGGCGTTGCGCACGAGTCCGCAAGCCAAACTGAACAGCGTCAGATGATTGCGCATGTCCGCCACTTGCTCAAACCCGTTTCCGGGCGCGGCAACTTCGGCGTTCGTGTATTCCTGCGTGCGGTTCATGGCAGAGAGTGGAGAAGCGGTTATTCCTTTTTATCCAATACTTCCTGCGGCTTGGTGGTAATAAACTTCGTTTCCTCGGGGCTCGCGACGATTTCGATGGCTACGTGCTTGTTCTCGGCGAAGAAGAGGCCTTGGCCCACGCCCGAGTTCATGAGCACGTACTTCTCACCGTCGGTGAGGTAGAAGAGCTTCTGGAGGTTGTCCACGGCGGAAGCCGACTGCTTGAGCAGAATTTGCAGCGAGGAGTTCGTGATGATGGGCTTGCCGTACGGCGAGTTTACGAAGTCTTCCACGTCTTGCGTAATGGTGGTGACGCCCAGGTAGTACTTGCGGGCGCGCTTGATGAGGCCGTAGAGGAAGCGGGCGGAATCTTCGTACTGCATGAGGTTCCAGGCTTCGTCTATCACGAGCATGCGACGTTTGAGTTCGCTGCGAATACGGTTCCAGAGGAAGTTCAAAATCACGTACATCGCGACGGGGCGCAGCTGCTCTTCCAAGTCGCGAATTTGGAATACCACCATTTGGTTGTCCAGTTCCACGTTCGTGGCTCGGTCGAAAATGCCCGAGTACGTGCCCTCGGTGTACTTGCGCAGCGTCTGCGCCATGTGTTCGCCGCCTTCGGTGGAACTGAGCACGTCCACGAGTTCGTGCAGCGTGGGCGGTTCCTTGGAGAAGATGTCGGGTGTGTCGAAGGCGATGCCTTTCAGGGCGTAGGTGTCCAGAATCGCGCGGTCCAGAATGCCGTCTTCGGCGGGCGTGAGCGCGCCGAGCATCAGGCGAAGTAGCCCGTGCAGGTTGATGGCCGCACCGCGCAGAATTTCGGCCGACGTGCTCTCTTCGCCGCGCACGGCTTTGGGCAAGTCGAACGGGTTGATGTGAAACTGGCTCTGCAGCGAAATGGGAATGTGCGTGCCTCCCACCGCTTTGGCCAGTTCCACGTATTCGTTTTCGGGGTCCAGCACGAACACTTCCGTACCGAACATCATGGAACGCAGCAGTTCCAGCTTCACGGTGAACGACTTACCCGCACCGGAGGAGGCGAACACCGTGGAGTTGGCGTTCGGCAAATCGAAGCGGTCGAAAATCACCAAGCTCTCGTTGTGACGGTTGATGCCGTACAGAATGCCGTGGTCGTCCGTGAGGTCGGCGCTCGTGAAGGGGAAGCTGGTCGCCAGCGGCGAGGTGTTCATGTTGCGGTTTATTTCCAGTTCGTCCTGGCACACGGGCAACGTGCTGTTCCAGCCGTGTTCCATTTGAAACATGGCGGGCTTGGTGAGAATAAGGCGTCCGCCCAGAACCGATTCCACGTCCGTCTGCAGCTTCTTGAGCTTGTCTTTGTCGTCGGCGAGCATGGTGATGTACAAGCCGAAATGGAAGAGCTTCTCACGGCCGCGTGCCAGCAAGTCGCGCAATTCCTCGGCGTCGTGCAAGGCGGCTTCCAGCGACGGGTCGCGCACCAAGCCTTTCTGTTCCAACATGCGGATGGACGAACGCATTTCCACCACCTTCTTGCGCAGCATTTTCATGATGGCGCCGTTTGCGCTGGGGTAGATGAACTGGGAAATTTCCAGTTCGGCGTCGAAGTTCGTGGTGGAGGAAAGCCAGTTCGGGTAAATGTAGTTCGGCCAGTTCACCACGTAGAGCGTGCGGGCATGCAAGTCGTTCACAATGAACTCGTTGCTCTTCAGTTCCACGCCGGCCGGCGCGATGATATCCAAGGTTTTCTGCAAACCTTCTTCGTAACGCTTGATGATTTCCCGTTCGTCCGGCGTGACGGATTCCCCCACGATTTGTTCGAATACTTGAGGAATGGCGTGACCGCTCAAACCCAGAAGGTCGTCCAAGGCGCTTAAGACCAAAAGCCGGAAGGAAGGCGAGGAAATCGCGGACATATCAAGATATTGTAGCGTAAAACGCCGTTTTCTTCAATACCCGTCCTCGTTTAGAACCCGAACACCGTTCCCGGCGAGCCGGTGCGCTTCTTGCGGCCCGTAATCAGGTCCAAATCATCCAATCCCGGAGTTTCCTCCAGACGAATGCCTGTAATGAGGGCGCTGCGGTTGTTTTCCACGGCCAGCGTGCGCTCCTCGGCTTTGGCCAAGAGCTTTTTCAGGTCATCGAGCACGTCCTTGCGGTTGGCGATGGTTTCGGTGAGGGCGGCTTGCTTGCCCTTCAATTCCGAGAGCGTTTGTTTGTAGGCGGCGCTTTGGCCGTAGTCTTCCGCCTTCTCGGCTGCTTTCTGAGCACGGTCGGCGCTGTGCACATCGTCTTGAACGGTATCGAGTTCGCTTTCCAGCACCTCCAAATCGGCGGCAACGGACGCTTGGTCCGAAGTGGCTTGCTCCATGACCGTGCGCAGAGACGCCAGGTAGTCATCCAATGCTTGGCTGCGGTCGGTACTGCGGTTGAGAACGTCCCACACGTCGGCGGAGAGCAGCGTGCCCAGTTGTTCCAAGGTGGCGACGGCCATATTGGTGCCGTCTTGAGGGCCTTGCACGGGTGAGAGCTCTTGCAGCAGTCGTACGGCTTGTACCGCTCCGGCAGCCATCATTCCCGGCTGCATGGCCAAACGGGAGGCGGCGAAAATGCCTATCAATGCGGATGGACGCGTAGGTTGATCCAACGACAGTCGGCTTACCGAAATCACGCCGGATTTACCCCCGCTGACGGACGGCAAGGGTTGCGAATCGGTGCTGCCGGCACAGGCCGAGAGCAAGAGACAGAGGCCAAAGCTAAGCACACGCTTCATCACCGTATTCTAGCACAATAGCGAAAAAACGGGTAGATGCGGTTTTGAATACGATATCTACTCAAGTGAGTGATAGTAGTCATTTTGTGATCAGGTATTTTCACGTTAAAAAGTGTGTATTTTTTGTGCTCAAACCATGGAGATTTTTTTTATGCAAGATCAAATTTTGTAAACAAGTGGATTTGGCTTTCAATGCTGCTATATTTCGCCTTGTTCTCTGAGTATGAGTTTTGTTCATTCACGACAAAATTTTTGAAGCATATGTGGAAAAATCTTACACAACTGGCCGAGACTGCAATCCGAAAAGAGTACGGTCTCGACAGTGTGTCAATCCCGTGGGTATTTCCTCAAGAGGTGGAACACGGAGATGTATCTACGCCACTCGCTTTACACCTTGCCAAGAAAGCGGGAAAGCCGCCCAGGGAAGTGGCGGCAGTATTGCTGAAGGCTTTTGACGGCGCCGAGGGCATAGCGAAGGCCGAGGTGGCGGGGGCCGGTTACATCAACCTCTGGCTGAAGCCCGAGGCTTTTGTGCAGGCGTTGGCGGCCACGGTCGAAGCATGCGTTCCGCAATCCGTTCGCAAGAGCGAGGCGCCGGTCATCGTGGAGTATTCGCAACCCAACATTGCCAAGCCGCTGGCCATTCATCACATCATCGGTACGGTCTTGGGGCAGACGCTCGTCAATCTCTACAAGCACGACGGTGCGAATGTCATTAGTTGGAACTATATCGGCGACTGGGGCACGCAGTTCGGCAAGTTGGCTGTGGCGCATGAAAAATGGGGTTCCACAAAGCCCGTAAAGGAGTACACGCTCGACGAACTGCTGGCGCTCTACGTGCGCTTTCATGAAGAGGTGAAAAACGATGAATCGTTGGAAGACCAAGGCCGCGAAGCGTTTCGGAAATTGGAAGCGGGCGACAAGGCGTTGCGCGCCTTTTGGCAAGATGTGGTGACCGTAACGAAGGCTTCTCTCAGCGACATTTACCGTCGTCTGCTCGTGTCGTTCGAGTTGGATTTGGGC
>CAZWVP010000009.1:11676-20229 GCA_964636635.1 uncultured Candidatus Peribacteria bacterium
TACGAAGACAAAATGGAAGCGGTGCTGGCCGAGGGAAAAAAGAAAGGTGTGTTCGTGGCGGGCAAGGAGGGTGCGCTCATCGTGGAATTCCCCGCGGAAAAGAACATGCCGCCGTACCTCGTGCTCAAAGGCGACGGCGCCACGCTCTACTCCACGCGCGACATAGCGCAAATGCGCTATCGGGTGGACACGTACCATCCGCGGCAAATTCTCATTCTTACGGACATTGCGCAGAAGCTGCACTTCGAGCAGTTGGTGGAAACGTGCGCACTGCTGGAGTGGGAATTGCCCGCTTTTGAGAACGTGCTGTTCGGCCGCATGCGTTTCGCCGACAAATCCATGAGCACGCGCAAAGGCAACGTGTTGAAGTTGGAGGAGGTGCTCGACGAAGCGGTGGAACGCGCGGCGGAAATCATCAAGGAGCGCGGCGAGAGCATTCAGACCGACGACCCGGTCGACCTGGCCGAAATGCTGGGGCAGGGGGCTTTGGTGTACGGCATTTTGAGCCAGAACCGCAAAATGGAAATGGTGTTCGACTGGGACAAAATGCTCAGCTTCGACGGCAACAGTGCTCCGTACATTCAGTACACGCACGCTCGTGCCTGTTCACTTCTGCGCAAAGCGGAGCTGAAGGACGCGCCCGTACCGGCCGACGTTTCGGCGGTGGAACTGACTCCGACCGAGAGGTCGTTGCTCAAGGCGCTGCTGCAGTTCCCCGCGGCGCTGGAGGAAGCGCGTACGGCGCACTCGCCGCACGTCTTGTGTACGCATGTGTACCAGTTGTGCCAGGCGTTCAACGCTTTCTACAACGCGGAGAAAATTCTTCAGGCACCGGAACCTGCGCGCGGGTTCCGCCTCTACCTTGCGGATCGCACGGCGACGGTCATTCGGACCGCCGCCGCCCTTCTTACCCTCCGCGTTCCTACCCGCATGTAGCCATGACGTACACCGCCCGCCCCGCCCGCCGTCATTCGTTCCGCTCGCGCCGTCGCAGTACGGTGGCCAGAGGACAAGGCTTTTTGCCCGCTCCGGTGGTGGCGTTTCTGCTGGTCGCGAGTTTGGGCATTCTGTTCGTAGGCTGCACGCCTTCCTCAACGGCGCCGCAGGACGATGAATTCACGTTCACCGAAGACGACATCGCGCACTTCACGCAAATGCTGCAGGAAGCGGAAAACACGCCGACTCCCGTGGTCACGGGTTCCGGCGCGCAGGCTTCGGGCACGCTGCTGCCGCCGGAGGTGGTGGCGCCCGTCGTGCCGGCGGTCGACCTCTCTCGTCGCGAATTGTTTCGCAACATTCGCGCCTCGCACGGCAACGGTTCGGGCGCTTTGTACATCGTAAACAACGAATTTTTGAACGTACGCAGCAAGCCCGACGTGCGTGCTCCGGCCGTGGGCAGGCTGGTGGCGGGAGAAAGCGTGAACGTGGTGAGCTTCATGGACGCGGCTTGGGCGCAGGTGCGCCTGCCCGGAAACGTGGAAGGGTACTTGTCCACGCGCTACATTTCCCGTTCGGTCAGCGAATCGCAGTTGCAGGCCGCCCGAGCGGAATTCGCCGGACAGTACTTCGTGGATTTCGCCTATCTGAACGTGCGTGCCACGGCCGACGGTCAGGGGGAGAAAATCGGCGAATTGCCCGGCCAGAGCATCGTCACGCCGCTGAGCCGCGACGCCCAGTGGGCGCGCATCATGTACAACGGTCGCGAAGCCTTCGTTTCCATGGAGTACTTGCAGCCGTTCGAACCGCATTTCGTGGTGCGGCAAGATGCCTACGCTCTGCCGATACTGCGCTACGACGTGGGTACGGAAGAGGGCATGACCGGCCTGAAAGGCGTACTGACGCTGCTGCGTCAGAGCAGCAATACCTTCACTTCGTTGCGGGCCTTGGCCGAGTTGCTCTTGGCCCAAGAGCAGCGCGACGTGCGTTTGCCGCCGCGGCAAATGGTGCTGGTGCTTACCGGCATCAACGCCCAAAACTTCAAACGCGTGACGGAAGCGCTTCTGCCGGAAAACATTCCGGCGGTCTTGGCTCTGCGCACGAACACGCTCGGTTTGGATGCCATAACGCAGAAGCAAGTGCAGACGCTTCTCGCCAACGGGTTCGACGTGGTTTCCGCCGGCCACACAGGCGACGATTTGCGCAGCCTGACCGACGCCCAGTTGGCGTTGGAGCTGACGCAGAGCCGCGCCTTGCTTACGCAGTACGCGCAGCGTGACGTGATAAGCGTGTTGTACCCGGACGGCGGCGTGAATGACCGCGTGCAGAAGGCCGCCGACGAAGCGGGGTATTTGCTCGGCGTCGGTTCCGCACCCGTCGGACGCTTTACGCGTCAGCAGCTTTTGGCTCTGCCCTCGGGCACGTTGAAACCGGGCATGACCGCCGCGGAACTGCAAACGACGCTTGGCACTCCGGCTCAACCGTAAACTAGCGGTTGTTTGGAGCCGAAGGCAGGAAGTTCTTGATGAGGTCTTGCCAGTTGGCGGGCGGTGCGGACGAAGACGCGTCGCTAGCGGAGAGGCCTTTGCGCATGAACGTGCCTACGGCGCGGTCGACGATTTGGTCGATGAAGTTGTCGGCGGACGAGTAGGCGAACCACATGCCGTACAGGAACACCAACATGGGAATGATGGTGATCATGGAATGCATGAACCCGCTGGCCGTGCGCCAACGTTCCCGATGATTGATGATTTTCAGCTCGTGGAGAATTTGACGCAGCAAATCGTCGGCGATGGGTTTTTCCGTCACGGGCTTCGCAGGCGGCGGAGTGCCGATGGAATTCGGAGTGTCGGACATCTTGGCAGTATAGCAGATGATGCGGTTGCGTGCACGATGGCGTCACTAAAAGCCGCGCTTCCACTTACGCAGGGTTTCAATGCCGCGTGTCAGCCAGTAGCGAGGGCCGAGCGGCAGGTCCGTACAAGGCTGCAAGTGCAGCACGGCGCCGCCGAAGCCGGTTTTAAACAGCGTGACGCCGGCGAAGGGGTGTTTCTTCGGTGCATTGCCTTCCGCGTCCACCGGGGCAATGCCCCAGAAGTTGTATACGTGGTCACCACGCCTGAGAGCGTCTTGTATGGCTTGCCATTGCAGCAGGGTGCTGGCGGGAATTTTGTGGTGCGCGAAACTGCTGGCGCCGTGGTGGTAGCTGGTTTCGCCGAACGCGTGCATGTGTATGGATGCAGCGATGATTTCCCCCTGATACCTGGCCAGATACACCGTGCATTCGCCGCGGGGCGCGAAGGCTTTCACCTGAGCGCGGAAGTACGCGTTGGTGTACGGCGTGAAGCCGTGGCGTTTGCGAGTTTCGTCGTGCAGACGAATGAAGTGTTCCACGTCCGCGACGGGATTCGACGATGCTTCGATGGTCACGCCTTCTTTCTCCGCGCGGCGCACCAAGTTGCGGGTGGTCTTGCGCATGTCGGCAAGAATTTCTTCGACAGAACGAAGTGGTGAAGCTGCGGTAAGGTTCCAGCTGAGGTCTTGCTTAAGAGGTAAGAACCAGAGGTGTTCAGCGAGCAAGTGCAGTGGAGATGGGCGATCGCCCTTGGTGTGCAGGGGAAATTCGCGTGGGCGAAACGGGCTCAGTCGCACGAAGCAGGCAGAGTGATTCTTGGCGATGTGGCGCAGGGCATCGATAAAGGCTTGGTAGAGGATTTGACCCTCTTCGTGAGTGCGTATGTCGTCTGAGAGAATTGGTCCGTATTGTACGGCAAAGTGTTTGCCGCGACGGGCAGGTACGAAAATAGCCAGGCAAATGCCAGCTATAGCCCCCGTGGCATCGTGTGCGACCAAGCGGATGGGAGTTTGCCCAAATGCCTCGTACACGTCGCCCATGGTCCACGATTGCAGAAACGGACGGTATTGCTGCCGGGACAGGAAGGCATCCCAAGCGACGGGGTCGACGGCGGGTGAAACGGAGTACATGAAGGCGGGCGGTTAGGAAGTGCGACGCAGGACATCGTGCAAGCACGCGACCACGTAACGCGCTTGTGCAAGAGTCATGGTGGGGTGCGTGGGCAGAGACAGTATGGACGTGCAAACTTTTTCCGCTTCGGGATCGCTCCCCCAAACGTAACCGCTTGCGGGCAAATTCACGTTGGCGGGGCACACCACGCAACCCGTCCAGCCGTCATCCAAGTGGATGTTTTTGCGCTTGAGCGCCCGGCGCACGGCTTCGGCGTTTGGGAGAAACAGCGGGAACTTCTGCAACGGCAGGTCGGTTTTTTCCAGTGCCAAAGCCACGGCGTTCCAGCCGTATGTGGTCGCCGTTTCGGCGTAGGAACGCGCAAGCAAACGACGATGGTCGTTGCTTTGTTGCAATGCTTTCCAAGAATGCAGGGCCAGAAACGCGCAGGCGTTGGGCAGTTTGCGCACGGTCGTATCCATTTTGCCTTGGCGTTCGTCGTCTTCGAGCACCGGCACCATCCAGCCCAGTTTCCGTATGAGCCAAAGGTAGGGTTTGGCCAGCCCCGACCCCATGAACGGACGCACGATATTGCGCATGCGCGGGGCGTATTCCAGAAGCTTCAACACCGTCCAAAACGGCAGATGCGGCGCGCGACTTTCACGCTCGCGCAGAGCTTTCGTTACGTCGGCGTGTCTGGAGACAATCGCTCCGCCCGCAATGCCGGAAATGGCTTTGTCCCTGCCGAAGCTGAGCAGACAGAAGTCACCCAGCTTGCCGATGTCCGCAGGCCCTCGCGTATCCGGCAGCACGTGCGCGCAGTCTTCGATGAGCAGCAGTTTTCGCTCGTCGCAGAGTCGTCGCAGAGCCGCCGTGGGGGCGGGCAGGCCGAACGTGTGCTGGCAAATGACCGCTTTGGTTTTCGGCGAGAGTACCGCTGCCACGCTTTCGACGGTGAGGTTGAGCGTGTGTTCGTCGATGTCTGCGTACACGGGCACGCAGCCTGCGGCATGAATGGCATTCGGCAGCACCATGCAGGTGTAGCCCTGCAGAATGATTTCATCTCCCGGCTGCACACGCAAAGCTTGCAGCAAAGCCAGCAGCGCTTCGCGACCCGAAGCGAACGGTATGGCATCGGCACCGAAGGCCGAACCGAGAGCGCTTGCGAGCAAGAGGCGACTTTTCCCTTCGCGGTAACGCCACGGCGCATACGACATGCGCAACACTTTGCGCAGGTACGCGTCATCCACATGCGGGCCGAAGGTGTGGTGAATGGCGGAGAAGAGCACGGGGTTACGATTACGGATTACGATTACGGTTCTACGGAAGCAGGGAATCGATGGTTTTTTCGGACATGCGACCGCAGCATACCAGCAGGGTGCCGGCGGGAACGGGAACAGTTTTTTTGGAAATCATTTCCACATCTTTGCCGTATCCTAGGCTAATATATGGAACAAATTTTTTGTTCAAACAAATCACTCTGGCGAACGTTTGGCGGGCTTCCCGACCAATGTCTTCGTGCACCTGTTTTGCGAACGAACCTTGTTCCAGCAGGCCTGCCAGTACCAGCACTTTGTGGGTGTGCGGCTGCGAGGCGGCCCAGTGCGTGGCGGCAAGCACGCTCATGGGGCTGGAATTGTACGTGTCATCCACCACGGTGACGTTGCGTGTGCTGCGCACCGTGAACGAGTCCAACTCGGTACGAAACTGCGCCAAACGCGTTTGAATCTCTTCGTCCGCCAGTCCCGCTAGGCGGCAGATGGCGATGGCGATGAGCACGTTCGTGAGGTTGTGCTTGCCGTGCAACGGCGCGAACCAACGCGCGTCGCTCAGTTGGAAATACAAACCGTCCGCCTCCTCCGTTACGTTCTGCGCTTGCAGCGAAGCGGGGGATTGCTGTCCTACCGTTACCACGTTGGCAGCGGTGCGTTCGGCGATGTTCAGACACGGAGCGCAGTCGGCGTTCAGTACGGCCGTGCCGGTTTTGGGCAGGGAGGCGATGAGCTCGGACTTGGCTTGCGCCACGGCTTCCAGTGAGCCGAACAGAGCGGTGTGCTGGTTGCCGATGTAGGTGATGGCGCCGATGCTCGGTTGCAGCATGTGGCAGAGCGTGGAAATTTCTCCGCGCCGATACGCACCCATTTCCACGATGGCGAAAGGAGCGGAAGAGGAAGCGAATGCCTGCAAAAACCACTGTGCCACGCCCAGTTCCGTGTTCACGTGCGCGGGGGTGGCTACGGCGCGGTCGGCCAGCAGTTCCGCGAGCAGGGTTTTGGTGGTGGTTTTCCCCACGCTGCCCGTTATGCCGATGACGGTGAGTTGCGGCAAAGAAGCGCGCAGGTCGGTGGCGCGCTGCAGCAAGCTTTTCTTGCGACGCGAATCTTCCGGCAGAAGCACCGCCCAAGCCAAAACCACAAAGAGCGGTGAACCCAGGACTGTGGCGCCCACAGCCAGTGTGCTTGCCACCGACGAGACCAGCATGCTGCAGAGTACTGACGCAAAGAAAGCGCAGCCGAACGAGAGCAACAGCACGGCGGACGTTTTGTTCGTGAAGTGCGGGAGTTTTTGTCTGCCCGAAAGCCATTGCAGTAAGGTGATTGCCGCCAGGCCGCAGGCCATCAGCGGGCCGAACGGAAGCCAATCTTGCGTTTGGAACCACGAGAACAGGCATATGGCCGCCACCAAACCCGTTCGCACGGGGCTGAGAAACTCCCCCCAAACGCCGTAATCTTGCAGATGCGCACGCAAGCGGTCGAATCGCCATTCTTTCCTTTGCCAAAGTGCCGCGAAGCTCAGTATGGGTCCTGCCGTGCCGATGAACACCAGTGGGAACAGAATGAGAGGATACACGCGGACATTGTGCCGACTCCCGACCCGGATGCCTAATAGGGTTATTGCGCAAAATTAAGAAATATGTTATTATACTTATAGTTTATTTCCTCCCACACACACATATATGCCGCAGACCCCTGCTAAGCATGTGCACCGGGACGTTACGCTTGGAGCCCTTCTTGTGGTGCTCTTGAGCAGCGCGTTCTTGGTTGTGCTCCCCCAGCTCCAGGCTCTTAAGGCCATGCCGGAGCATTATTACAACCTTCTGCCGGTGGCCAACGAGACCGGCGACATCGACCGCGACGGTTTGCCCGACAACCTGGATGCTCGCCCGTTCGGCCAGCGTGACTACGGAGTCGGCAAGCGCGTCGGCGAGAGTGCCAAGCTTAACAAGCCCATGCCTACGCCGGAAATCGTAGCCGATGAAGAGGCAACTGAAGAAGGTCATGCCGCCGCCGAAGAAGGCGAGGCCATGATGATGGAAGACGCTGAATAAGCTTTTCTTCTCGGAGGAAAGAGGTGCCCCTTAACCGAGGTGCCTCTTTCGCACGTACGCGGCAATTTCTTCGGCCTTGTCGCGGTGCACCGCGTGGCGGATGCCGGGAAACACGGTGAGTGTGCTGCCGGGAATGTGCGCGTGCATATACTCTCCGTCCGCAAGCGGCGTCATGCCGTCGTTGGCCCCCCAGAATATGGTGGTGGGAACCGAGACGTGTGCCAGAACCGGTCGCAGATCTTCACGGCTGACATTGATGAGTGTTTGCTGCATGAGCGGCGACGCACGTTCGTAGTCGTGCACACGGACGAGGCGGTAGAGGCATTTCTTGGCGAGCGGTTGCAGCAACTTCAGGCCGGGTACGCGCAGGAGCGTCTTACCGCACTTGGCCAAAAGCAACCCCGCTATGCGTTTGAAGTGTCTGCGGCTGCGAATGCCGGCGGAGGCGCAGAGTATGAGTTCTTGCGGCAGAGGCACGCGCTTGGCCGCGCAGAGTTTTAGGGAGATGCGGCCGCCGTGAGAGTGTCCGAGCAGCACATACGGACGGTCGGCGATATGTACGACATCACGCAGGTACGCTTCCGTCCAAGCCACGTAGTCGTCGACGGTCCAGGCCTTGCTCGGTTCCGGCTCCGCGCCGAAGCCCGGCAAGTCGGGCGTGAAAATTTCCACATCCGCGCCGGCAAGCGCCGCGCGCAGTTCCGCGAACGATTCCTTGCTGCCTCCCCAGCCGTGCAAACAGACGAGTGCGAGTTTCATGCGGAAGGCGGTTCGACGTAAGACATGTGTCGTCCGGATTTTTGCAGAATGCGCATGCGAAAAAGGAGCGGTTCTTTGGCGCCTCCGACGGAATTGCTTTTTTTGACGGAGTGCACCAAATCCAAACCGACGGTGCTCTGCACCGTACCGATTTGCTGGCTGAGTATTTCTACGATTTGCTTCATGCGCGTATGGCTGACGGCGGCGTAGTTGAGTTCTTCGAACGAGCCGAGCAGCAGCACGCTGCTCCAAGCATGTCCGAGCAATTCGTCCACTTGAAAACTGATGTTCGGATGCTGCCGCATGTGTGCGATTTTCCCTCCCGTCGTGGTTTGTCCGTAGAGAAAGTCTCCGTCGTAGACGTAGGCCATGGGGTACACGTGCGGGAAGGTGCCGTCATAGCACCCCAGGTGACCGAAGACGTGCTTCTGCAGGAAGGCGTCGATGTCGGCATCGGTCATTTGTTGGGGTACGAACAGCGGTGCGGTGCGCATGTTAGAGGAGGGGGAGCTGCGACATGATGATTTGCGCCGCGGCGTGAGGGTGAGGCACATACGGAATGCTG
>CAZWVP010000010.1:0-17571 GCA_964636635.1 uncultured Candidatus Peribacteria bacterium
GCGTATGGGGCGCTTGATCGGTGGTAATGCAGTCCACCGTGTCGTCGGCGATCCCCTGCCAAAGCGCATCTCGCTCGGCGGGCGTGCGCAGCGGCGGATTCATTTTTACCAACGTGCCGAGAGATTCGTAATCTTCCACCGTCAGAAACAGATGATGCGGCGTCACCTCGCACGTCACGGGCAAACCTTCCGCCTTGGCCTCGCGCACGAGCTGCAAACCGCCGCCGGTGGAAAGATGGGCGACGTGGAAACGCGTGCCGTGTGTGCGCACCAACGCGATGGCATCGGCAATGGCCTTGGCTTCGGAGGCCGCCGGCCGCACCAATGAGTGCAACCACACCGGCGGCACGGCGGCGGGGTCCACGAAATTCGAAGCGAAAATTTGCTCCTGCGCGCTGCGGTTTATTTCGGCGTCTTCGCAGTGCGCCACCAACGTGAGATCTAGTTTCTTGCACAGCGCGAATACGGCATCCAGCAAACCGAGGTCTATGCCTTGGTTGCCGGTGGAGTGGTCGAAGTAAATCTTCACACCGCAGCAACGTTTGCGCAGCGCAGGCAAATCGTCGGCATCATCACGAAACAACCTCTCCAATTCTTGCAGGTGCTCGGCGGCGGTGACCCCGAAAAAGAAACGCAGGTCGACGGGCATGCTCTCCGCACGCTTCACTTTGTCGCGCAACGCTTCGATGCTGACGGTGGGAGGATTCGTGTTCGGCATCTCACACACCGTGCGCACGCCGCCCGCGAACGCGGCGGCGGATTCGCTGGCCATGGTGGCTTTCTGCGGAAAGCCGGGCTCGCGAAAGTGGACGTGGCAGTCGATGAGAGCGGGAAGCGTGATCATGATGCCAACATACTCTGCAAAATGGCCATGCGCATGACCACGCCGTTTTTCACTTGCGGGAAGTACAGCGCGTTCGGCAAAGCGTCCACCGCCGGGGAAATTTCGCCCACGCGCGGCAGCGGGTGCAGCACCTTCGTCGCGCTCTTTTGCAAATGTTCGGGAGTGAGTATGTACTTCAATTTGAGACGCTCGTATTCCGCTTTGTCTTCGAAGCGTTCCTGTTGCACGCGCGTCATGTAGAGGAAATCACTCTGCAGACCTTCACGAATGTCTTCACCCACGGAGTATTGTACTTTTCGTTCATCGAGCACTTTCGTCACCTTTTCGGGCAACGGCAGCTCTTTCGGCGAAATGAATTGCAGCGAGACGCCTTCGTACAACGAGAGCAGTACGGCCAGCGAATGCACCGTGCGTCCGAACTTCAAGTCGCCGACGAACGCCACCTTCACGCCTTCGAGCGAACCGCGACTTTTGTGAATGGTGTATAAATCGAGCAGGGCTTGCGTGGGGTGCTGCCCCGGTCCGTCACCGGCATTGATGAACGGTACCGGCGCCACGGCTGCGGCTTTGTCGGCGCTGCCGAGATCGGGATGTCGCATGCAAATGATGTCGGCGTACTGCCCTACGACCATCATGGTGTCTTCGATGGTCTCCCCTTTGTACATGGAACTGAATTGCAAACCGTCCGCGGTGATGACCTGCCCGCCCAAACGCAACATGGCGGACTCGAAGCTGAGACGCGTACGCGTGCTGGGTTCGTAGAACAGCGCGGCGAGAATTTTTCCTTTCAACGCGTCGTTCCCGCCCTTCGCCACCACCTGCTCCATTTCCGAGGCAACGGAAATGAGGAAATCGGTATCGCTGCGAAGGAGTTGGTGTGCGGAGGTGAGGTGACGAAACGTCAGCATCGGGTGAAATATAGTGATGCCCCTGAGGAATAGCAAACTCTCCCGAGGAATACGGTATTTCCTGTGCGGCATTTCCTATAAGGTATGCACGATATGTCGCGGCAAATCGCCATTTCCACTTTGTGGCAGGTAAGCAGCCAGCTGATTATGGCCGCCATGAGCGTGCTGACCGTGAAGTTGGTGACCATGGCGTTGGAACAAGATTTGGTGGGTATTTACAACTCGTCGTACGGCTATCTGCAATTGTTCGGCATTCTCGCCGACTTCGGCTTGTACGCGGTGGCCATTCGCGAATTGAGCCGAGCGAAAGACAGGCCGCGCGTGCTCTCGGCGCTACTGATGATTCGCATGTGCACCGTGACGGCCTCCATGCTCTTGGCGTTGGCATTGGTGTGGAGCGTGCCGGGTTGGCGCGGTCCCTTCGCCGTGGCCACCAGCATCGCCGCACTGGTTCCGCTCTTCACGCTCCTGGCGGGCATTCCGCGAACCGTGCTGCAGGTGGAACACAAAATGCAGTTCGTGTTCGCGGCGGAAATTCTGCAGCGCATTTTCACCACGCTCACCATTGCCGCGTTCGTGGTGTGGGGCGTACGCGACAGCGCGAATGTTTGGCTGTGCTACCTCTTCATCGCGTTGGGCGGAGCGGGCGCAGTCATCCTGCTTATCGTTTCCATGATTTCGGCCAACCGCTTTTTGCGCGTGCAGTGGCCGGCAGACCGCGATTTGGTAAAAGAGATAGCCATGTCGGCCTTGCCGTTCGGTTGCGCCTACGTCTGCATAGCGCTGTACCGACAATTCGACACCACGATGATAGCGCTGTTACAAAGCGACTACACCCGCGAAAACGCCTTGTACGGCGTGGTCATCCGCATGACGGAAATGGGGTTCATCATTCCCACGTATCTGCTGAATTCCACGCTGCCGAGTCTTTCCGACAAAGACGCGCACCCCGAACGCAACCAAAAACTGCTGCAAAAAACCTTCGTGCTGCTTTTGATCATCGGCCTCAGCATGATGCTGGCCTTCTATTTCTGGGCGCGCCCGTTGGTACAGCTGCTTACGACCGAAGCGTATTTGTCCACGCCGCTGGCTCCGGGTTCGGACAGTGCGCTGGCGATTTTGTCGCTGCCGGTGTTTTTGAACGTGTTGGTGCTGTACGCCTTCTACGTGCTTTTGGCCAAGCATCGCTGGCGCGAATTGTTGTGGCCTTTGGCCGCCGCGAGCGTCGTTTCTTTGGGTTCGAACGTGCTGTTGATATCGGCGTTCGACGGCTTTTTGGGGGCGGCGTGGAACTCGGTGTTCATTCACGTGCTTTTAACCGCCCTGCTGCTGCCGCGCGTACTGGCGGTGGCCCCTCTGCGTTTGGAAAAAGGCGTCTGGCTGCAACTGGCTTGGTACGTGCTTTTGGTCGGCGGCGCATTGGCGGTGAGCGGACCGTGGCTGGATACGGAATGGAAAACGTTGGCCGCTTCGCCGCTCATGGGCCTGGCAACGGTAGCCGCATTGTACTGCAGCGGTTTGTGGAAACTTGTGCGGTAAAATACACTGGCTCGGATGCGTCTCAACATCAAGGCTCGATCGGCATTTACCCGTCTGCGCTCTAAAGAGCTTCGCCGAGGTTTTACCCTCATCGAACTTTTGGTGGTGCTCGGCATTTTGGGAATTCTCGCCGCCATCGTCATTACGGCCGTGGCTCCAAGCAGGCAGTTAAGCGCCGCCAACGATGCGTGGCGCAAAAGTGCGTCGCGGGAAATTTCCAATGCCATTACGCAGTATGTGATAGAAAACGGCGACTTGCCCTCGGGCATTCCCACGGGCAGTTCGAACGCCCTGCCCATTTGTGCTGAAGGCATGGCCGGCGAAACGGGGTGTGTGGATTTGGACATTTTGGTGACGGATAACTTTCTGACGGCGCTGCCGGTAGATACCGCCGAAAGCAGCGGCGCACTCATCGGCTTCACCATTTACGAAGCGCCGGGCGGGTTCGTGACCATAGATGCCGAGCACTTGGGAGCGGTGGGGCAAGCGGGCGGAGGTTCGACCGGGACGACGGGCGGAACGACCGGAGGTACAACGGGAGGCAGCACGGGAGGTGGTGGCGAAGACTGCGTGGATGAAGCCACATACCCGATAGTGGTCGGTGCCAATAACGAATCCACCGCAGTGGGTTCAAAGGTGTACACGCACGATGTATACGGCACCACGGTCACACCCATCGATTCCTACACCGACGAAACGGGAGCGCCCATCACGGTCGGCAGTGGACCATTTTTTTCCACTGCAGTCGGTACGGACTTGTATGTTTCCAACACCAATAGCGACACTGTTTCCGTCATCGATACGGATACGGATACCGTCACCGATACCATTTCCGTCGGTGATCAACCGGGGAAGTCCACATTGGTCGGTACGAAACTGTACGTTTACAACATCGCCGGCAACAGTGTCTCCGTCATCAATACGGCCACCAACGCCGTCATCGCCACCGTTTCCGTCGGCAGCGGTCCGTACAGCGGCGTTCTTGTCGGTGCGAAGTTGTATGTAAACAATGTAAACGGCACCACAGTCTCCGTCATCAATACGGCCGCCGACACAGTCGTCGCGACCGTCTCGTTGGGAACCAGTCCGTACGCATCGACGGCGGTCGGTTCGAAAGTCTACGTGACGAGGCCGGCGGGCTTTGCCGTTGATGTCATCGACACCGCCACCGACACTGTCATAGAAACCATCACCGTGGACGGCCCCGAAGGCATAACCGCCGTGGGAACGAAAGTGTATGTGGCGGCACGCAATGACAACACCATGGAAGTGATAGATACGACTTCCGATACCATCACCAACACCATTTCGGTGGGAACGGATCCGCGATCATCGACACTCGTCGGCACGAAGTTGTACGTGCATAACCTGCTCACGAACAACGTTTCCATCATCGACACGAATACCGAAACCGTGCTTTCCACCGTAGCCGCGGCTTCAGGCCCTTGGCAATCCGTAGTAGCAGGCAACAAATTGTACGTGACCAACGTCTCGTATATGGGAAATTTTGAAGTGACGGTGATTGATATGGATACCGACACGACCTGCACCTAGCCACTTCCTTGGCTTTCGACTGGCAAGGCAAAAACCGTGCCGCTAGGCTTTGCGCATGCTTCGCACTCACACCTGCGGCGACTTGCGCGCCGAACACGCCGGCCAGACCGTCACGCTTTGCGGCTGGGTTCACCGCCGCCGCGACCACGGCGGACTCATTTTCATAGATTTGCGCGACCGCTACGGCTTCACGCAGGTGGTGTGCAACCCCGAGAACAAGAGCGTGTTCGAGGTCGCAGACAAAGTGCGACCCGAGTGGGTGCTGCAAGTGAAGGGTGAGGTGCGCAAACGCTTGCCCGGAGCCGAACGCGCCGACCAAATTACCGGCGCCATCGAATTGGACGTGCAGGAAATCAAGGTTCTCAACGAAGCCAAGACTCCCCCGTTCGAAATAGACCAGGAACGCGACGTCGGCGAAGACGTGCGCCTTACCTACCGCTACTTGGATTTGCGTCGAGAACGCATGCAAAAGAACATCGTCACGCGCCATCGCATGCTGCAGAGCATTCGCAAGTTCTTCTATGAACGTGCGTTCGTGGAAGTGGAAACCCCCATTCTCATCAAGGGCACGCCGGAAGGGTCCCGCGAGTACTTGGTGCCGAGCCGCTTGTACCACGGCAACTTCTACGTGTTGCCGCAAAGCCCGCAACAGCTGAAGCAGCTGACCATGGTGGCAGGCCTGGACCGCTACATGCAAATCGCCCGCTGCTTCCGCGACGAAGACCAGCGCGGCGACCGACAGCCGGAATTCACGCAGGTGGACGTGGAAATGTCATTCATCGGCGCGGAGGACATCATGGATCTCACGGAGCAGGGACTCATCGCTCTCACGAAAGAAATTCGTCCGGATATCATTTTGCAAAACGAACCGTTCCCGCGTTTCACGTACGAGCAGGTGATGGATAACTACGGCTCGGACAAGCCGGATTTGCGCTACGGACTGGGCTTTACCGATGTATCCGAACTCTGCAAAGGCAGCGGTTTCGGCATTTTTGCTTCCGCGGTGGAGAAAGGCGGCGCGGTAAAGGCCATGCGCGTGCCGGGCGGCGCCACGTTCAGTCGCAAGGACATAGACGAACTCACCGAGGTGGCGAAAATTTACGGCGCCAAAGGCCTGGCGTGGATAAAAGTTGCGGCCGACAAATGCGAAGGCGTGCCGGTGGAAAAATTGGGTCCGGACATCACCTCTAAAATAGTGGAAAAGACCAGTGCCAAAGCCGGGGACATCGTCTTGTTCGCCGCCGACGAATGGGCAACCGCCTGCACGAGTTTGGGCGCGGTGCGCATTGAAATCGCCAAGCGTCAGAACCTGGCCGACCCGAAGATTTTCTCGTACCTGTGGGTGACCGATTTTCCGATGTTCGAAAAAGATCCCGCCACCGGAAACATCGCTGCCGTGCACCATCCGTTCACGCGTCCCCGAGCCGATTCCGTTGAACTTCTGGACACCGACCCCCTCAAGGCCAAAGCCGTGGCCTACGACATCGTGCTCAACGGCAGCGAAGTCGGCGGCGGTTCCATTCGTATTCACGAGCCCGATCTCCAAGCGAAAATTTTCCAAATTTTGCGCGTGAGCGACGAAGACGCCGAGCGTCGTTTCGGCCATTTGTTGAAAGCATTCCAGTACGGCGCCCCGCCGCACGGAGGCATTGCCTGGGGCTTTGACCGCTTATGCATGCTGTTTTGCAACGAACCGAACATTCGCGAAGTCATCGCGTACCCGAAAGATTCCCGCGCCAAAGACTTGCTGCTCGGCGCTCCGTCGCCCATGCCGACGGAACAGGTGACCGAACTCGGCATCCGCATTTTGGAGAAACCGCAATCGTAAGCGAAAATTTCCAACCTCCAATTTCCAAGATTTTTGGAAATAGGTTCTGGGAAATCTGTTCCTCCTTGGGGATTGTTCGAAATGCGTTTTTATGCTACACTAATGAGAAACTTCAATGCCCGACACACAAACACTCACTCCGCCGGGTAATTCCGCGCCTGCAACGGGCGCAACCGCCGTGCTGACGCCGCCGGCTCCGGCCACGCCGGTGCCCGTTGCCGCGCCTGCCGCAGCGCCCGCGGCTCCCGTCAACGCGCAGAAGCGAGTGCTCATCGTGGAAGACGAACGTCCGTTGGCGCACGCCTTGGAACTGAAGCTGGGACACGAAGGCTACGCCACGGCCGTGGCGCGCACCGGCGTGGAAGGCCTGAAAATGGCACAGACCGAAACCTTCGACATCATCCTGCTGGATTTGATTTTGCCCGAACTCGACGGTTTCGCTTTGCTGCAACAACTGCGGCAGACGAACACCGTCACGCCCGTCATCGTGCTGAGCAACTTGGGCCAGGAGGAAGACAAGCAACGCGTGATGCCGTACAACATCGCGTCGTACCTGGTGAAGTCCAACATGCCGCTCTCGGCCATCTTGGCCACCATCAAATCGTTCATCGTATCCGCTATCCCCGGAACCCATGGCACTGCCTGATGCCGAACTCAAAAAAATCCTGCTGGATTTAAGCTACCTCTCCCCGGAGGATGCCCAGCACGCTGACCAAGAAGCCGAGGAACGACACATTTCGTTCCGTCAGGCCCTGACGGAACTTGAGTTGATTACGCCGGACTTGTACGAAAACGCCATCGCCGAGTACTACAAGCTCGAGTACTTCGACCCGAAGAAATATGCCGTAACCGCCGAAATAGCAGCCCAGTTGCCGGAAGCCGTGGCCCGTCGTTACAACTGCGTGGTGGTGGCCCGCCCGGCCGTGGATCAGGTATCCATCGCCACGTCCGACCCCGGTACGGCGGGTATGGAAGACGCCATTCGTTTGAACTTGGACCAAGAAACGCCGTTCTTCCCGGACGCAGAAAAGGAAGCGGGCGAAAAGAAGGCGAAGAAGGCCGCCCCTCGCGTGAAGTACGCCGGAACCGTCACGTGGCTGTACGGCATGCAGTCCACGATCGAGAACTTGTTCGTGCACTACCGCAAGCCGTTGGCTACGCGCTTCCAGGCCATCATCGACAAGCAGAAAAAAGTGGCCCCGGAAATTCTGCAGGAAATTTTCAACGACGCCATTCAAATGAACGCGTCCGACATTCACTTCGAGCCGCAGGAAGAACAAGTGATGGTTCGCTTCCGCGTGGACGGCGTGCTGCACGAAGCGGGCATGATTCCGAAGCAGTACTACGAAGGCGTGCTCAACCGCATAAAAATCGCCGGCAACATGCACATTGACGAACACTTCTCCGCGCAAGACGGCGCCATTCGCTACCGCGCGCCTTCGGGCATGAAGGTGGACATGCGCGTTTCCATTCTGCCGCTCGTGGACGGTGAAAAAGTGGTGATGCGTTTGCTCTCCGAATTCGTGCGCAAGCTCACGCTTTCCAGTCTCGGTTTTTCCGACGAAAATCGCGAAACGCTCGAGGAGGCCGCGCACAAACCGTACGGGATGATTTTGACCTGCGGACCGACCGGTTCGGGAAAATCCACGACGCTCTACGCATTGCTGAAAGTGCGCAACAAGCCGGACGTGAACATTTCCACCGTGGAAGACCCGGTGGAATACAAAATTCCCGGCATCAACCACGTGCAGAAAAACGACGAAACGAACCTCACGTTCGCCAACGGTCTGCGCGCTCTCATGCGCCAAGACCCGGATATTATTCTCGTGGGAGAAATTCGTGACGGTGAAACGGCGGACATTGCCGTGAACGCCGCTCTAACGGGTCACTTGCTGTTCTCCACTCTCCACGCCAACACGGCCGGCACCGCCGTTCCGCGTTTGTTGGAAATGGGCGTGGAACCGTTCTTGCTGGCTTCCACGCTCGAAGTCATCATTGGCCAACGCTTGCTGCGTCGCGTGTGTCCCAAGTGCCGCTACAGCTACTCCATGACTGCGGAAGAAGTGCATCAGCTGTTCCCCATCGTGGCGCACTACTTCCCGCTCGGTCACAAATACCGTCTGTTCAAAGGCAAAGGCTGCCAAACCTGCAACGGCAAAGGGTACGCCGGACGCATCGGCATTCACGAGTTGCTCAAGGCCACGCCGGCCGTGCAGAAGCTCATCATCGACCGCGCCTCCAGTTACGACATTACGATGACCGCTCGCAAAGAAGGAATGAAACTGATGTTCGAAGACGGCTTGGAAAAAGCCCAGCAAGGGTTCACCACGCTGGAAGAGTTGAGTCGCGTGGCTTCTCCGCCGACGGAAATCATTTTGCCCGACGCCATGGCGAAGCCGGCCGACGCCGTGACGCCGGCCCCCCTGGTTCCCCAAGAAGAATAATTCCTCATGCCAACCGAACTCACCGATAACCGGCCCGAAGAACAAACGCCGCCCGTCGTAGCGCGGTCTGGCAGTTTCTGGCGTTTGCTTCACGTGTTCTTGCGTCGCAAAGACGCCGAAATTCAAGCTGCATCGACCGTCGACACCGCCGCCCCGCCCGCCGAACCCATAAAGGAGGATCAATTGACGGTGGATAAGCAGACCGCGTTGTCACTCGTGCTCAACCGGTATTCCAAATTGCGCAAAGCCGGCATGATAGGCCGAAAGAAGGGGGAGATAGGCATTTTCCACGAGCACACGGACGAAAGCGCCGCGGTACCGGCGGTGGAAAGCGACGACCCTTCCGCCGACATCGCCCTCGCCATACCGGAACAATCGATTATTCCCGAATGGGAATATGAGAATTCCGTTCGCATTCCCGCTTCGCTTTTGGAGGAAGCCAGGGAGTTGGAACAACTCACGCCGCAAATAAGCGCCAAAGACGTGGAAGAAGCCGCCAAATTCCTGGGCGTGTTCAGCGGCCACATCGATTTGAGTTCTTTCGCCGATTACGCGGTGACCGACGCCACCGACCTGAGCCCCGAAGAACGGGCGCAAATTCAGGCCGAAGGCGGCACGGTGGGCGGCTCGGGCGGTTTGTTCAAGGAACTGCGCGATCTCATTCGCCGTCAGAAATCTTTGCTGCAGAACTTGAGCGGCATCAGCGCGGTGTTCAACCCGGCCATCTTGGCGAAATTGATGCGCGGCAGCCAAGCAGTGGCCGACGCTCCGTCTGCACCGATGGCAGCACCGACCGCAGCCCTTCCCGCTGCGCCCGTCGTCGCCCCCGTGCAAAACGTCGCTCCGACAACCGCACAGCCCGTTGCACCGACTCCGACGAACGACGTTCTTGCCGTTCCCGAAGTGACTGCCAAACCCGTGGCGTTGCACACCAGCGACCCCACGCGTTTGGACGAACGCTTCTTGTCGCAAACGCCGGTCGCCCCCGCCGCGCCGCAAACCCAGCCGGAAATTTCGACCGATGCACCTGCGAAAACCAAGAGTTCTTGGTGGAGCAAAAAGGAAACACCTGTAATCGAACCTGCAGCGACAGGCCCCGCTCGCGGAGCCGAAATTCAAGCCGGGGAAAGCTCCTCCGCCGCAGCCCCGGCAGGCATGGTGGAAACCGTTGTCGTTCCCGCAAGCAATGCAAGCGACGGCGTAACACTCGATGCGCAAGATGTGACGACCGCAACGGTGCAGGATGATTTCTTGGAAAACGCCGCCGCACCGGCCGCGACCGTCGCCGCTCCCATGACGGAAGGCGTGGCCGCGGTAACGGCGGAAAATGCCTTCGACACGAAGCCGGAAGAAAAAGTGACGATGGAGGTTGTGCAACAAGATCGTGAACCCACGTACTGGGAGAAGCTCTCCATGCAACGCGAGGCCAAAGCCAAAGCCAAAGAAGAGGAAAGGCAGCTGAAGGCTCAAGCCAAAAAAGAAAAGGAGGAGGAAAAGCAGTGGGCCGCCGAAGCCAAACGCCGCGAAAAGCTGATGGAGGAAAAGAAGAAGCAGCTGGCGGGCCAAAAGCCTGAGGCGGCGGCCGGCGTGCGCACGCAAATCATCATTCCGAAAGCCATCAAAAAACAGGGAGGGTTTAAAGCCTTCATGGATTCGCTCAATTACATGGGCATGGAGAAGGACCGCATCGGGTTCATCGACAACATGGGCACGATGATGGATGCAGGCTTGCCGCTCATCGAAGCCTTGAACGCGCTGAAAAACGAAACGCGCAACAAGCAAATGAAGAAACTCCTCGGCATCATCATCGCGGCCGTGGAAACGGGCAGCCCGCTCTGGCGAGCCATGGACGCAACGTACTTCTTCCGCCAGCAACAGGTGGCGATGGTGCGCGTGGGTGAAGAAGCCGGTAACTTGGTGGAAAACCTGCGCTACCTTTCCGTGCAGGAAGAAAAGGACCGCTCGCTGCGCAGCAAAGTGAAAACCGCCATGATCTATCCGATCATCGTGCTCACCATGCTTATGGGCATCGTGTTGGGCTTGGGTATGTTCGTCTTGCCGCAGCTCGTGGGCGTGCTGTTCTCGCTCGGCGTGCCGCTGCCGTTCGTCACGCGCTGCATCGTCATGTTCACGAACTTCTTTGAAAAACACGGCTCCGTGTTCGTGCCCTGCATGTTCGCCAGCATCATCGTCATGATCATTTTGAACAAATACACCTCCTTCAAAGTGGTGGTGCAGTGGGTGGTGCTGCATATTCCGGGTATCGGCGTGCTTGTGCGCGAAGCCACCCTCTCGCGCTTCGGCGTGGTGATGGGCGGTCTTATGCAAGCCGGCGTGCCCGTGACGGAAGCGCTGGAATCCATCGCCAAGGTCACGGCGCTCGTGGGCTACAAAAAGTTCTACTACCAACTGTTGGAACACGTGAAGTTGGGTGACTCGTTCGGCACGGCTTTCAAAAAAATACGCCGGGCGAACAAGTGCTTCCCGCCGGGTTTCCAGCAGCTCATCGTCACGGGTGAGAAATCCGGATCGCTCACGAAAATCATGTTCAAAATCGCCGAAATTCACGAGAAGCACGCTTCCGAAGTGGCCGAAAAATTGCCGGTGATTCTGGAACCGATGTTGCTGCTCTTCATCGGTGGCTTGGTGGGCACCATCGCTCTCGGTATTTTGGCTCCGATTTACTCCGTGGTCGGAAAAGTAGGCAGTTAACCAACCGTACATTTATGCGTACACATCGTTTCTCCGCCGGCTTCACGCTCATCGAAATCATCATGGTGACGGGCATGATAGGCATGGCCACCTCGCTTTCCGTGCCGCTCTACCGCCAGTACATGCTGCGCAACGACTTGGAGATTGCCGCGCAGAACATTTCCCAAGGCTTGGAACGGGCGAAATACCTCTCGCAAATCGCCATGAACGACAGTTCATGGGGTTTTTCCACGGACTCGCTCCCCGGCCGCGGCGTGCTGTTCATGGGCGAAAGCTACGCCACGCGCAACGCGCTGTTCGACGAACTCTACAGCCTGCCGCAAACGGTGAGCGTGAGTGGTTTGACGGAAGTGTCGTTCAGTAAAATCGTGGGGCTGCCGAGCCAAGGCGGCACCATTATGATCACCTCGGAAAACGGCGACCAACGCATGGTTTCGGTGACACTGGGCAACGACGGCGAAGTGAGCGCACCCGACGACTGGCTGACCATTTGCATAGACCCGTACACGAACCCGCAAACGGTGCATGTGCCGGATTCGCTCTGGACGTACCATCAGTCGCAAGGCGCACTGGTGGGTGAATGCGGCGCCGGCACGACGGGTGGAGACACGGGTGGCAGCACGGGCGGTACGGTGCTGGATGAGGAAGAAGATGAAGCGATACCGCCGACGGATTACAGTTGCAGCTTGACGATTTTGGGCGCGGACCTGGATTCATCGGGCTACCAAATGAAGATGACGATTCGCAACCGCAAAACCGGCGGCGGCTGGAACGAACCGTTCGGCGACTGGGATACCCCCGTCGATTCCAACATCAACACGACGTACAGTATGACCGGCAGTTGCGGAGACACGTTCTCCTCATCCGACGGCATGCGCATACGTGCAAAGTCGTGGGAAAAGAAAAAGAGCTGGTACGACGGCACGCAAAACAGTCATTGGAAAAAATACGTGGAAGTGAAGGAATCGGGATCGGACGACAACACGATGGTGTTCTTCAACGGCAGTTCCCTGCCGAGCAATTCCGCGTTCACGGGCATTTCGACCATCAAGAGTTACCTGCAGCCCTACGTGAACATGACCACGCGCACGTTCGTCATGGAAGAAAACCAGGCGCTGTATTTGTACGAATTGGGAACCAAAAACCCCAATGCTTCTTCGAACTTTCAAGACTTGGCCGTTTTGGTCACGTTTACGGAGGAATAGACACATTTATATTAATTTGTTATAATATTCTTAAATACATCACACACATATGAAGCATATCTTGCAGCGCCGTCGCGGTTTTACTCTCATCGAAGTGATGATGACGATGGGCGTCTTAGGCATGGCCACCAGCCTCTCGGTACCTATGTACCGCCAGTACATGCTGCGCAACGACTTGGAAATCGGCACGCAGAACATCGCTCAAGGAATTGAACGTGCGAAGTACCTTTCGCAGGTGGCCATGAACGACAGTTCGTGGGGGTTTTCCACGGACTCGCTCCCCGGCCGCGGCGTGCTGTTCATGGGTGACAGTTACGCCACGCGCAACCCGTTGTTCGACGAGCTGTACAGCTTGCCGCAAACGCTGACCGTCAGCGGACTCACCGAAGTGTCGTTCCAAAAAGTAAGCGGCACCCCCAGCCAAAACGGTACCATCACATTGCTCTCCGAAAGCGGAGAACAACGCTCTGTTTCGGTGACGCTTGGAAACGACGGTGAGTTGAGTGCTCCGGCGGAATGGCTCACCATTTGCATCAACCCCTACACGAACCCCGAAACCATCCAAGTGCCGGACTCGCTTTGGACCTACTACTCCACGCAAGGCGCGCTGGTGGGCGAATGCGGCAGCGGCACCACGGGTGGCACGACGACAGGCGGCACCACGGGTGGCACCGCCACGGGCGGAAGCACGGGCGGAAGCACCGGCGGCACGGATTTGGATGAGGAAGATAGCGAAATTGCCGTTCCTACCGACTACACCTGCACGTTCACGGTTCTGGGCGCCAACTTGAACACCGCGGGCTACCAAATGAAAATGACGTTCCGCAACAAAAAGACATCCGGGAGTTGGAACGAGCCGTTCGGTGACTGGGACCAACCCGTCACCGGCAACATCAACACGGGCTACAGCATGACCGGCCCCTGCGCCGACAACTTCACTTCAGCCGACCGTATGCGCGTGCGAGTGAAGTCATGGGAAAAGAAAAAAAGCTGGTACGACGGCACGCAGAACAGCCACTGGAAGAAATTCGTGGAAGTGAAGGACATCGGCCGCGACGACAGCGTAGCCATTTACTTCAACGGCAGCGACCTGCCGAGCTACTCGTCGTTCTCGGGCATTTCCACCATTCAAACCTACGTGCAGCCCTACGTGAACATGACCACGCGCAAATTCGTCATGGCCAGCAACCAAGCGTTGATTCTCTACGAACTGGGCACCAAGCACCCCTCCGCCTCTTCGGACTTCCAAGACTTGGCGATTCTCATGACGTTCGCGGAAGATTAAACGCCGCTACTCAAATGTCCTACTACACCGGCTTCGGCCGGTGTTTTTTATGCCATACCCGTGCTGAGCACGGCACGCAGCTCCGCTGCCATTTTTTCGGCTTCGGCGCGTGCGGCCGTTTGCCAGTTCGCGCCTTTGCTCGCAAAAATGATGGCTCGCGAAGAGTTGACGATGGCGCCGAGGCCGCCTTCGTAGAACCCGCGTTTGACGTCTTCGGCTTTGCCACCCTGCGCTCCGTAGCCCGGAATAAGCAACGGCGTAAATGGCATGAGCGTGCGCAAATACGTGAGTTCTTCCGGATACGTGGCCCCCACCACGGCACCCAAACAACTCATGCGCGAGGCCTCGCCCACGCACGACTCTCCCCACCCCTGCACCAGCGTCGCCAGGTGTTCGTGCACGACATGGTCGCCCACGGGCAAATCTTGAATTTCGCCCGAACTGGGGTTGCTGTTTTTTACCATGATGTAAATACCTTTGCCGTTTTTGCTGCAACGCGCGAGGAAAGGCAAAATTCCGTCGGAACCGAAAAACGGGTTCACCGTAAGAGCGTCGATGGGAGACTCTTCACCCAAATAGGCGTCCGCGTAGGCCTCGCAGGTGGAGCCGATGTCGCCGCGCTTGCCGTCGGCGATGACAATCATGCCTTTCTCTTTCGCGTACGCGCACACTTCCCAAAACACCTTCATGCCTTCCCAGCCGAGCACCTCGAAAAACGCCATCTGGGGTTTTATGCAGGCCGCCACGTCTGCCACCGCATCCACGATGCCGAAACAGAAGTCGTGCACGCCGGCGGAATTGCGAGCGATGCCTTCGGGTAGTAAAAAGAGGTTCGGGTCCAACCCCACGCAAATGGGAGAGGTGTTCTTCACACGAGCCTGCAGAGCGTCGGAGTAGTGCATGCGCATAGGGTATAGGATTACGATTAAGATTACGATTACGGCAGAGCTGATTCTAGCTTACGTATCAGTCCCGAAAGCATCATACCAATCTCCTGTAATAACCGGTCTGCGACAATCGTTTGTTCAATGGTCAAAAACTGTAGTTCTTGGCAGACCACGAGCAATGCATGTGTCTCCGAGCATTCGCCTCTCGCTATCACATACCGGTGAATTTTATCCTTCTAAGAAACCCTACTTAACCCTTCGACAGTATTGGCAAAAATACTCACACTCGATCGTTGAAGCTGCGATATCAAACCAAATTGCTCGGTTTGAGGAAGTAAGCGCATCAGCATATACATCTCTTTGATGAGCGCAATTTCCTGCTTCCAGATGGCCAAGTGTGCAAATGATTTCATAGGGTCGTAATTCGTAATCGTAATCTTAATCTTGAAGCTGCTGTCTGTACTGCAACGCTTCGGCGACGTGCTGCGGTTCTATACCTTCGCTTCCGCCCAAGTCCGCGATGGTGCGGGCCACCTTGATGGTGCGGTGATACGCACGCGCCGAAAGCCCCAAGCGCTGCACGGCTTGGCGCAAAATGCTCTGCGACGTTTCGTCCAAAGGACAGAGCGCGTCTATTTCCCGCACGCCCATTTCTTTGTTCGTACGAAAGGACAAATGACTGAAGCGCACCGCCTGGCGTTTGCGCGCGCCGATGACTTTTTGCAGGATGGAAGCCGTGGTTTCGCCGGTCCGCACCGGTGCTCGCTGCAAATCTTCCACCGGCACGGGTAGAACATCGATGGTGAGGTCTATGCGGTCGAGAAGTGGTGCGGAAATGCGTCGGCGGATTTTCTGTTCACTGGCGGCGCCGTACTTCGAAGGGTTCATGGCCGCCACCAAGATGAAGTCCGCGGGGAAAGTAACGGACCCCTGCGCGCGCGTAATGGTGATTTGCCGGTCTTCCAACGGCTGCCGCAACACCTCGAGCACTTGCGACGGGAACTCGGCCAGTTCATCTAAGAAAAGCACGCCTTTGTGGGCCAAGCTTATTTCTCCGGGGCCGGGCACCTGCCCCCCGCCCACGATGCTCACGCCGCTGGCGGTGTGATGCACGAGGCGAAACGGGCGCGCGTTCATAAGCGGGGAATCGTGCGGCAACAAGTTCGCCACGGAATAAATTTGCGTGACTTCGATGGATTCTTGCTGTGAAAGCGGCGGCAAGATACCGCGAAACGCTCGTGCCAGAAGCGTTTTTCCTGAACCGGGCGCACCGCTCAAAAGCACGTTGTGTCCGCCAGCGGCGGCAATTTCCAAAGCTCGTTTCGCATGTTCCTGTCCGCGCACGTCGCAAAAATCCACGATGTCATCATTGTTGCCGACTGCCTCTGCGTATGCTGCCGAAGGCGTGATGACCGGCGGGGATTTTTCTCCGCAGAGCACCGCCACCACGTCGCGCAAATGCTCCGCGGCGATGATTTCCACACCCGGAATGAGCGCGGCTTCCGCACCGTTCACCGCGGGCACCACCAACGTACGTATGCCTTGGGCACGGCACGCAATGGCCGCCGAAAGCACGCCCGTGACGTGACGCAAACTGCCGTCGAGCGCCAACTCCCCTATGAACGCCGTATTCTGCAAACGATCGGCGGAAAGGGAAATGGCATCGGCCGTTATGAGTGTGCCAAGCGCCATGGGCAAGTCGTAGCGCGGTCCCGTTTTGCGCAAGTCGGCCGGCGCCAGGTTCACCGTTACGGTGCGTCCCCCCGGCACTTTGAATCCGCTGCTGCGCACGGCCATCCACACACGCTGTTTGCTTTCCTGCACCGCGGTGTCGCCGAGACCCACGATAATCATGCCCTTGTCGCCCGGGTGTGCGCCCACCTCCACGGTAATGCGTTCGCTTTTAAGTCCGACGTTCTGAAACGAGAGAAGTTGTGTGAGCATGAAGACTGGTGAAGTAATAGGGTGTACTTAAGTACACCTTATCTATGCGTACCCGTCCAGGGAAAAAGGTAGACAATCGTACACCTATGGGGCAAAATCCCCTGCTGCATGAGCACCACACAGCATGTTGGTCGGCGCGGAGAAGAAACGGCCACGGCTTTTTTGCGGCTGCAAGGGTTCGACATTTTGGGCCGCAACGTCCGCTTGGGCAGAAAGGAAATAGACGTGATTGCCTGGGACCCGCACGAACGAACCGTCGTCTTCGTGGAAGTGAAAACGCACGCGCGAGCGTACGAACATTTTTCCCCGGAGATGAATTTGCGCGCTTCGCAAAAACACACGCTGCTTACAGCCGCCCATGCGTGGCTTGAGAAAATGGCATACGAAGGGTTTTACCGTTTCGATTTTGTGGCAGTGGTGG
>CAZWVP010000011.1:0-4258 GCA_964636635.1 uncultured Candidatus Peribacteria bacterium
ACGCACTCTGGCAAGGGATTGCCGACGGCACGGTGGATTGTATTTCCACCGACCATGCGCCGCATACACTGGAAGAGAAACGCACGGAACCGCCGTTGGCCGCGCCGAGCGGTATGCCAAGCACGGAGTTGATGCTGCCATTACTTCTTACTGTGGCCGCGGGCAAATGGCCGCACCCGAGCGGCGGGCGACCTGCGACCTGCGGTCAATTTTCATACGAAGACATCACACGTTTGTGCTTCACGAATCCCAATCGCATTTTCTCACTCGGCAAAAATGCTTCAGAAGTCATCAGCGTGGATGAAATGGCCGAATGGACGGTCGATCAAGCCAAGCTGCACTCCCTGTGCGGCTGGTCGCCGTACCATGGCTGGAAACTGACGGGTCGGGTGCTAGAGAGCGCCGCGTAAATACGCCGCCAATTCCGGCAGGTTTTCCAGCGTCACGTCCGCTTCGTCGTGAGCGTTTTCCGGCGTGTAATGGGTGCGAATGAGCACACTCGTCATGCCGGCGGCGTTCGCGGCACTCACGTCAAACGGTTGGTCGCCTATATACGTGCAGTGTTCCGGCTCCACGCCGAGTCGCGTGCAGGCCAGAAGCAGTCCGTGCGGATGAGGCTTGTGGTAGGGGTCCATGTCGTCTTGGTCCACGATGGTGTCGAAGTGTTCGTACAGTCCGAGTCGCTCGTCTATGGCCTTCAGGTAGGGCTTGCGTGAGCCCGTGATGATGCCGAGGGTGCGGTCTTGCAGGCTGGCGATGACTTGCGGCGCGAACGGCAGCCACTCCGTTTTGGAACGCAGTAAATCCACGTACAGTTCGTCGCGCACATCTCTGATGGTTTCCAGAAGCGAAGCATCGCCGCCCAACTCCTCTATCCACGTATGCAAACCGGACGGGCGAGAGTACAACTCGCGAAATTGTTCCGGCGTCACCGCCATGCCGTATCGCTGCAATGCGGCTTGGCACGCCTCCTCATACAAATGAATCGTATGAATCAGCGTGCCGTCGAGGTCGAAGAGAATCGCGCTCATCACACTTCCACGATGAACGGCACGACCATGGGTTCGCGGTCGAGCTTGCGGTCGAAGTAGCGGTACAGAGCGCCGCTCACGGCGTACTTGAGTTCCTTGCGGTCCTTCTGTCCGCGGTCCAACGTTTCTTCGTAGGCCTTTTTGGCGGCTTGCACCACTTCGGCCGTTATTTCGTTTTGCTCGGAACCGTAAATGAGTCCGCGCGCCATCACTTCGGGGTCTCCCACCAAGCGCTGGCTGTCTTTGTAGGCGCGGAAAATAATCATGAGTATGCCCGCTTTGCTCATTATTTTGCGGTCGTTCATCACGCGCTGGCCTTCGCCGGCTTTGCCGAGACCGTCGATGATGACGTCGTTGTACGTGAGCTTCTGCTTGCTCTTGCGGGCGTTGCCCTGATGGTCGAATTCCAGAATTTCGCCGTTGCTCAACATGTGAATTTGGTTTTCTTCGTAGCCGAGTGAGCGCGCGATGTCCGCATGCGCGGCACGCTGGAACGGTTCGCCGTGTTCGGGAATGACGTGACGTGCTTTCACGAGCTGGTGCATGAGCAGAATGTCGTTGCGGTTGCCGTGACCGGTGGTGTGCAGCGCCAACTCCTGGTTCGTGCGCACCAAAGCCCCCTGCAAGTGCAGGTTGTTGATGATTTTGGCCACCGCTCGTTCGTTGCCGATGATGGGGTTGCTGCTCAAAATGATGGTGTCGCCTTTTTTCACGGAGATGTGACGATGCGTGCCCAGACCGATGCGCGCCAGACCGGCGTTCTCTTCGCCTTGGCTGCCCGTGGTGATGATGAGCACTTCGCGGTCGGGAATTTTTTCCATACCCGGACCGGCTTTGCGAATGAGTCCGCGCGGAGCCTTCAGGTAACCGAGGTTCTGCGCGATTTCGATGTTCGTTTCCATGCTGCGACCGGCGATGTACACCTTGCGGTTGAACGTTTTGGCGTGCTCGACGATTTGCTGAATGCGATTGAGCAACGAGGAGAACGTGGAAACGATCACGCGGCCGTTGGCGTTGCGAATGAGGTCGTGCAACGTTTGCGACACTTCGCGTTCACTGAGCGAGTTGCCCGGTTTGTTCGCGTTCGTGGAGTCGGCGATGATGGCCAGCACTCCTTGCTTGCCGAGTTCCGCCAAGCGTTGGAAATCCGCCGGCGGTTCGTTCATGGGCGTTAAGTCGAATTTGAAGTCGCCCGTGTGGACGATGGTGCCGACGGGAGTGTGGAACGCGATGGCGGCGGAATCGGGAATGCTGTGCGTGACGCGCAGGAATTCCACGCCCAAATTGCCCAGTTGCACTTTGGCTCCGAAATCCACGTTATGCAGACGCGCTTTGCTGGTGAGACCCTCCTCATCCAGGCGCTTCTTAATGAAGGCCATGGTGAGTTTGGTGCCGTAGCAAGGCGGGAAATGCAGTTGTGGCAACAAATGCTGCACGGCGCCGATGTGGTCCAAGTGTCCGTGCGTGAAGAGCACGGCCTTTATTTGCTTTTCGCGGCCGCGGAGGCAGGAGATGTCGGGCACGAGGTAGTCGATGCCGAGCATTTCTTCATCCGGGAACTGCAAGCCGAGGTCCACGATGTAAATGTCTTTGCCGATTTCAATGACGAGACAGTTGCGACCCACTTGGTCGAAACCGCCCAGCGGGTACATGCGCAGAGGCACGTCGCGCAGAGGTTCGTTGCTCACCGGCTGCTTCTGCATGTTCGGCTGTTGCTGACGGTTGTTCTGCTGGCCGTGTTGTTGGCGGCCGTTGTGGCGTCCGTGTTGCGGCTGGCGTCCGCCTTGGGGTTGGTGTCCCGGGGGCGTGCCCTGCTTTTGCGGCGGTGGGGTGGAAGCGCCGGTTGCCGCGGGTGCGGCGGGAACGGGTGCTTCAATATCGCTCCGGTTTTTCCGGAGCCAATCTGTGAGGCTTTTCATAATGCGGTGATGAGTATTGTTAGAAATCGTTCTTTTTCACCGGTGTCAGCATACGCCGGATGTCAAAAACTTGCAAATAGGTTCTCTGTTGTTGTGATCTTTTTTTGGCTTCGGGTCAATGGATTTTTATTTTTATTTTTTGTTTTTTGGAGTGTTTTTTCCTGTCATGCTTCCTGTTTTCATACATGGCGCTAACACGGTCGCGCCAACCGGTGTGTCCGAAATGTTTCGGGGCTTTTGCCACCGCCGATTACAAGCGCATATCGCCGCCGGTTCGCAATTGCTCGCGGCCTGTTTTTAGAGTATCGTCCGCACCTGATGGACATTGTCGTCCAATCAGGCCAAACGAAAACGACACATGGTACGCACCTTGTGTCGAAACATTTGCGTTCGCAGAACGACGAACAGGTGTTCGTGGTGTTGCACGTGCATAGCGAAGAAGACGTGGCGCGCACGCTGCAAAAAGAACTGCTGACGCTCATTCGCGAAACGCTTTTGGAAACCGAGGGCGAGTTGACGGTGCGTCTGGACGGATCGCTGAAAGAAATCAACGGCTTGGTGAAAGGCATGGCGCTCAGCAAGAGCATCGATGACTTTCATGCGCTCATCGGCGTGCTGTCTCCGGATCAAACGTTGCACGTTTCTCATGCCGGCAGAGCCGAGGCGTACGTGGTGCGCGGCGGTGTGGCCACGCAAATCACCGAATACAGCAAAGGGAAGCCTTCACCCACGTTCGTGCACATCGCCAGCGGCGCTTTGGAGCCGCGCGATACCGTCATCTTCAGCACGCAACGTTTGCTGCGAGCGGTCACTCCGGCGCAGTTGGCGCAAATCATCGGTCGTGATCGCACGGCGCTGGACGAACTGACGCATACCCTCGATACCGAACACGAGCACGCTGCGATTCTGTTGCTTTCCATTCCCGGTCCGGCTTTGGTGGCCGAACCCGTCGCCGCCAAGCGCGGCGAGCGCTCCGCCAGAACGGAACGCATGCCTGCCGCCTCCGCCAAGGCCAAAATGGCCGTGAGCGGCACGTTCGACGCGCTCATCAAGCGCACGAAAGGCGCCTGGGAAAAGGTGAGCGACGGCGTGAAGAGTCGTGACTGGCGCAGCAAGCTGCAAGATCTCCTCAGCGATCTCAAAGATCCCAAACGAAAGGTGAAAGCGAACTTGCTCATCATCGCTTCGGTCTTCGGCATATTCTTGGTGGTGTGGTTCGGCGTGCATCTCACCATCTTCAGTGAGCGCAGCAAAAACCGCGCGGAAATGCAGTCTTCCATGGACACCATCGCGGACTTGTTAAAGAAG
>CAZWVP010000011.1:4268-6210 GCA_964636635.1 uncultured Candidatus Peribacteria bacterium
CGTTTGATGGGTGACAAAGACGCCGCCAACGCCATTTTGGTGAAGGCCGAGGAGGAGACGCAGAAAATTTTGAACGGTGAAAACTCCACGTACCGCATGCAAGCGGCCGACTTGGACAACCAAATTCGCACCAAGCGGGAAGAGGTGAACAACGTCATCCGTCAAACTCCTAGCAACTTGGTGAATTTGGCATCACGCAAGGCCAACAGCACCGCCGTGGCCATGATCGGCTACCCCGGCGAGAAATTCACGATTTTCGACGATCATGATCGTTTCGCCGCCGTGCACAACACCATCGAGGAGCCTCGCACCGTCACGGAAGGCGACGATCGCATCGTGCATGCCGCCGATTTCCCGCGCTACCAAACGAGCGTGGTGCAAACGAGCGGCAACACGCTCATCGAATTGAGTGCGGACGCCACCACGCCCATGAAAACGGAAGACCCCGCCGGTTGGATGGTGGGCAAAGACCTCGAGTCCTACCTCCGCTACCTGTACGTGCTCGTGCCCAGTCGGAACCAGATTTTCAAATATGAGCGCCTCAGCAACCGCTACGGCATGCCCGTGGAATACAACGTGAACGGCGACTTGCAGGACGCTTTGGATATGGCCATAGACGGCAGCGTGTACGTGCTCAAGACCGGCGGCAAAGTGCTCAAGTTGCTGCGCGGAGAGCTTCAACCGTTCAGCATTCGTCTGCTTCCGCCGGACGCGCTGAACAACACCACGAAGATTTTCAAAGTCGAGGGGGGCAATTTGTACTTCTTGGACCCCATCGGCCGCCGCGTGGTGGTGGTGGAAGAAGGCGAGCCTGCCGGCGAAGCTTCGTACGTGCGCCAGTACGTTTTGGCAGGAGCCGAGTTGACGGATTTGGTGGACCTGTACGTGGACCCCGACCAGAAGCAGTTGTACGTTTTGGATGAAAAGCGCCTCTACAACATTGAACTCAAAGAAGGCCGATAAGCGGGTGTTGGTGTTCGGCACCTTCGACCGGCTGCACCCCGGACATTTGTTCGTGTTCGCCGAAGCCGCCAAGCGGGGGGCCGTGCACATAGTGGTGGCGCGGGACCGCAGCGTGGGGCACATCAAGGGGCGGGCACCCATGCAAACCGAAGAGCAGCGCTTGCAGGCCGTACAAGCCGCCGTGCCGGAAGCGCAGGTGCGACTGGGCGATACGGAAGACTATTTGCTTCCCGTGCGGGAAATTGCGCCCGACCTCATTTTGCTCGGGTACGACCAACGCCTGCCCCCCGGAGTGGAGGAAAGCAGCTTCCCGTGCCCCGTGGAGCGTCTGCCCGCGTTCCATCCGGAGAAGTATAAAAGTAGCCTCATGAAGGGTTTTGTGGTACCATAAGGAGAAACATTAACACAAAACCTCATGGCAGCACGTCCCTCCCTTCTCAAGCAATTGCTCGGTGCCGTCGTCGGCAGCGCCGTTGCTCTCACGTTTTACACGGGGTACAAGTACGCGGCCCCCACCGTGAACACCGCGCTCATTCTGCCGCAGCAGTGGCTGAATGAACTCTCCGGTTCACTGCGCTTTTCCGATCGCGGCCCCATGACGCGCGAAAAGGAGCATCTCATCCAGCAGGCCGTGGAAGCGCAAGCACGCATGGCCAATTTGCAGAACAATGCGCAAACGGAGCCCGAAGTCACGCAGTGGACCGGTGAAAACGTGCCTTGGGAGCCGGTGGAAACCGACTACGCCCCCACGGTGATGCCGAAGGAATTCCTGCCGCCGGAACCCGAACCCGAATTCGTACCCCCCGCACCCGTCGCGAACCCGGAAGTGCCGCAGAAGAAGCTGGCCCCGCTCGCCGCCAAAAAGCAGAGCGGCAAAGATTTGCCGAAATCAGGCTTTGACATGGGCGCCATCACGCTTGCCGCCATGGCCGGTTCCGGGGCGTTGGCTCGGTTGCGCGTCTTGCGCCGCCGCAAGTAA
>CAZWVP010000011.1:6310-8751 GCA_964636635.1 uncultured Candidatus Peribacteria bacterium
ACGCGCATCGAGATCTGAAACTTTCCCTGTAGACTGCACGTATGTTGCTCTCCCTTCAAGGTGCGTTGCTGTTGGCCATAGGCGCTCTCATCGGCAGTTTCGGGAACGTTCTCATTTTGCGTCTGCCCAAAGGCGAGGGAGTGATGGGCGGCCGTTCGCACTGTCCGCAGTGCCGCAAAGACATCGCGTTTTACGATCTCATTCCCGTGCTCAGCTATTTGCTGCTGCTCGGTCGCTGTCGCCACTGTCGCACGCGCATTTCGTTGCAGTATCCGCTCGTCGAATCGCTCACGGCCGGGCTGTTTTTCATCACGCAGTGGTACCGTCCCGTTCTGCCTTCGCTTTGGATGCATGTGCTGTTCGGGCTGTGCCTGTGGCTGCTGTTCGTCATCAGCGTCATTGATGCGCGCACCCAACTCATACCCGACGTGCTGAACGTCGCGTTGCTCGCTTTCGCCGCGGTCTTCGCGTTGCTCACGCACGGCGTGCATTGGATAAGCTTGGCCGTGGCGTTGGGGTTCTTCGGCGTGCAGTGGGTTGCCAGCCGCGGGCAGGCCATCGGTTCGGGAGATCTCTTTCTCGCCGCCACCATGGCGCTGCTGCTCGGCAGCTGGCCCAAGCTGTTGGTTGGGCTCATGCTTTCCTATGTCATCGGTACGTGCGTCGTGTTGGTGCTGTTGGCGCTCAAGCGAAAACGCTTCGGCGAAACCATCGCTTTCGGCCCTTTCATGGCTCTTGGCACCATGGCCGCGTTATTCTACGGCGACCGCATCTTGTGGCAGATGCTGGGAGTGTGAACTCGACCAAGAAATGCCGAGCATGTTGATTTGTCCTTCGACATGCTCAGGATAAATGCTGCGCATTTGAAATAGGGCTCTCGCCCGGGGGCAAAAGCCCAAAATTCTACCAGTCTTGAACTCTACTTTTCGCGCCGCAATTGCGGGCGCCTTCGTTGTGAAACGCGGAAGAGGCGACTGACATATCTCATATTATATATTTTTTAAGATTTGTCAACTTTGGCTGCGGGAATATCCGCATCACTCTGCGTAGACGCGGTCCATGGACCGCGTCTACGATTGCCACATCTTCGCTTCATGAAATCCGTCGCTCAAAACCGCCGCGCCCGTTACGACTACGACATTCTGGATACCTACCAGGCAGGCGTGGCGTTGAACGGTCCCGAAGTGAAGTCTTGCCGCGCGGGTATGGTGAACCTCAGCGGGGCGTACGTTTCATTTCTGTCCGGACGACCCGTTTTGAAGAACGTCACCATCGCGCAGTACGCGTTCGCTTCGGGTATCGCCGACTACCAGCCGGGCAGAGACCGCGATTTGCTCTTGAGCAAAGCCGAAATAGCCAAGTTGGAAAACGCCGCGGCGGAGAAGGGGGTAACCATTTTGCCGTTGGAAGTGAAGGCCGGGCGAACCATCAAAATCATTTTGGGCGTGGCGCGCGGGCAAAAGAAGTTCGACAAGCGCCAGAAAATAAAAGAGCGCGACGTGCAGTCGAGGCTCAAAAAAGGCGAGGAGTACTAAAGCATTGCGGCCAGCTTGTTTCGCGTGAAGGATTGGTCTTTCATGGCGAGAGCCAAGTACATGGCATACGCGCCCTCCTGCTCGCGGAAGATGATGTCGTATTTCAGAAGCAAACCATTGAGTTGCCCGCGCAATTCCTCGTACACTTGGCGTTCGCCTGCGTCGAACAGTTGCCACAAATGCCACTCCATGATGGGTAGCAACTTTCGTGCGCGAGCATGGTCTTCGGGCGTGGGGTTTTCCGTTTTGAGCAGGTCGGCAAAATACGCGTTCAGCACCTCTCGCGTATCGCCTGTTTCCACATCGGGCAGCACCTGCGCTTGCGCTTCGGGATGCCTGCGTTCGTGCTGCAGAATGAGGGTGATGAGTTGTGCGGATCCTGCCGTGTCGGGAGCGGTGCCGAAATGCGACACACAGAGATCATGCAATTCCGTTTCGGAAAGTCGTTCCAATTGTTGGCGACGTTTTGTGGCATACACTCTGCGGCCTTCTTCCTGCGCGATGCTGTGGATGTGGGAGAGAGGATCATCGTTGTAGGCTTTTACCCAAGCCGCTTCGGCAGTATGACGGATAGTCGTGCGCGTCTCTTCATCCAGAAGTGTTTTGGTACCGAGGACATTCCACACGGCGGCGCGCACGTCATTGTGGTAGGTGCGGATGTGCGTCGCATCCAGTGTGGCCAGGAACGGCAGTTCTGCTTCCAAGAATGCGTGGAGTTGCTTGCCGTGTGTTTGAACGAAGTGTTGGAAAAGCTTCCAAGCAGCATCACCTTCTTTGCCGTTCGGAACCGAGAATGTGCGCAGTTCTCCTCCTTGGTGCAACGAAGCGAATTCATCCACGGTCGCTCTGTTCCAAAACGGACTGCGATGGTCTTCCACCAAGACTCGGTCGCGCCTGTCTTTGCGA
>CAZWVP010000011.1:8761-17520 GCA_964636635.1 uncultured Candidatus Peribacteria bacterium
GCGTTCCGCCAAAATATCGGCGGTCGTTTGAGGGTCCAATTGGCGCAGATGCGTGTAGTCGGTGGCGTGGTGCAACAAGGCGTCGGCTACCAGGCCCGTGCCGTCACTGTTGAGAATTTTATATCCCTTTTGTCCGGTGGCTTTGGCCAAGACGTTGGCAACTGCGCTTTGCACATACTGCTGCACATCACCCCAGCGCGCTTCTTTCGGCAAATCTTTCGTGGCATCACAACGTGCGAAACGGCAACGATTATGATTGAGTCCGACGATCACGGCGTCAAATTGCGCATGGTCCAACGTACTCAGCGGATTCTGTGCGGTATTTCCCATGAACAAATAGTACTAAAACGTACTAAATTGACAAGTATGTAAATAGGTATTTTATTCATACTATCTCTTCCGGAGCATTCTGCGTATGCTCTGCGAGTTATGTCGCTTCTGCCTCCGCAAATCACCAAAACCATCGAGGAGTTCAGCAAACTGCCAGGCATAGGCGCCAAGTCGGCCGAACGGCTCACGTTTCACCTTATCCGCAGTTCCCGGGCCACGCCCGAAAGCTTGGGACAAGCGCTTTTGAAGTTGAAACAGGAATTACGCTACTGCCGGCAATGCCAAATGGTCTGTACCGAAGAGCGGTGTGAAATTTGCCTCAACGGTTCGCGTGACGCCACCCAAGTGCTGGTGGTGGAAGACCCGTTGGACGTGGTGGCGTTCGAGCGTGCGTCCTTCACCGGCACGTACCACGTGTTGCACGGCGTGCTCTCGCCCATCGACGGCATGGGTCCGGAACAGCTGAAGCTGAAAGAGCTCATCGACCGCTGCAAAGCGGGCGGCATTGCGGAAGTGGTGATTGCCACGAATCCCGACGTGGAAGGCGAAGCCACCGCCGCGTACATTCGCCAGCAGCTCACCGGTTTGGTGCCGAACGTGACGCGCTTGGCGCACGGTTTGCCCATGGGTGCCGACATTGAATTCGCCGACCAGACGACGCTGCGTGAGGCCTTGAAAGGCAGGCGGAATTTATAGGTTATTGCTGCGCGGCGTTTCGCGCGTTGATTTCGTTTTGAATGCCGATGAGGTTGCGTTGCACGTACCAAGAATCCAGCTCAATGGCTTTCGCCCAAGCCTCTTTCGCCAGAACTTCCTGACGTTGCATGGCGTACAGGCTGCCCAAGCTGAAGTACAGCTCGCCGTTTTCCGGGAAGCGATTCATGGCTTCGGCCAGCGTGGTGAAGGCCTCTTCCATTTTGCCGTCTTTGCTCAAGGCCAAAACCAAATTCGCGTACGGACGCACCATGTCGGGCTTCAAGGCAATGGCCGTTCGGTACTCCCGCACGGCCGCGCCGTAGCGTTCCTTTTTCACCAAAGCGTTGGCGTAGTTGTTGTGACTGATGGCGGAATTCGGCTGCATGGCCAGTGCGTGCGAGAAGAACACTTCGTCGTCTTTCCATTTCTGCGCCTGCAGACGGGCCATGGGCGAGAGCGTGAGCACCAAGGCGGCCGTAACAGCCACGGCCGTCACCTTGCCCCACAGGGCGACGTTCCAGAGGTGTTGCAGCACGAACCCGGCCAGCACGAACACGCCGATGGAGGGAATGTAGGCGTAGCGATCCGAAGCCACGAAAATTTCCCCCGCTTTCGCGAAGTTCAAAAACGTGGGTGCCACGGTTACGAGGAAAAACAGCGTGCAAAACGCGATGGTGCGGGTGCGATGGATCGTTGCCGCAGCCAGAGAGCAAGCCAAACACGTGAGAGCGACATGCGGCCAGAACGCCAGCGACTGCAACGAAATGTGTTCCGAGAACGGATAAATGACGGCCAGGTGGACCGGGTGAAACAGTTTCTCCACGTAGAACGTGACGCTCTTGAACGCCATCAGAATTTTGTCATGCGTGCTGCTGACTCCCAGCATATGCGTTTTGCCCAAGATAGCGATGACCGTGAAAACGGCGCTGAAAACGAAGAACGGAATTTTCTCTTCCCAGTCGTGCAACAGTCTTCGTTTTTGCAACCAATCGATGGCAACCAGCAGCACCGGCAGTGTGACAGCCGTCACCTTGGAAAGCAGGCTCAGCAAAAAACATACGAGGCAAATCCAGTACAAATCCACGCTGCCCTTTTGTTTGTAGCGCGCATAGGCGATGAGCGAAGAGAGAAAGAAAAACGCGAATAACACGTCTTTGCGTGCACTGGCCCACGCCACGGCTTCCGTGTGCAGCGGATGCACCGCGAATATCAATCCGCAGAACGCTGCCAGGAATGCTCGGCGCCACAACAGGTGCACCAACCATGTCACCAACAGCGCGTTGGCCGTGTGCAGCAGCAAGTTACCCAAATGGAACATGAACGGTTTGCCGCCGCCCAACAGATAGTCGGTCTGATACGTGAGAAACGTGAGCGGAATATAGAGTTCGGGATCGTACGACGTGAACGCCTGCCACACCGTGGAGGGGGTTATTTCCCACACGATGGGGTTTTCGTAAATGAGAATGTCGTCGTCGAAGTTCACGAAGTTGTTGCCCAACGATTCTCCGTACGTGGCGAAGCATAGCAACGCCATGCCGACGATGAAGACGCCGATTGCCGTCGCTTGTTTGGGGAAACGCAGCATGGCGAGGCGTTAATGTCGGAAACCGCGAATGCCCGTGGTGACGATGGGGATGTGCAGTTCGTTGGCTTTGGCGATGACTTCTTCGTCGCGAATGGAACCGCCCGGATGAATGATGGCGGCGATGCCGTGCTTGGCGGCTTCTTCGATGGAGTCGGGGAAGGGGAAGAAGGCGTCGCTGGCCATCACCGCGCCTTTTGCGCGTTCACCGGCTCGTCTGGTCGCGATGTGCGTGGAGTCCACGCGGCTGGTTTGGCCGCAACCTATGCCCACGCTCACGCGGTCTTTGGCGAAGACAATGGCGTTGCTTTTGGCATGCTTCACCACCTGCCAAGCGAAGAGCAGATCGTGAATTTGCTCCTCGGTGGGCTTCACTTCCGTAACGCACGTCAGGTCGGCCGCCGTCATCACATTGGCATCGGGAGTTTGCACCAGCATACCGTTGAAACAGGTGCGGATGGTTTCGTGTGGCAGCACGCCGGCCGGGTCCACGTCGATGGCGCGGATTTTCGGCTTGGACTTCAGCAGCTCCACGGCATCCGGTTCGTAACCGGGGGCAATGATGACTTCCGTGAAAATTTTCTGGTCGATGATTTTGGCAATGACGTCTTTGGGGCAAGGCCGGTTGAGAGCCACGATGACACCGAAGGCGGACAGCTTGTCCGTGTCGTAGCTGCGTTGAAACGCTTCCGTGATGTTTTCATGCGAGGCTACGCCGGACGGGTTGGCATGCTTGATGCACGCGGCCGTGGGAGCGGAGAATTCCCGCACCAAATTCCAAGCGCCGTCGGCATCGAGCAGGTTCAGGTAGCTCATTTGCTTCTCTTCCTGCACCACATGCCATGAGCGCGGCACGCCGTACACGTCGTAGTACGCGCCTTGCTGGTGGGGGTTTTCTCCGTAGCGCAAATTCATGGAGTTCGTCAGAACCACCGGATGATGCGTTTGCTTCGACAATACGGAAACAATGGCGCCGTCGTACGCGGCCGTGCGCAAGAACACTTTCACCGCCAAGCGGCGGCGCAGTTCCGGCGAGGTGTCGCCGCTCGTTTGCAGTTCGCGCAAGACTTCCGCGTAGTCCGCCGGTTCGCAAATCACCGTCACGGCATCGGCGTTTTTGGCCGCACTGCGAAGCAGCGTGGGTCCGCCGATATCTATTTGCTCAATCATCTCCGCGTGCGTGACACCTTCTTTTTTCGCCGTGGCCTCGAACGGGTAGAGGTTGATGACGACGAGATCGATGACTTCGATGTCGTTCTTCTCCGCCTCTTTTGCGTCATCCGCGTGGTTGCGACGCATGAGAATGCCGCCCGTGATTTTCGGGTGCATGGTTTTCACTCTGCCGCCGAAACATTCGGGAAACCCCGTGACGTCTTCCACTGGCGTCACCGCGATGCCGGCCTCCGCCAAGGCTTTTTGGGTGCCGCCCGTACTGAGCAGTTCCCAACCGAGGGCGTGCAGGCCGCGCGCAAATTCCACGATGCCAGTTTTGTCGGAAACCGAAAGGAGGGCGCGTTTGGCCATGAAGCTGCAGAATTTTAGAGTGTTTGGGCTTGAATGCACGCAAAAACTCCACCGGTTCGTTGTTATGCTCGCGCACAACGTTGAACCGGTGGTTAGTTTCGTGGGGGAAAGTGTGGGGTTACGGTACCCACACCCATTGGTAGCCGTCCCAACACCATTGACCGTTCGCATTCATATAGCGATAGGCCTGGAGACCGGGATGTTCGACCCAGGTGGTGGTAGTCACGGTCCGTGGAGGAGAGTAGTGGTAGGAGTAATAGCTGTAATCGTAGCTATAACCGTTTCCACCGTATCCCCACGGGTAGCGACCGCCGCCGTAGTACGTGCCCGGGCGGACGCCGTACCCGCCGACTCGGCTGTCATACCCGCGGTAGTACGTTCCCGTACTGCCGTAGGGCATCACATAGCCGGGCGTACCGTAGTACGCAGGGTATTGCCCATAAACATGATCGGCCAGAATCAGTCCGGCCAACAATGCGCAGGCAATCAGAATGAGGTTTTTCATAGAATCACCTCCTTTCTCTGCCAGTTTTACATCTTGGCAGAAGATGCTTTAGAGGAATGAATTTCCCCCCACGGACGGAAGCTCCAAGTCTCAAGAGCCAAATTCCAAGAGCGAGCTTTCAGCTAATTTTTGGATCTTGATAGTTGGAAGTTGGAATTTCCATACCTAGGGGGAATCGTTGTTGTAAAAGATCTCCTTGGATATTTGACAATACAAGAAAATAATGTATTATGCAAGCCTTTCTTTTCTCCACTATGAAGAATTTCGCTCTTGTCGTCGCCGTTCTCGTCAGCGCTTCCGTCGTCGGTCAGGCACATGCCAGCCGCACGCCGTGGCATGTTGTGAACCGCGCGCCGTCCTTCGTGGAGTACCCGTGGACGGACGCCTACACCGAAGTGAAGCACTACGGCAGTCGCGAAGGTTTGCAGTACGGTTCCCGCGAAGAGTTCGCTCTGCGCACGAGTCCCTACAAGTCCGTCACGCACGCGTTGCACCCCTACTACCGCGGAAATTACTTCACACCTTCGTACACCGGCAAGCGCGTCACGCGTCCGGAGTTCTACAGTTACCTCTCCGATTTGTACTATAGCGGCGCGTTCGATTCCGCCATCGCCGATCAAAAGCAAAACAGCGTGTTCGCCAAATGCTACAACTACTCCACGCTCCGTCTCGCTCAGCGCACGCCGGAGTGGATGACCTCTTGCAAGTAGGTTACCCGAGCACGCGGATCGCTTCCTTGTACCCCTCGGGCGTACCGGTATCCAAGCGAACGCCTTCGCACTCGTAGCCGAAGATGGGAATGGATTTCAGTTGGGAGATGAGCGCGTCGATGAGGCGAATTTCGCCGCCGTGACTGGAGCTCACTTCGGGCAGAACGTCGAAGGTGGACTTCGGGATGATGTACCTGCCGACGATGCCGAGCGTGGAGGGGGAGTCTTCGGGTTTCGGTTTTTCCACCAAGCCTTTCACTTTGTGCAGACGCTTGTTCGTTTTGTGCGTCCACTCGGGGTCCACGATGCCGTATTTCAACGTGTCTTCCCGCTTGATGTTCTGCAGAGCCACGATGGCGCCCTCTTCCGAACCGTTGGCTTCCAGAAGGGCTTTTTTCAACTGAATCAACCCGGGGTCCGCCTTGGCGAACAAGTCGTCGCCGAACAAGATGGCCACGAACGGACTTTCCACCCAGTGTCCCGCCTGCAAAATGGCGTGGCCGTCGCCGTGCTGCTCTTCTTGGTACACCACGTGCAAGCGCACGGAGTCGTACCGTTGCAGGCGTTCCAAGTGGTGCAGTTTGCCGCGGCGTTCCAGTTCGGCTTCCAACGACGGGTTGCTGTAGAAGTATTCGGGAATGAGTTCTTTGCCTCGGCTGATGACGAAGCAAATGTCGTTGATGCCAGCGGCCAAACATTCATCCACCAAATGCGCGATGATGGGTTCGTTGCCGATGGGCAGCAGTTCTTTGGGAACGATTTTCGTCCACGGCAAAAAACGCGTGCCGAGTCCGGCGACGGGAAGAATGGCTTGAGTGAGTTTCATGGCTGAATAAAGAAGGAAGGCTAGCCGCCTTCGCTGATACGGACGATTTTGATTTTCTCCTCCTTCGGCACCAGCACTTTCAGAATGCAGTCTTTGGAGAAGGTGGCTTTCACTTTCTTTACGTCGATGTTGCAAGGCAGGCTCACCGAGCGTTTGAATTCTCCCCAATAGCATTCTTCCAAGTAGAACGCGGCTTTCTCCACCGCCTCATTGGGACGGCGCACACCGCGAATGGTGAGCTGCTTGCCTTCGGCTTCTATTTCCAAATCACCCAAACGCACGCCCGCGATGGGTGCGCGAATGACGAAGTAGTTGTCCACTTCGTAAATATCCACCGCGATTTGCCCCACCTTGGCGGTGGCGCTCGCGGACTGTGTTTTCACTTCTTCGCTTTGGATGGGAACGTTTTTCGAAACGGGTTCCGCGGTGGCAACCGGGTCTTGCGTGGCGGGAAATTGCATTTCCCGAAGCGCGCCGAAGATGCCGTGCAGAGCAGACATTTGCTCTATTGTATGCGATTATTGACAATGTGCAATTTGACCTTTGTGAGCTACTATTGCGCCATGACTCCTTTGCAATCGCTGATTCTGGGCATTATTCAAGGGCTCACCGAATTCCTGCCCGTTTCCAGCTCCGGGCATTTGGCTCTGGCTGAGCACTTGTTCGGTTTGCGCATTCCGCCCGCGCAGCTGCAGAGTTTCGATGTGGTGCTGCATGCCGGTTCGCTCTTGGCGTTATTTTTTTGGTACTTCGGCGTGTGGCGGGATTTGGGCGTAGGGGTACTGCGCCGAGAGCCAACGCAACTTCGTCTTCTCGGATACATCGTCATCGCCACCGTTCCCGGGGCGGTGGCGGGCTTGTTTTTGGAGGACTGGTTGGCGGAAGTGTTTCGCGGGCAATGGGCACTCGGCATCACCTTCGCCATTACGGGCGCGGTGTTGCTACTCGCGGATTTTTTGTCGCGTTTCGATGCGAAAACGGAGATGACATCTCGACGTGCTTTTTTCATCGGCTTGGCGCAAATGTGCGCCTTGCCGGCTGCCATTTCACGCTCGGGCATGACCATCGCCATGGGGCAGATGCTCGGGTTCAGTCGCAAGCAGGCGTTGGATTTTTCGTTCCTCATCGCCTTTCCCATCATCGCCGGAGCGGTGGGCGTGACGACGCTGAAGGTGTTTTTGGGCGAAGTGACGTTGCCTGCGTGGCAGGTGTGGTTGCCGGGCTTCCTCGCTTCTTTGGTGTGCAGCGTGTTGGCGGTGATGTGGCTGAGACGTTTCGTCCGGCACTTCGCGCTCTCGTGGTTCGTGCCTTACATTTTTCTCGTGGCGGTCGTCAGCGTGATGTTTTAGAAAATCGGGCGCGTTTTTTCGGTCGTGGAGCCGCAGGGTGAGCGCAATTTTTTTTAAGACGGAAGTTTTCTTGCGCCGCTCGTTTCGCGCAGTAGAATGCACCGGCTTGATTTGCTTCCATTGAAACCGATGTCCGCACCCTCTCTCAAAAACGTTATTCGCCGCTTGCGTTTCGAACGCGGCATGACGCAGGAGGAGTTGGCATTGCGCACGGGAGTCAGTCGTCAGACGGTGATGAGTGTGGAGCGAGGGCAGACGGTGCCGTCCGTTTTGTTGGCATACAAAATCGCCTCCGCCTTGAACGTGCCCGTCACGGAAGTGTTCACCATGGAAGGCACGTTGGTGCCGGTATAACCCTTCGTTCATTCAACCAGGCTCATGACAAGGCAGGCTCAGGGTGAAACCTTAGCGTCTACAAGTTGCAGCTGGGCGCTTTCACGATTCTGCCACGTGTCCACGTTCACTCGGCATACGAGATCTAAAGGCGATGCGGTGTGCGTCAACAAGTTTGCCAAACCGAAGCCGATGACTTTGCAGTTGCCGACGCGCGCTTGCAAATGCGTGCCGTCGCCGCCCACTGCGCGCGGTTGTTCCAGCGTCACGTGCGGCAGAAAGAAAAGCGGTTCGGGGTTCCCTTGGCCGTACGGTTCCAGTCGTTGCAGTTCTCGAATCATGTCGACGTTCAGTGCTTGCGCGTCCAGCGTCGCATCTATGCGAAGCGTCGGCACCAACTCCTCCGGACGTACGTGTGCGGCGATGTCCGCGGCCAGCGCCTCGGCGAATTCTTGCCAGCGTTCGGCCGCAAGCGTGCAGCCCGCCGCTTGCGCGTGCCCGCCGTAACGCAGGAGCACGTGTCCGACGCGTTCCAAGCCTTGTGCGATGTGGTACCCCGGAGGACTGCGCAACGAAACCGTGCACACGCCGTCATGCAAACAGCCGATGGCACTGGGTTTGCCGAAGCGTTCCGTCAGCCGACCGGCAATGAGCCCCACCACGCCGGCGGGGTAGTGAGACTGCGCGTCGGCCAGAAGCGGCCCTGCCGTTTTGCCGCATGCTTCTTCCGCTTGCTCCATGAGCGCACGCGTCAGTTCCTGACGGTCGCGATTCAAGGTGGCGAGCGTGGCCGCGTATTCGCCGCCTTCGGTGAGCGCTCGCAACGCAAGCCCCGGGTCGGCCATGCGTCCGGCGGCGTTTATGCGGGGCGCCACGCGGAAAGCGATGTCGGTGCTGGTGATGT
>CAZWVP010000012.1:0-14734 GCA_964636635.1 uncultured Candidatus Peribacteria bacterium
CGACGAAATGCTCTCGGGCATGAGTTCGCCACGCGCCATTTTACTCATGGTGAACGCAGGCGCTCCGGTCGATGCCGTTATTGACGAGCTTCTGCCGAGGCTTTCCACAGGCGATATCATCGTTGACGGCGGGAACAGTCACTACCGAGATTCCGAAAAGCGCGCCGCGAAGCTGGCTGCGGCGGGCGTGCGCTTTTTGGGTTTGGGTGTGAGCGGCGGACATGAAGGCGCGCTGAAAGGCCCTTCCATGATGCCGGGCGGAGACCGGTCCGCGTACGAGGAGCTTTCACCGTTGTTCCAAAAAATGGCCGCTCAAGATGGTATTGGAGGACAATGTGTTTCGTATTTGGGACCTGCCGGTGCGGGACACTTCGTGAAAACCGTTCACAACGGCATTGAGTACGCGGTCATGCAGCTCATCGCCGAAAGTGTGGATGTGTTGCATCGTTTGGGGGGAATGTCGCACGCGCACATTGCCGACAGTTTCGCAGAGTGGCAGAAAGATGAATGGCTCCAGTCGTTCTTGCTCGGTATTACCGTGGAGGCGTTGCGCTTGAAGGATCCGGAAACAGGCAAGGACATGGTGGACGTGATTCAAGACAAAGCCGGGCAGAAGGGTACCGGTCGCTGGACCACCGAAGCGGCGTTGCTCTATGGCGTCAGCACCCCCACCATCACGGCTGCTTTGGATGCTCGCGTGGTTTCGGCAGCCAAGGAATTCCGCGTGAAAAAAGCCGCTCAGAGCACGCTTCACCCTCTTGAAGTCGGCGTAGACAAGAAGTTTTCCGAACAAGTGCGCTCCGCTCTGGAGCTCTCTGTGCTCAACGCTTACGCTCAAGGGTTTCACCTTCTGTCCGTTGCCAGCGAAGAGGAAAAATGGGCGTTGCCTTTTTCCGAAATCGCGCGCATTTGGCGAGGCGGGTGCATTATTCGCGCCGGCATTCTTGGTTACTGGCAACGCATGATGTCGGGAGATGCCGTCGCCGAGAGCATGGTTGCCGCCAGAGCTTCGGCGGAAGCCCAGCAGCACTGGCGCAGTGTGGTGGCACTCGGGGCGCTTCGAGCCATACCGCTTCCGGCCATGGCTTCGGCTTTAAGTTACTACGATGCCTACCGCACCGCTCGTTTGCCTCAGTCTGTGGTGCAAGCCCAGCGCGACTTCTTCGGTTCTCACGGTTTTGAGCGTGTGGATAAGGAGGGGGTGTACCACCTCTCGTAATACGTAATCCTAATCCTACTTCCTAATCATACTTCCTAATCCTAAAGCATGATCTTCTGCCCTCTGCCCGGCCAGCCCACCGTTACTCAGGGTTTCGGACAGAACCCGCAAGTCTACAGTCAGTTTGGTTATGCGGGACACAACGGCATCGATTTCGGCGTACCCGTCGGGACGATTATTTATGCTCCGCATGACGGCAAGGTGACCGTGAAGGATGACGGTACGAAGAACTACGGCTTGTACCTCACTATTGACGATGCGAAGAGGCGAAGCATCCTCGGTCATTTGTCACAGAGTTTGGTTGCGGACGGTCAGCAAATTTCCCAAGGCGACCCTGTGGCGTTAAGCGGCCAAAGCGGATTTTCCACGGCTCCGCATTTGCATTGGACGTTTAAACTCATGAATGCAGGCCAGGTGCAGAACAAGCAGAACGGTTACGACGGCGCCATCGACGTGAGTGAATTCACGCGTCTGTGGTTGGACCAAGACTTGCACTTCAATGCCGTGTATACGCCCGATGCCCAGCCATATTTGTCCATGAACTTCGCGGCGAATCAATATCTCAAAAATCCTTCGCGGCACGCGTAGCGATCCAGGCCGCACCGAGCGTGCTGGAAGCGACGAGTTCGGAAATCACCAATTCGGGGAGCGGCGTACCGGGAAGCACCCAGGCTCGGAGGTCTTCCGTAATGCCCGCCAAATGCGGCTTCAGAGCTCTGCCCACCGTGCCGCCGAACACGATGACGTCTGGGTCGAGCAGGTGAGTGAGCGACGCGCACATCCACGCCACTTCGCGGTGCACTTCGGGAAACAAAAACGAGCAGGTCTCGCCGTCCAAGTACTGGTTCGGTGATTGCGCGGCTTCACATCGTTTACCCAAAGCCGTACCGGAAAAAAACTGCTCTATTTCACCCCTCTTGTCTTTGGTCTCGTATGGCGGCTCGCCCGGCTTGAGGAGCATGTGACCGATTTCGCCCGCAAAGCCGTGGCCGCCTCTGAAAATGTTGCCGTCGATGACGATGCCGCCGCCCACCCCCGTGCCAAGCGTAATGCCGACAACGACGCTTTTGCCTTTACCTGCGCCGAACGCTGCCTGTGCCACGGTGAAGCAATTCGCATCGTTTTCCACCGTCACGGGCAGTGCGGTTGCCGTTCTCAGTACGTTGGCCAGGTCCGCTCCTTCGGCCCCCGGAATGTTCGGAAGCGTGCGAATGATGCCGTTTTTTTCCACCAAACCCGGCACACCGAGACCGATGCCGAGAGTGTCGGGTCGGATGAATTCTTTCGCCAAACGCACAAGCTCGCTTTGTACCGTGGCGAAGTCTTTCGGCGTCGGTACTTTTTCGGATTGGAGAACCTCCCACGTTTTGCAGTCGTACAAGCCGGCGGCGATTTTCGTTCCGCCGAGATCTAGCCCGAGGACGGTGGTGGTGGACATGTGGGAAGAGGAAAGTTACTTCGTCTTTTCGGAGCAGTTGAACATCCACTGTACGCCGAATTTGTCGGTGCAGGAACCGAAGTAGTCTCCCCAGAACATCTCTTGCAACGGCATTTCCACCTTACCCCCTGCGGAAAGGCCGGCGAAGAGTCTGTCGGTTTCGGCTCGCGTATCGGGTTCCAGGTTGATGTACGAGTTGTTGCCCATGTTCAGATTGAAGCCCATGGATTCCGGGGCATCCGTGCCCATCAATACGAAATCACCCAGAAGCGGCAGAGCCACGTGCATTACCAGCTGTTTGTCGGCTTCGGCCAAAGGCGGCATGCCTTCCGGACGCGGAGCTTGCCCCATGCGGGCGATGTCGCCGATGAATTGTGTGCCGAACACCGACCGGTAGAACAAAAACGCCTCCTCGGTTTCGCGCTTGAAGTTGAGATACACGCTGACTTTGGCCATACGTTTGGGGGGAAACGAACTGGCGGAGAGGGGGGGATTCGAACCCCCGATACGCATTTACATACGTATACCGCATTAGCAGTGCGGCGCTTTCGGCCACTCAGCCACCTCTCCTTGCTTTGCAGTATAGGTCAGGTTTTCGTGGGCTTCCAGAAAAACTGGGCTAGAATCATCCGGTCATCATGGCTTTTACGCACGCCTCGGTTCTGCTTCGGGAAACGCTGGATACGCTCGCTCCCCAAGCGGGCGAGAGGGTCTGCGACGTGACGCTGGGCTTGGGCGGCCACGCCTTGGCTTTTTTGGAGCGCATAGGGCCGAAAGGGCATTTGACGGGCATAGATGCCGACGCCAAAAACTTGGCGATGGCGAGCGAGCGGCTGGCTGCGCACGACAATATTTCGCTGCACCACGGAAATTTTCGCAACGTTGCCGATTGCTTGCCGCAACCCGTCGACGTGCTTTTCGGAGATTTGGGCTTGAGTTCACCGCACGTGGATGACGGCGAGCGTGGCATGAGCTTTCGGTTCGACGCCCCTTTGGACATGCGCTTCGACCGCGACTCGGGCCGGACGGCAGCCGAACTCATTCACAATACCCCCGACCGCGAACTGATGCGCATATTTGCCGTATACGGTGAAGTGCCCCGCGTGGCCGCTCTCGTCACGCTTCTGAAAAAGAAAAGTCCGCAAACCACGATGGAGCTGAATGCGTGCGTGGAAGAGTTGTATCGCTGGCAGGCGAAGCAACACTTGCCGCAGGTGTATCAGGCGTTGCGCATGGCCGTGAACGACGAGTGCGGGGCTTTGGAGGCGTTGTTGGCCGCGGTGCCCGAGCTTATTTTGCCGGGCGGACGCGTCGGCATCATGTCGTACCACTCGTTGGAAGATCGTCTGGTGAAACACACGTTCAAAGCGTGGTGCGAGGACGAAGTCGATCCGCTCACCGGCAGGTCCGTGCGCAGTGCCGATTGGGAACTTGTCACCCGAAAAGCCATCGTGCCCTCCACCGAGGAAATTGCGCTGAACCCCCGCGCTCGCAGCGCCAAGCTTCGTGTGGTGCGACGCCGAGGCTGATCTGCTACAATTTGTGGCGGTATGCCCGAATTGAACGCCATTTTACCCAAACGCGCATCGCTCGGTCGCCTGGTGAACCAGAGCACCATGTTGCTCATGGGCGCCATCGGCACCATCATTTTGGTGTTGGCTTTGCTCATTTTGTTCCACCAAAACGCCAACGCCACCAAGGGGTATACGCTGCGAACGCTCGAGCGCGAGCGCAACCAACTGCAGCTGGATCAGGAAATACTGAGTATGAAGCTCTCCGAACAACAATCCATAGACGCCCTGCGTACGGACGGCCAAGTGCAGATGATGCTGCCGCCCAAGACCAAAGACGTCACCTATTTGGAGCTCTAGCCAAAAAGAGCGTTTTTCGCTATAATAGTGAGATATGTTTCGTATCTTGCTGTGTTTGACGGCAGTGGTGCTCTCGGTGAGCGCGGGGCAAACGGCGCTTGCGCAAGCGGATTGCGCCGGAAAGCCATACGGCACGACGGGGTGTCCCGTGAAGCCGGAAGCCGACCCTGCTCTGTGCGGTAACGGCGTGGTGGATGCGAACGAGGGCTGTGATTTGGGTATGTACAACGGCGTGACGAACTGCACCGATGCCTGCCAAATTCAGAGTTGCGGTGACGGCGTGGTCAGCAGCGGTGCCGGAGAGGAGTGTGAACCGAACAAGGAGGAATACTACATCGCTCACCCCACCACGGGCGAAATCGTCATAGCCACGCGATACCTGGAAAACGAGTGCGGTACGAACTGCACGGCTCCGACATGCGAAGGGGAAAGCTGCTCCGGCGGTTGCCGCTTGGAATTTTTGCCGGAATGTCGTTCATCCCGGTCTTCTTCCTCGGTTGCCCCCACGCCTACTCCCGCATCGTCCGCTTCAAGCTCAAGCGTGCAATCCGCGGCTTCGTCTTCTTTGCCGACGGCTCCGCTGCCGCCGGTGTTCATCATCAACGGTATCCAGAGCTCTTCGCAATCCGTTGGCGTCGTTTCGTCGATTTCATCCGCCCCGCCCGCAGGCATCTCGTGCGGCGACGGCACGGTGGACCCGGGCGAGCAGTGTGACGATGCGAATCTTGACGAATCCGATGCATGCACGAGTCTCTGCCTGCTCGCTGCTTGCGGTGACGGCTTTGTGCAAGGCGACGAACAGTGTGACGACGGGAACCAGGCGAACTTGGATGCGTGCACGAACACTTGCACCTTGCCTCGCTGCGGCGACATGCTCATGCAAGCGGGCGAAGAATGCGATGACGGCAACGAAGACAATGCCGACATGTGCCCGAACGACTGTACGCGTGCCAAATGCGGCGACGGCGTGTTGGAAGGACGCGAACAGTGTGATGACGGGAACACGGCCGGCGGTGACGACTGCTTGGCCAGTTGTTTGTTGCCCGTGTGCGGCAACGGCATTCGCGAAGGTCGCGAAGAGTGCGACGACGCCAACGAAAGCAACGAAGACGATTGTACGCGTGCTTGCACACGCCCCCTTTGCGGCAACGCACAAATTGAAGGCGACGAACAGTGTGACGATGGAAACGTGATTGGCGGAGACGGTTGTTCTTCCGTTTGTCTCAATGAAACGGGATGCGGTAACGCCCGCTTGGACCCGGGTGAAGATTGCGACACCGGCGACCGAAACTCGAACGAATTGCCGAATTCTTGCCGCTTGGATTGCAAGCAATACCACTGCGGCGACGGCGTGAAGGACATTGGTGAAGAATGCGATGCGGGGCAAGACAACAGCGATGCGCAAGCCGATGCCTGCCGCAGCGACTGCAGCGTCGCCAGATGCGGCGACGGCGTGATTGATTCCGACGAAGAGTGCGACGGTGACAAAGAGTGCACGCTGGTCTGCACGTTCATGACCTTCCGCGGCGCGGCCGGTCCGCAGCAAATTTCCGGCGAACAGAATGCCGGCACGCTGCTGCTCGCGCGCTTGCTGCTTGGTATCGGCGTTCTCATCACCGCCATCTTCCTGACTCTGGGTTTGCACTTCCGTCGCCAACTGAGAGTACGCGCGGCTCTGCCCGCATCGAAAAAAAGCGGTGCGAAGCAGGTGCATGCCGACTTGGACGACGTGCCGCTCAGCGACCTGGAAATGCCGTGGCACAAGTGGTAGTCGGGCCACGCAAAACGATGTCACGACGGAACGTTCGTCCTCCTCTATTTGTCTATTTCAGAACGGTTGCTTTGAAACGACGTCCGTCTTTTTGGTTCGGCGGCAATGAAAGCACCAATACGGCCGGAGTTTCTTGCAGCGAAGCCGGAATGGCTCCTTGCACGGGGAAAGCGAATACGCCGTAGAGCAGTGAGCACCGCTGGCGCCACTCCGCGTCATCCGTTCGCACCACCACGGGAATGCCGGAACGTGCGTTACTCAAAGCGGCCACGGCTTCTTTGCTTTCGTCTTCCACCAAAATGACGGCGGCTTTGTTGTCGCGAGCGAGCTGAATGATGCCTTCAACTTCCACGTCGGTGCTGCTGCGCAGGGCGATGCTGTGGGTGGGTGTGAAGCGGCCGAGGTATTCCTCGGTGGCTTGCAACAGCTTATGCATGGCTTCCACCGCCAGAGCGGGGTGCTTGCCACTGGCCGTTTCGCCCGAAAGCATGGTGGCGTCGGTCAGAGTCATGGCGGCGTGCGCCACGTCGGTCATTTCCGCGCGCGTGGGAATGGGGTGCTCGCACATGCTTTCAAGCATGTGCGTGGCCACGATGACGGGCTTGCGCGCATCAAGGCAACGAGTCACGAGTTCGTCTTGAATGGCGGGCAGACGTTCGAAGGGCACTTCCGCACCCAAATCGCCGCGCGCGACCATGATGCCGTCACAGGCTTCCACGATGGCCTCGATGTCTTCCAGTGCCTCCTGCGTCTCGATTTTGGCGATGATCTGTGGTTGTACGGGGAAGTCTTTGGTAAAGCGCCGAACCGCCGTAATGTCTTCGGCGGTGCGCACGAACGAGAGTGCCAGAAATTCCGCGCCCTGCTCGCAACCGAAACGAATGTCTTCCCAGTCGCGGTCCGTAAGCGAAGGCATGCTGAGACGCGCACCCGGCAGGTTCACGTGGCGGCGAGAGCCGATTTTCCCTTCCTGCAAAGCGCGAGCGCGCACCAGGCCGTCTTTCGTCACTTCCAGCAGTTCGAAACCCAATTCGCCGTTATCCACCAAAATGGCGCGGGCGTGCACGGCATCTTCCGCGAAAAATTCGTGGTTCACGGTAATGACGGGTTCTTTGCTTTCGGCGGGGGCTTTGTCCGTCGGGCAGAACACCACCACGTCGTTACGCTTGAGCAACAAAGGCTCCTTGCGGTCACCCGTGCGAATTTCCGGTCCGCTGGTATCCACCAAAATGCCCACCGGCACCTGCAACGCGGCGCTCACCGCTCGCACGCGCGCAATCACCGCACCGTGGCTTTCGTAGTTGCCATGCGAAAGGTTTATGCGGCAGACGTTCATGCCGGAAGCCACCAACTGACGAATTTGGTCTTCGGTGTTGCTGGCGGGGCCCAGTGTGCAGACGATTTTGGTGAGGCGTTTGTGCATATATCACACACATTTTACCGCACTTTCTGCTTTTTCTGAAGCCAAAATAAACTTTCGGCAGTAGTGTTAGCGAAAGAATTCTCTCGAGGCTTCATCCAAACAATGCTTCATGGTGGTCGGCGGAACGACCTGCGGGCCCCATTTTACTAACTCCTCACAGTATTTTGGCTGACGATTGTGTATGGCCATGGCCGACCAGCAGTCGATGGAGTAGTTGCTTTCCCGTACTGGCATTCTCCACTGAATGTCGTGCATGGATTCGCCACGGCGGAGGTACTGGGACAGAAGATAGGTATCGATTTCCGCACAACGCAAATTCGCCTTTAGGGTATCGAGGTACACATATTTGTCGAACCACGGTTTTGCATATTCAAAGGCAATGCTTACAGGGAAAACCATCGGCAGAGACAGAGCGGTGGCAGTAGCAAGAAAGAGTCTTATGTCTTTCTGTCGCGATTCCACCAAACGTTTCGCGTCAATAAGCCCTACCAAACTCATGAATAGCAGCAGAATTCCACCGACTATCGCAATGCCAAATCCCCCCATTCCCGTGTTCTGAGAGCTGGCGATGACAATCCACGCCAGAATGAGATATGCAGCGCTGCAGTAGGCAATGCGATACACCACGCTGCCATGAACAGCACTTAATTCTCGCAGTGCCAAAACAAAGAGAAAAAGCACGGTACCGAGAAACACCAGATTGTCTTCCGGGCCGAAAAGGAAGAACAAGCAGACAATCGCGAGTATGCAACCGCTGAGCGTGTAGTAATTGCATTGCCTTTTCTTCGCAGCTGAGGATTTCATAAATGGCAGTGTACCCCAGACACTTTAAACGCAGAGACAGAAAAAAACCCCGCCTGAGCGGGGTTTGAGATGCGAAAGTGCGAAGAATTACCAACCGTAGTTCTGGCCGTACGGCATGTACGGCGTTTCCACGTTGTAGCGAATGTTCACGGTCACCTTCGGCTTGCTGATGCGCGGGCGCGGCTGGTAGTACGGGTAGTTGTAGCCGCCGGTGTTGATGACGGAGCCGTAGTACGAGGGTTGAGCGTACGACGGGTAGTAGGGGCGAGTGGTGTAGGAGTTGTTGTAGTAGGGTGTGTTGTAGTTGTAATTGTTGTAGCCGTAGCCGCAGTTCGTGCCGCAGCCGGTGGAGTAGTTGTTGACGCAGCCGGAGCCGCAACCGTAGTTATAGGAGGTGCCGCAGCCGGTGCCGCAGTTGCCGTAGTAGTTCTGGTTGTAGCCGTAAGTCGGCTGGTAGTAACCGTAATTGAAGCACGAACCCGTGTTGCCGTAGTAGGAACAGTTCGGAGGCGTGGCCGTAACGGGAGGAATGTACGACAAAGCGTTAGCCTGAGGGGCGGCAATGGCGATCAACGCCAGAACCACGCTGCTGCCGATAAGGATGAGAGTGCGCTTCATAGAGCTATAGAAAGAAGTTAGGCAGAAATTACGTCTATTTGCCTATTATGTCAACTATATTTCACCATTTTCACACGTAGACTCGAGCGCGATGTCACGATCGATTCTAGCCGCATTTCGACGCGGAAATACCTTTGTTTCTTTAGTTCTCATTGCCTGTGTGGTGGCGGTGTTGGTTTTGGCCTTATTACGTTTCTACCGCGAAATCCTCGCCACTCAAGCGTGCCAGCCTCAGTGCTACGGTTACGATGCTCTCTGGTGCAAAGAGTGCGGCGGCGGCGCTTCGGAGCCCTTGAACGAAGGGGATTGCAAACCGCCTCTCTATTCGGCGGAAGAGTGTGACCGCGTGTGTCCCACAACCTGTGTTTCGGCGGAGAGCGGTGGCGCGAATTCGACTTGTTTTGTCTGCGAAGACTTACGAGACGAGCCGGCACCCGTCTTGCCGGAGGAAGCCTGCCCCGAAGGTTCCAGTGTGAGTAAAGACACTTGCGAAAAGTCGTGCGGTAACGGCACCTGTTCGGCGCGCATGATAAGCGGCGTGGATTGCTTCGAGTGCCTTACGTGCCCCGCTCACACTTTCTCCAGCCAAATTTTGTGCGAAGCCTCTTGCGATGCCGACTGCGCGCTGGCTGGCGCGCAAGGTCAGTTGCAATGCTGGCAATGCAAGCCCAGCTGTGAAGAACTCTGCCGTCGCAACGGCATGGGCACTCGTACCGATTTCTCCGTGGAAATTCTGGCCGAACTCAACAAATGGAGTTGTGTTTCCGGTGCCGGCATTCAAGAAAATACGGCCGCACTGGACGGTTGCACGTGTACGAAACCTCCATCCGTGATCATCGACAAGCAGCCATTTGTTTGCAAGGGGACTCCCTGCGGCGATGTCGCCTGCAACCAACAAAAGACATGCGACGTGGAAACCGTCACCAACGAGTCGGGTACGGTTACGCAGCAAGCCACGGTGAACTGTGCTTGGGGAGGCTGGGAGAAAGTGGGGCCGAACCAGTTTCGCATCAACATCGGCAATTCCCAAAACGCCGCATCGGAAGTTCCGGCACGGCGCGGCGGGAGATGAAAGGTTCTCTAGACAGGCTTGAGAACACCTCCGGTAGGCTTCTTGTTCTTGTCGAGAATGGGGATGTCTTTTGTAGAACTCGCGATTTTGTTCAGAAGCGTCAAGGCTTCGGTTTTGTTCAGCTTCGACGCTTCTCTGTCTCCTTTTTTCTCACTGAGCTTTCCACCTTCTATAGTCAAAGTGTCGTTGGCCCACGAGACGTCTTTGAAGCTGAGCTTCACCGCCCAATGCGTCAACTTCCAATTTTTGCCGTTGACGGTGATGATGTCCGGCAACGTCACTTTTACTTTGTATCCGGCTACATCCATTCCTTTCTGAAATTCTGCGAAACTGATGCTCGAAGGAATGTCTTTCAGTACGGGTGCCGCTGCAGGGGTGGAACTCGGAGCAGCCGCTGCGGGTGCGGCGGTAGCCGGAGCCGATGAAGGCGTGGCCGGTGACGGTGCAGTGGGCACGCTTGCGGGAGCAGCGGAGGTTGTGAGAGACGGCGTGTCGGACGGAGACGGAGAGTTTTCTTCGGAGGGAGCGGTTGCGGTGTCTGCGTCGGCGTTTGCATCTGCCGTCTTCGCCGGCGCCGAATACTTCTGAATGAGGCGTGATATGTAGGCTACGCCCGTGACGGTGGCTGCGGTTTTCAGGAAGTTCATGAAGAAACCGTCTCGCTCTTTGCCGTCGAACCAAGACATCACTTTGCCGCTGAGCCACGTGAGTCCCGTGAAGGCCAAAACGGCCGTCGCGACGGGGTACTTGCGGGGGATGTCGGAAAAGTTGCCATTTCGTACATCTTGATAAATGTCCTGCGTGGCAGCCACTCCGTCTTGGAACATTTCTTGCCCTGCGTCACGAGCATTGCCGGCTGCCGTTGCCACGGCATCCATCACCGTTTCACTTGTGGGCAGCGAGTTGCGCAACTGTTCCAGTTTCGCACGCACGGGCTCGGAGAGGCTTTGCATGTCTGCAAAATATCCCTCAATCGACTGTCGCAGTCGGGAGAGCATGTCTTTGTTCTCCTGCGGATTAATTTGTGCCAGCTCCGCTTGAGCGGCACCGACTTCTTGCTCGTTCACTTGCTGACGACTTTCTATTTTTTGCTGGAAACTGGAAACGGGGGCTTCGGAACCGTCTGACATAAAGTGTGTGTTAGTAATGTGTATTCATTATAGCAGAAATGCGCTGCATTGTCTTGCAAGCGGAAGTGCAGGTATGGGGCCGTTTTCGCCAACTACGCTCCTTCCAACGTTCGCGTCAGCGCATCGCGTAGTTGCAGGGCGTGTTGCTTGGTGAGAACCACGCGACTGACCAGTGTCACATCGTTTTCCCCGCCAAACACGGAGGTTGGTGGGGCGATGAGCCCGAAATCCAAAAAAAGCTCTTGGGGAGTCATGGAAAGGTTCACGGTGTTGGAAAATACTCCCGTGCCGACGTTGTTTCGGTCAATCATCTTGCGGGCGGGGTTTTGCTTGTCGGCCATGGCAGTGCGGTAAGAAATGAAGCTCGGCTTCGTCGAGTGTGAGTATAATCCCTTCTTTTGCTATCATCCATCGTATGCGTACCCCTTCCTTGTTCGGCAATCTCTCGGTCGTCTGCGCGCTTCTTGCAGGCTTGGCTTTGCTGGTGTTTTGGACTTCGGGGGAAGCGATTGCACTTGCGGGTGAGCAGCTTGTGGTCAGCACGCAAATAGTGACCTTGGCGGCTTGGCCGGCACTGTCGCTGGTGGGACTGCTTTGTTCCGCTTTGGGCATGGCGAAAGATGCGCAGAAACGCATGGCAAGCATTGGCGGTTACGCCAACGCGCTGCTTTTGGTGGGAACCGTTCTCATTTTTGTCACGCTGCACTTCGGCAGGTAAACGAGAATGGGGTGGTACCCCCGGCAGGAATTGAACCTGCGGCCAAAAGGTTAGAAACCTTCTGCTCTATCCACTGAGCTACGGGGGCTGTACAAAGAACCGCAGAAAAACTGCGCTCGTACAACAGTATATCACGTCTTGTGAAAAAATGGGTCTTGTGGTACTATGTTGTGATGTCCAAGGAGAATCGCACTTTGGACCAACCGCCCAAAATGGGGACTACGCCGACGGAAAATTTGGAAAACCGACGCCTTCTGCGTATGCTCTCGGTACATGGCCAAACCCACTTATAAACGCATCATGCTCAAGCTTTCCGGAGAAGCGCTCTCCGGGCCGCTTCAGTTCGGACTGCACCACGAAACACTTCTGCTCATCGCCAAAGACATCGTAAAACTGGCGGACAAAGGCGTCGAGGTGGTGGTGGTCGTGGGCGGAGGCAACATTTGGCGCTACCGAGACACGAAAGAAAACGGCATCGAACGCACGGCCAGCGACGCCATGGGCATGCTTGCCACCATTATGAATAGCGTCGGCTTGCAGTCGGCTTTGGAGTCGTTCGGCGCCGACACTCGCGTATGCAGCGCCATAGAAGTGCCTCAATTGGCCGAGCAGTTCATCCGCCGCCGGGCGGTGCGTCACTTGGAAAAAAAACGCATTGTCATTTGCTCGGGAGGCACGGGCAACCCGTACTTCACCACCGACTCCGCGGCCGCTTTGCGCGCGTTGGAGCTCAACTGCGACGTGCTGCTGAAAGCCACGAACGTGGACGGTGTGTACGACAAAGACCCGCGCAAGTTCAAAGATGCGAAACTGCTGAAGAAGCTTTCCTACGAAGACGCTCTGCGCAAGAAACTCTCGGTTATGGACCAGGCGGCGTTCAGTTTGTGCGAAGACCAGAATTTGCCCATTCGCGTGTTCAACTTAAGCAAGCCGGGTGCTCTTCTCAAGGCCGCTGCCGGTGAAGACGTCGGCACTCTTGTCTCGTGATCTCGTCAGGCTCGATCTGACATTCCCTTAACCGTAATCTTAATCTTAATCCCTAATCCTCACCTTCTATGGACCCCCTCATTGCCGCATTCGCTCAGGAAGGAGAAAAGGTTTTGCATTTCTTGGCCGGTGAATACGCCAAGTTGCAGTCCGGCCGTGCCAACGCCGCCATGGTGGAGCACGTCGACGTGTTCGCCTACGGTCAAACGCAGCCGCTCAAAACTTTGGCCGGCATCAGCTTGGACGGTGCACGCACCATTGTCATTCAGCCGTGGGACGCTTCCATTGCCAAAGACATTGAAGTCGGCTTGCAGAAGGCGGACATCGGCGCCACGCCGACGAGCGACGGTCGAGTGATTCGACTGACTTTGCCGACGATGACCGAGGAACGTCGCAAGGTGCTGGCCAAAGACGTGCATAAAATCGCCGAAGAGGCGCGCATCAGCGTTCGTCAGCAGCGCCAAATTATTCACGACGCCATCAAGCAGGAAAAAGACGAAGACGTGAAAGAACGCCTGCAGAAAGACTTGCAGACGGCAGTGGACAAGGTGAACACGGCCATCGACGAGCACATGAAGAAAAAAGAACAGGAAATCATGACCGTTTAGCACATGATTCGCGTCGCCATCATCTCTTTTCCCGGCAACAACTGCGAAGTGGAGAGCATCCGCGCCGTCCGTCGTGCCGGTATGGAGCCGGTTTCGTTTCGCTGGAACGACGACCGCGGCAAGTTGGAGAACATCGACGCGTACTTTCTGGTCGGAGGATTCAGTTACGAGGACCGTGGCCGCAGCGGCATGGTGGCCGCACGCGATCCGCTGTTCGCTCACATTTCCAAAGAGGCGGCCGCAGGCAAGGCGGTGATAGGCAACTGCAACGGTGCGCAAATGCTCGTGGAGAGCGGCTTGGTGCCTTTGGGCAACGGTTTGCGCATGTCGTTGGCCAAGAACGCCGTCGCCACGGCGAAAGGTTTCGTGACGCCCGGGTTCATCAACGAATGGGTCTGGATAAAGCCCGTCTGCAAAACCGACCGCTGTGCGACTTCCGACTGGACGAAGCCCATGCACGTGCCCATCGCTCACGGCGAAGGGCGTTTCATGAGTCGCGACCCCGAGGTGATCGCTGCTTTGGCCGAAAACGACCAGATTGCTTTTTGTTACTGCGATGCCGAGGGGAATGTTTCCGAAGACGCAGCCGTTACTCCGAACGGCTCCGTGAAGGCCATTGCCGGCATTTGCAACCCCGCGGGCAACGTGGTGGCACTCATGCCACACCCGGAGCGTACGGCGGAGGGGGACGTCTACTTCGCTTCGTTGAAAAATTGGATTGAAGCCAGACGTCGTTCGACGCCGGAACCGGTCGCGGAAAGCTTGCCTGCCGGCGTCGCGCTGCCGATGGTCAAACGAGTCGAGGCTCCGGAAGTTTTCATCGACACCGTCATCGTGAACAATGAAGAACGCACGGTGGAACAAGCGTTGCGGCGCCTTCTGCCGGACGTTCGTTTGAAGCAGTACCGCTACGTGCGTTTGGACGGCAAGAAGCCTGCGGAATTGCTTTCGCATGTTTCGTTCTTCAACAACGCCAAGGAAACCGCGTTCGTGCGAAACGGCAAAAAACTGCTTCGTTGGAACGGTGAAACGGAAGAGGTGATTGAAGCACTGCCTGCCGCAGGCACCATGCTGT